>NZ_JBEZED010000018.1:0-163650 GCF_040648675.1 Micromonospora sp. NPDC049101 | reverse complement strand
GTCCAACTCGCCATGCCACTGATCGACATCAACGTCCGTCACAGGCAGACCAACGAACGCGAGCCGAACTCGATTCGCCTACTGCCGTTGCAGTACTAGACTACGAGCGTGTACGGCAGGGCCGTCCCACTGTCGGCGGGGGGAATTGAGTGCCATGCAATCTCGGTCGACGCCTTCCAGCCCTCAGTCGTCAGAACGCTCCGACGCGGCGAACGGCGGCGTCACCCGGGATATGCCACCGGAACTGGGCCCGGACTCGGTCGGCGTATTCGAAGGCCGGACCTTCATGTTGTCCAATTCGACAGGTGACGTGCCGACGGACTCCATCGCTGGTCTGGTCCACGACGACACCCGCTATATCAGCCGTTGGGAACTGACCTTCGACGGGAAGGCCCCGCTCGTTCTCAGTGCGAACCCCGTCGACGCGTACTCGGCGGCCTTCTTCCTCGCGAATCCCGAGATCGAGGGCCTGGAGGCGAACCGGGTCGGCGTGCGGCGGGAGCGGTTCGTCGGAGACGGCATGTGTGAGCGGATCACGGTGCAGTACTTCGGCGCCGAGCCGGTCTCCGTACGTCTGCGGTTGGCTGTCGGCGCGGACTTCGCCGACCTCTTCGAGATCAAGAAGGCGGGACGGAACAGGCTGCCCGACATCCAGCGTGACCACCGGTCGGACGGTTCGGCCCTGCGATTCTCGTACCAGAACTCGCACTGGTCGGCCGTCACGACCGTCGAGGCCGAGCCGCACGCCGACCGGGTCGAGGGCGACGCACTGGTCTGGGACGTGCGCCTGGGACGGGGTGACAGCTGGGGTTGCGAGCTGCGGGTGCTGCTGAACTGCCAAGGCAGGGACTACCTGCCGGTCAGCAGAACCTTCGGCGAGGAGCACGACCCGGGCGCCGACGACGCGGCGTGGCGGTGGAGGGCGAACAAGCCGGACCTCAGTACGGATTCGGGCCTGTTGCGCGACGTCTACCACAAGTCGGCCGGCGACCTGGTGTCGATGCGGATCGTCAAGGAGATCAACGGCGAGCAGGTCGTTCTGCTGGCCGCCGGCATGCCCTGGTTCCTGGCGGTGTTCGGGCGGGACACCCTGATCACCGCCTACCAGAGCATCAGTTGCGGACCGGACGTGGCCCGGGGGGCACTCGTCACCCTTGCCGCACACCAGGGCAACACCGTTGACGACTTCAGCGACGAGGAACCGGGAAAGATCCTGCACGAGTACCGGTCCGGCGAGCTGACGCAGCTGGGCATCATGCCGTACGGCCCGTGCTTCGGCGCGGCCGACACCACCCAGCTGTGGCTCATCCTGCTCTCCGAGTACTGGCGATGGACTGGCGACGACGCGTTGGTCCAACGGTTGCGTCCCAACGCCGACGCGGCACTTCGGTGGATCGACCACTTCGGCGACCGTGACGGCGACGGTTACGTCGAGTACGCCACGCGCTCCCCCGAAGGTATGCGCAACCACTGCTGGCGCGACTCACCCGACGGCGTCCAGTTCGCCGACAGCAGGCTTCCGTCCCTGCCGATCGCCACCTGTGAGATCCAGGGTTACACCTACGACGCGAAGCTCCGCGCCGCACAACTCGCCGACGGGCCCTGGGCCGACAGCGCGTTGGCGCGACGTCTGCGGGCCGAAGCCGCCGATCTGCGCGAGCGCTTCAACCGCGACTACTGGCTGCCCGCGCGCGGCGGCTACTACGCGATCGGCCTCGACGCCGACAAGCGCCCCATCGACTCGATGACCTCGAACATGGGCCACCTGCTGTGGAGCGGCATCGTCCCACCCGACCGGGCCGCCTCGGTGGCCCGGCAGTTGATGTCCGACCAGATGTTCTCCGGCTGGGGTGTCCGCACCCTCTCCACCGAGGACGTGGGATACAACCCCATCGGCTACCACCTCGGGACCGTCTGGCCACACGACAACTCGATCATCGCCGCCGGGCTCGCCCGGTACGGTCACCGCGACGCGGCGAACCGCATCGCCATGGCGATGCTGGAAGCGGCCGCCCACTTCGAATACCGCCTCCCGGAGGCCATTTCCGGGTACGACCGCTCGCTCGGCCGACGGCCGGTCCCCTACCCCACCGCCTGCAACCCCCAGGCCTGGGCCAGCGGAGCGCCCCTGCTGTTCCTGCGCACGATGCTCGGGCTGGACGTCGACAACGGGACCGTGGCCACCGATCCGCACGTCCCCGATGCCCTGGGCACCATTCGGCTGACCGGTGTCACCGTGCACGGCGCGCGAGAAACCATCGAGGCGTCCGGCTCGCGCCTATGATCGTCCACCTGAGGCGCACTCCGAGTCATCGGGTGGTGCGGCTCGCACGCAGGGCGGACAGCGCGTGGTGGTGCCGGGACCGGACCGTGCGGACCGGGACTCCGAGCACACGGGCTGTCTGGTGCGCGGTCCGTCCGGCCACATAGGTGTGCAGCAGCACGGCGCGATGTTCCTCGGGCAGTCGACGCAGCAGCGTGACCGTCTCGGCCGTGGCGACGGCGGCGTCCGCGTGATCCGGTTCGGGGACGTCGACCTCCGCATCGATCGTCTCGCGCTGGACGGCGACCTCCCGCAGTGATGTGACCGCCAGGTCGCGCGCCGTCGTCATCAACCAGTCCCGGACCGAGCCCTCCCCGAGGCGGTGGCGGTTGGCGTGCCGCCAGGCGCTGATGAAGGTCTCCTGGACGATGTCCTCCGCGAGGTGGTGATCCGTCACGAGAGTCCGGACGAACGTGAACAACGGTGCCGTGTGGTCGATCATCAGCTCGTCCAGCGAGAGAGTCTGGCCGGTGGCCGGGCAGGTGGGGTCTGCGGCTGTCATCTGGCGTCTGGCCTCCCGGGTGCAGGGGTGGGACCAGCCCCGCCAGCGACACCGCTCTGCCGCGAACGCAATGCGGTACCGGCGACCGGTCCCAGCTCAGACGCTACGTGCGGCCACCATCCAGCCTCTTGACGAACTCTTGACCGGCAGCGCCCCGTCCGGGTCGGGGCGCCCACCACCGCGCCACGGTCTGGTCACTTCGGGCGCGCGACGTCGATCTGCCCCGTCGACCTGACGGTCACCCAGGTCGTGACAGTTGCTCCGGCGACCTCCGCGGTGCAGGTGAACCGGTGTCCTTCGAGGACCGGCTGGTCCACCGGACAGGCGACGGTGTCCGCGTCGAGCCGGTAGTCCTCGCGAAGCACCGTCAGCACGTCTCGTTGCAATGCCGCGGTGTCGAGGACCTTCCGGTCCGACGACCCGGGCCGGATCACGGCCAGGACCGTCCCCAGCACGACCAGGAGGGCCACCGGCACGGCGACGGTCCACACGAGTCTCGGAGCGACCCGGCGCCTGCTCGCGCCCGATGCGGCCCTGGCCGGCCCCCACTGCGGCGGGGGCGCCGGCTTCCAGCGGGGCGCCAGCAGGGTCGCCCCGCTCGCGCCGGCAGCGTCGGAGCTGTCGAAACTCCCGGGTGGGCTGCTCATGCTCGGCTCCTTGGGCTCAGCGGGCGGCGGGGGTCGTCGGCACGGTGACGACCTCCGGTAGCGGTTTCGTGCGGTCTCCGGTCGGGCTGACCGCGAACCAGGTGCCGCCGACCCCCTGGCCCTTGATGTCGCCGGGTGCGGCGTCCTTGGCGAACCGGTAGACGGGCCAGCCTGCGATGGTCACCTGGCAGGTTCCGTCGGGACGCTCGACGTACCCGACGAACTGCGGGTCGACGCCGTCCGGGTAGATCCGGCCGGGTGACGAGACGAGCAGCGGGGGCCAGGTCTTGGCGCAGTCACCAACGCAGGTCGCCTTCGACGGCTTCGCCGAGTCCTTGTCGAACCGGTAGAGGGTCATCTCGCGGCCGTCCGCGACGTAGGTGCCGATGTCGGCCTGGTTCATGGCCTTCAACTGGATCACGGAGATGCCCCGACCGCGGTCCGTGACACTCGGCAGCGGAACGTCGGACGGCCCGCTGAAGATCTGGACCCGGCGTTGCGTCTTCGCCACCGTCGGCGCCGGGACGGGGGTGACCTCGACCACCTGCGGGGTCGGGTCCGTGCTGGCGGCGGCCGATGGTGCCGACCCCGGGCCCTCAGACGGCGAGGCGGTGGCGCCCGCGCCCGCGTCGTCGCCGCAGGCGGCCAGCGCCGCCAGACTGATCAGTGCGATCGCGCCTCGTGCGATCCGCGCTTGCCCCACCATGTTCGCTCCCCCTCGTGCTCCCTGTGGGCCGGGCCTGTGCAACCGGTCCGGCACCCACACGAGTGACCCCACGAAACGGTTCACCGGGACCACCCACGCCGCGCCCGCCCAACAAGTCGGAGCCGCTCTGAACCAGATGGCGCGGGCATCCGTGTGGGTGGCGGCGTCGGCGGATGACGGTCCACAGGGGGATCGGCTCGCTGGCCCGAAAGCTCAGGACAGGAGAGAGACATGGCTACGTACCACATCGTCAGCGAGGACATCCAGGAGTCCGCGAGCTGGCTCCAGCAGAACATGCAGACCCTGCTGGACGGGATGACCCAGGCGAAGAGCAAGATCGACACTCTGATCCAGGGTGGCTACAACACCCCGGGCGCCCAGCAGCAGTTCGGTCCGTACTTCGAGGAGTACAAGGGCAGCGTCGACCAGACCCTGCACGGCATGGAAGGCATCAGCCAGTACCTCACGCAGGTCAGTGACGCCTTCTCCGAGACCGACACGCAGACCGCTGCCAGCCTCAGCCGCTGACGAACGAACGACCGGTCGGGGCCGCGTGGTGCGCACTCACCACGCGGCCCCAGCCGTATTCCCGACGGATCATCCGACCAGGAGATACCCGTGCGCCTGTTGCTCACCGTCACGGACCAGTCCACCTCTGCCACCGACTACCAGGTCGAGGCCGCCCTCGACTCCACAGTCGCGGAGCTCGCCGAGGCGCTTGCGGAGCGCCGTCCGGACTCCGGCACCCGAGCGCCGACGGTCTTCGTCGCCGGTGCGCCGCTGGACCCGGGGCTCACCCTCGCCGACGCGCCGCTGTGGCAGGGCAGCGTGCTCGAGCTGGACCGTCCCGCACCCGAGTCACCCCCACGTCCGCCGGGCCCACTGGAGATCCGGGTGGTCAGTGGCCTGGGCGCCGGCGGCCTGCACCAGCTCGACATCGGTGAGCACACCATCGGCACCGCCGACGACAACGACGTACGCCTGAACGACGCCTCGCTCGCTCCCGTGATCGCGCGGGTCCGGGTGACCGAGGACGGTGAGTGTTGGCTGCACCCGACCGAGCCCGGGTTGCTCCTCGATCGGGTGGAGATCGAGGACGAGCAGGTCTGGGCTCCCGGCGCGCAACTCGCCGCCGGTGCGTCCCTGCTGGAGCTGCGCCGCCCCGTTCGGGACGAAGCCGCGCTCCAGATCTCGGAGGATCGCACCGGCCTGGACTACAACCGTCCGCCGCGGCTGCTGCCCCCGGCGCGGACCACCCAGTTCACCCTGCCCGGGCCGCCCACGCCGCCCGAGCGACGGCCCCTCACGCTGATCACCGTGCTCGCGCCGGTCGTGCTCTCCGGTGCCGCGTTCCTCATCACCCGCAACCCGCTCACGTTGCTCTTCGCGATCCTGTCACCCCTGGTGCTGATCGCCGGCCAGATCGGCGCCCGTCGGCAGGGCCGGGCCACGTACCGCTCCCGACTCGCCGAGTACGAGAAGAAGAAGGATGGCATCAGCTCCGAGGCGCAGGAGGCGTTGACCACCGAACGGTTGGCCCGCCGGGACAACTTTCCGGACCCGGCGGCGATCGGGCTGATCGCCGTCGGGCCGCAGCGTCGGCTCTGGGAGCGACGTCGCACCGACCCCGACTTTCTCGAACTACGGGCCGGCAGCGCCGACCTGCCGTCCGAGGTGGTGCTCCGCGACCTGAGCCAGGACGAGAACCGGCGCGAGGTCCGGTGGAGCGCCCTCGACGTGCCGGCGACGGTGCCGGTACGCAAGCACGGCGTCGTGGGGGTGGCCGGCGGCGCCGTCGCCCGCACGACGGCCCGTTGGATGGTGGCCCAGGCGAGCGCGCTGCACAGCCCGGAAGACCTGCAGATCTACCTGCTGGCCGGTGCGGACGACGAGAAGGGCTGGTCCTGGGTCGGGTGGCTGCCGCACGTGCGGCCCCGCGACGGCCAGGACACCCTCGCCACCGTCGGCACCGACACCCAGACTCTGGCCCGCCGGGTGGCCGAGTTGGTGACCGTCATCTCGGCCCGGTCCGGAGAGCGGGCCAACGGCGCGTTCCGCGACATCCTCGTGGTGCTCGACGGGGCACGGAAGCTGCGGTCTCTGCCCGGCGTCACACAGATCCTGCGGGAGGGCCCGTCGGTCGGGGTCTTCGCGATCTGCGTGGACGCCGAGGAGAGGCTGCTGCCCGAGGAGTGCCAGGCCGTCATCTCGCAGCAGCCCGACGGGTCGCTGCTGGTGACCCAGACCCTCGCCGCCCCGATCGACGACGTCCACCCGGACGTCGTCTCGCCCGAGTGGCTGCACCGGGTGGCGCGAGCCCTCGCGCCGCTGCGGGACATCGGTGGCGCGGACGAGGAGAGTGCGCTGCCCGGGGCGAGCCGGCTGCTCGACGTACTCGGGATGGAGCCGCCGGAGCCGGACGCCGTGGCGGCCCGGTGGACCTCCGGGGGTCGGACCACCGAGGCGGTGCTCGGCGTGTCACTGGACGGGCCCTTCTCCCTCGACCTGAAACGGGACGGACCACACGCGCTTGTCGCCGGCACCACCGGCTCCGGCAAGTCCGAGCTGTTGCAGACTCTTGTCGCGTCGCTGGCCGTCGCCAACCGGCCGGACGCGATGACGTTCGTCCTGGTCGACTACAAGGGCGGTAGCGCCTTCAAGGACTGCGTCCTGCTGCCGCACACCGTCGGCATGGTGACCGACCTGGACACCCACCTGGTGAGCCGGGCGTTGACCTCACTCTCGGCGGAGCTGCGGCGACGCGAACACATCCTCGCCGAGGCCGGGGCCAAGGACATCGACGACTACGTCGCGCTGCTGCGCCGCGAGCCGTCCCGCGTCCCGATGCCCCGGCTCCTCATCGTGATCGACGAGTTCGCGTCGATGGTGCGTGATCTGCCCGACTTCGTGACCGGTCTGGTCAACATCGCGCAGCGGGGTCGGTCGCTCGGTATTCATCTCGTGCTGGCCACCCAGCGACCGGGCGGTGTGGTCTCACCGGAGATCCGGGCCAACACCAACCTGCGCATCGCCCTGCGGGTCACCGACAGCAGCGAGAGCCAGGACGTGTTGAACGCCCCGGACGCGGCCACGATCTCGAAGACGACGCCGGGCCGCGCCTTCGTCCGGCTCGCGCAGTCGTCGTTGGTGCCGTTCCAGGCGGGTCGGGTCGGCGGGTTCCGCCCCGGTGCCCGCACCACCGCTCGACCGGCGCCGTGGCTGGCACCGCTCTCCTGGCCGGATCTCGGTCGCTCGGCACCTCGCCGGCCCGGCGCCGCGGCCAAGGCGTCCGCCGAACTGACCGACCTCGCGGTGCTCGTGGAGGCGGTCCGCAATGCCAGTGACCGGCTCGCCATCCCGACGCAGCACAGCCCCTGGCTGCCCGCGCTGCCGTCGAAGCTGTCCGTGGACGCGCTGCCCACGGCCCGCGCCGGCGGATACCACCTCCCGCCGGTCGCGTACGGGCTGGTGGACCTGCCCGCCCAGCAGGACCAGGTGCCGTTGGCGCTGGACCTGGGGACGCTGGGGCATCTGCACGTCATCGGCTCCTCGCGCAGCGGCCGGTCCCAGACGCTGCGGACGATCGCCGGGGCACTCGCCCGCGTCCACTCCGCGGCGGACGTCCACGTGTACGGCGTCGACTGCGGCAACGGGGCGTTGTTGGCCCTCAACGGTCTGCCACACTGCGGGGCCGTGGTGCAGCGCACCGAGGCGGAACGGCTCGGCCGGCTGTTCGCCCGGCTTGTCGCGGAGCTGGCCCGGCGGCAGCAACTGCTCGCCTCCAGTGGCTCGGCGAGCATGGTGGAGTACCGCTCCGGTGCGGTCGAGGGTGAGCGACCGCCACACATCCTGCTGTTGCTGGACCGGTTCGAGGTCTTCGACAAGACCTTCGCCGACTACGACAACGGCACGGTCATGACCGGCCTGCTGACGCTGCTGCGTGAGGGCGCCGGGGCGGGCATCCACGTGGTGCTCGCCGGTGACCGGGCGATGTTCTCCAGTCGGATCTCGTCCACCACTGACGACAAGCTGGTGCTGCGGCTGACCGAGCGCGGCGACTACAGCATGGTCGGCATCAACCACCGGCAACTGCCCGACGAGATCGAGGCGGGCCGCGCGATCCGGGCGGCCGACGGTGCCGAGGCGCAGATCGCGCTGCTCGGCGACGACGTGTCCGGCCAGGGACAGGCACGCGTACTCGCCGAGATCGCCGAGGCGGCCCGGCAACGCGACGCGGACCTGACGGCCGCGGACCGTCCGTTCCGGATCGACGTGCTGCCCGACGAGCTGACGCTGCGGGACACCGAGACGCTCGCCCGGCCGAGCGAACCGCTCTGGACGATGGTGGGGGTCGGCGGCGACGAACTCGGCGCGATCGGACCGGACCTGGCGGTCATTCCGAGTCTGGTCCTGGCCGGGCCGCCACGCTCGGGACGCAGCACCGCGTTGCTGACCATGGTGGCGGGTCTGCTGCGGCAGGGGACGCCGGTGGTCGTGGCGACACCCCGCCGCTCGCCGCTGCGCGAGCTGGCCGGCCTGCCCGGGGTGCTCGACCTGGTCGCGAGCGAGAACCTCACCTCCAAGGGGTTGACGGCGGCGCTGGAGGGCAGGACCGGACCGGCCGTGGTGGTGCTGGACGACGCCGAGTTGCTGCTCAAGTGCGATGCGGGAAGCGATCTCGGGGAGATCGCGCGGGCCGGTGCGGAACAGGGCCTCGGGCTGATCATCGCCGGCTCCATCGACGGGCTCTCCGGCGGCTTCGGTGGCTGGCACGTCGACGCCCGACGCAACCGGCAGGGTGCGCTGCTCAGCCCGCAGGGCCTCGGCGACGGAGAACTCATCGGCGCCAAGCTCTCCCGCGGCCAGCTCGGCGTGGGGCGTCTGGGCCGGGCACTGGTCCACCTGGGCGACGGCACGGTCCGCCTGGTGCAGATTCCGCGGACCGACCCGTCCGCCCTGCGGGCGCTGCTGGGGGCCGGCGCGGCCGAGGAGTGAGGTAGGCGCGCCGCGGCGGAAACGCTCAGGGGGACACCGGATCACCGGTGTCCCCCTGACCGCGCATGGCCGGATCACTCGCCGGCCGTGCGCTCCCTTGTGGACTCGGTTGCAGCGGCCAGCGCCGGGACGCCGTCCGCCCAGGTGAACTCCAGCGTCTCGGTGATCGCACCGAAGAGCCCGAAGATCTCCTCCGCCTCGGCGAGGTTCGGGCTCGATCCGGTGACCACCACGACGTCGGCCGAACCCGGCATCGGCACGACCGTGTGCATCACCGCGCAGCGCATCGTCGCGCCGTCCTGGGTGACGTTCTGGATGCCGTACACCCGGCCCACCGTGCCGATCCCGGAAATCTCGGCGGTGGTCACCCGCCGCCAGGTTCCGTCGGCCCGCGTCGGTTGCCCCACCGCGCTCAACGCCCCGAGGATGTCGCCGCTGGCCGGTGGGGTGGCCACCGCGACGAGCACCGTGGCGGTGAACGGGCCGTCCTCGTACAGCTGGAAGACGCCGGCCGCGTGGACCGCGCCGGAGCGTCGGGCCTGGCGTACCGATCGGCGCACCTGCTCGGCGAACCGTTCCGCCTGGTCCGCGGTGAACTCGGCGGCCACGGCGTGTCCCCGCGCCTCGTCGGCCAGTCGGTTCTCACTCGCCTCGTCGGCCGTGGAGAAGTCGTCCCACGCCTCGGGGGTACGCAGGTGAAACCCGGTCGGGGTCGACGCGGGAGCCCTGGTGTCCGTCGTTTCGCCGTTCACTGTGCCGCCCCCTGCTCCGGTGCCGTCAACGCGTTCGCCGTCTGGGTGTCGGCCTCCTTGAACGCGTCGGCGACGGCCTTCGCCGCGTCGCGCACGCCTTCGAGGTCCTTCGCCACGACATGCCGGCCGTCGCCCCACCGCTTCTCGAAGTGGTGGGCGGCATCCTCCAGATTGCGCTGCCCGAGCGTGTCGACGACCGCGCCCATCGACCTGATCGACGCGCTGTCCATCAGCTCCTTCGTGCGCCGCAGCAGTTCGTGGACCCGCTCCAGCTCCGCGCCGGGTACGTGGATCACGCTCATCGCGCCACCTCCCCGGCCGGCCTGCCATCCCGTTCGCTCATCTCCGCACCCCTCAGACGTCACGGCACCTGCGCGGTACACGGACCGGCGCGCGGAGCGGTTCAGCGGCGGTGAACCGATCTCCCGCCGGCTACGTGTGCGACTCGGCTCCCGGCGGACGGTTCGGGCGCCGGCCTGACGATGCGATGGGGAGGTTCGTCATGACGCGTCCGGGCGACGCCGAGTGGTCCGTGTTGCAGCTCGACTCAGATCCCGTGCCGGGTGACTCCGAGTCCTTCGAAGAGATCACCCGGGCATACCAGGAACTCGCCAGAACCACCCAGGAGGCCCACGACCTGCTCGCTTCCGGAAGCCAGGTCGACGTCGGCCAGGGCAAGGCGATGGACGCCTTCCGGGATCTGATCGGCAAGCTGCCCGGGCGGCTGGACGGGATGGCGAACTCCTACGCCGCGGCGGCGGACGCCTACCTGCGCTATCTGCCATCGCTGGAGGAGGCGCAGACGATGTCGCTGCGTGCCCTCGACCAGGCGCGGCAGGCGGCCGGAGACCAGCGGGCGGCGCAGGCGTCGGTCGCCTCGGCGGTGGCGGCGCTTGTCACGATGAACGCCGACACCGCGACCGCCCCGGACGCGAAGGAACAGGTCACCGACGACGCGAGCGCCGCCCGGAGCCGGGCGGCCGACGCCCAACAGGCGTTGGACGGGGCGAAGGCGCTGCTCGGCCAGGCAACAGCCCTGCGCGACCAGGCGGCCCGGACCGCCGCGGAGACACTGAACCAGCTGGCGAAGGACGCGCCGCAACGCTCCCTCTGGGACAAGATCGTCGAGGCGTTCCACGCGTTCGTCGACTTCCTCCAGAGCACGGTGATCGAATGGATCACCACGATCCTGGACGTGCTCTCGGTGGTCGCGTCGTTCATCTTCCCGCCCCTCGGTTCGGCGATCGGCTTCCTCTCCGGCGGCATCGAACTCGCCGCGGCCGCCCTCGGCGGCGATCCGGCCGAGATCGCCCTCGCCGCCGGTGGGCTGGCGCTCGGCCTGGTTCCGGGTGGACGGATCGTCAGCCGGGTCATCAAGCTCGCCAGCAAGCTCGGCAAGGTACGCCCCGGCAAGATTGCCGACGGCATCAAGGACAGCACCCGGGAGGTCACCGGAGGCGCCGCCGCCGCACCGGGTCGCGGCATCGACGCGAAGGTCACCGAGGTCGGCCTCGGCAAGACCATCAAGGGCGTGTTCAACCGGATCGACAACAAGGTGTTCGACCTGCGGTTCGCCCGGGATCTCAAGAACGCCAAGAAGAAGCAGGCGCAGGATCCGACACTCATCCTCGGTCAGAACAGCAAGGGGCACCTCAAGACGTTCCGCGCCTCGGACGTCGAGTCCACTCCCCTGGTGGACAACAACGGGAGGCAGATCGGCGTCCTCTTCCCGAGCCGGGCCACCGACAACGACAGCTTCACGAGTTGGGCCCGGACCGACGCCAACCTCGCCTTCGGCCGCAACATCGGCGGGTCGATCGCGGAGCCCGGCACCAAGGCGATCCGGCGGCTGCCCGGGACGGAGCCCAACTTCGTGGGCAACAAGTTCCAGGTCGCGCCGTGGGCCCGACTCAAGAGCGAACCCACCCTGGTCATCGCGCACGGCAACCCGAACGGTGCCGCCGTGCGGTTGAAGGACGGCAGCGTCCTGCACGTGCCGGGCGGGCAGTTCGCGAAGGTCGTGCACCACAACGAGATCTTTCGGGCCACCAACTCCGCCTCGGACCCCGGGAAGTCGATCGCCATGATCTCCTGCAACTTCGGCAACACCGCGGGCACCGGGGGGCAGGACTTCGCCAATGCCATGCGGGATCTCGGCAGCCAGCGGCGGATCTTCGCGGCGGACGAGACGGTGGTCACCACCGAGGGCGTGGACGTGGACGGGCTGTTGACCACCGCGGGCCGCCCCATCGCCACCCTGGCGGTGGAGAACGGCGGCAAGTTCACCCGCATCGATCCGAGTGGCAAGGGGGCGAGTTCATGAGCGAACAGGACGAGGGCGAGCGGCAGCGGCACTGGATGCTGCTGCTGGACGAGGAGTTGACCGGGCCCGCCGGCGGGGACGCCGACACGGCCGAGATGCCACCGGTGGAGACCATCGTCGGTGGCTGGCTGGTGGAGCCGGACGGCACCGTCGGCTGTTTCGCCGCCAACCCGCTGTACCGGCCGAAGGATCCGGAGGCGCCCACGAGCCCGGTGGACGCCGCCGCGCGACTGGTGGCCACCGGCCGCGCCGGCGTCGACGCGGTGCTCCTGGCGCTGCGGGACAGCCTCGTCGAGGTGGCGCTGGACAGCGAGGGTGCGGTCATCGTGACGCCGGCGCCGGACGACGTGCCCTGCGTGCTCGTCGCGACGAGCGCCGCGGACCAGGCCCGGGTCGACGCGGCAGACTGGCGGCAGGTCGACCTGGAGGAGCTGCTGACGCTGCTCCCCGACGGCGTCGACGTGCTGCTCAATCCGGGCGGGCAACGTGCCATGCGGTTGTTCGCCGACGCGTTGCGCGAGTTGGCCGAGGCGGGCGTCCCGGAGAGCGGCGAGCCCTGGCCGTACGCCCGGTAGGAGTGTCACTCCGCTGGTCTCGGGCGCGCCGCCCGAGACCAGCGGGTCGCCAATTGATGACCCAAAATGTCTCGAATCGGCCACGACGTGGGTGATCAGACAAGTTTTCTATTGATCAACATGCGCTGACGACGGGGTGTGCATCCTGAGGACCCGTGAGCATCCGGTGGAGACGCCGGCGACGTGAGGGTCAGCAAAGGGTGGTAGCCATGGCGGGATCAGGACCTGTTCGTCGGCAGGAAGTGGCAGGCGAGGCGTTGGTCCGGTCCATATTCGAGGAGCACGGACGCGCGATGCTCGCCTACGCGACCCAGTTGACCCGGGACCGCGCCGCCGCGGAGGACGTGGTCCAGGAGGCGCTGGTGCGGGCGTGGCGTCATCCCGAGAGCCTCGTCAACGGAAAGGGCTCGGTCCGTGGCTGGCTGCTGACTGTCGTCCGCAACATCGTGACCGACACCGTACGCGCGCGAAACGCACGGCCACCGGAGGTCCCGGAGAGCCCGACCGAGGCCGCCGCCGAACGCGACCACGCCGACCACGTGGTGGACTCGATAGTGGTGACCGACGCGCTGAAGCACCTCTCCCGAGAGCACCGACAGGTGCTTGAGCAGGTGTATCTGCTCGGGAGTACAGTCGCGGAAGCCGCCCAGGTGCTCGGCATCCCGGCAGGTACCGTCAAGTCACGCACCTACTACGCACTCCGGGCGCTCCGCGATCTCGCCGAACGTCCAGCCGGGATGGAACGGCCTGCCTCATGACATCCGACAGCTCCTCGCCGCACGCCGACCACCTGGACGTCGGCGCTTACCTGCTGGGTGACCTCGACCCGGATGCGACCCGCCGCGCGGAGGAACACCTGGCGGTCTGTGCGGAGTGCCGGGCCGAGGTCGAGTCGTTGCGCAGGTGGGCCGGTGCGCTCGACAACGTGCCCGAGGTGATGCTGCTCGACGGTCCACCGGAGGACGGCGACCTTCTGCTGCAACGTACTCTGCGGCAGATCCGTGGCGAGGCGGCCGAGCAGCGCCGACGACGCCACGCGATGTCCGGCGTCGCCGCGGCGGTCGTCGCCTCCGCCGTCCTCGGGGGTGTCTTCTTCGGGCCGGCGGCCGACCGGGCGCCGGGCGTGACCGCGCAGCCGGCTCCGGCGTCCCCGAGCGGCACGGTTGACCGGGCGGCCCGCTCGGCCACCGCGACCGATCCGGCCACCGGCGCCCGTCTCGCGGTGGCCGTGCGGCCGGCCACCGGCTGGGTACGCGTCACCGCGACGGTCTCCGGCATTCCGCAGGGCCAGCGGTGCCGCCTGCTGGTTGTCGGCAGGGACGGCAGCACGGTGCTGGCAGGCAGTTGGTTGGTGTCGGAGAGGGCGGCCACCGAGGGCACCACCCTGGACGGCAGCGCCCTGATCGACCCGGCAGCGGTCGACAGTGTCCGGGTGGAGACCACCGACGGCAGGGCGTACGTCAGCGCGACGCTCTAGGGCCCTAAGGCCTGTCCCACACAGCGATGCGCCGGCCCGACCAGTGGCCGAGCCGGCGCGGTGCCGTGCCGTCGGGGTCAGCCCAGCCGCACCGAGACGACCGCGTTGTCGAAGCCGACAGTCCCCAGATCCGCGACGTCGCCGTTGATCACCTGCGAGCGGCCGGTGCAGTCCTTCCCCGCCCAGATCTTGAGCGAGCCCGGAGCGGCCACGGAGGACGCGGCCCCCGGTCGGTCCAGGTTCCGGCAGCCGGTGCCGGCCACACCCTGCGACCCCGCACCATCGCCGAAGGTGGGGTCGTCGAAGAAGACGGCGCTCGTGGCCGGAGGCGCCGGCGAGGCGTCCGGGGTGGGCTGCTCCCCACCGGGGACGCCGGCCTTCCCGCCGACCGGGGTCACCCCGAACCAGGTGCCGCCGACGCCCTGACCCAGGGTGTCACCCGGCTTGGCGTCCTTGGCGAACCGGTAGACCGCCCACCCCTTGATGGTGACCTGCCGGGTGCCGTCGCGGCGCAGGATCGTGCCGACGTCCTCCTTCTTGACTCCGGCGACAAAGATCTTGCCGCCCGGAGCAACGGTGACCGGCGGCCAGGTTTCGGCGCAGACACCATCGCAGTTCGAGACCGGCGGCTGGTTGCTGTCCCTGTCGAATCGATAGAGGGTCAGTCCGGCGCCGTTGACCACGACCGGGTCGAGCTTTCCCACCTTGCTCGCGGTCAACTGGGTCCAACGCTGGGCGGACTCCTGGGCGCTCCCGGTCGCCACCCCGCCGTTGCGCACCGCCCAGTCGCCGGTGCCCTCCGCCGAGTTGTTGGACTTGGCGGTGCCGGACACAAGCGCGGGGCCGGTCCCACCGCTCGGAGCTGCCGGCTGGCTGCTGCCCAGGTCGGCGGCCCGGGCCGGACCGGGCGGCACCTGGGACGAGCCGCACCCGGTGAGCGTCGCCGCGCCGACGGCCAGCACGGCGAGGAGGGGAGTCAGGTGGTTGCGTGTCATCGGGGATTCTCCAGCGGTCAAGCGGCTTCCAGGAGGTCCAGAAGCCGTTCGACATCCACACGGAGCATGCCCGCGATCGGTTCAGGTCCGCCGGCCGTCGGGCAGCACGCAGCTGTCGTCAGTGCGGTGGCGGGTGAGCCGCACGATCCAGCTCTGCCGCCAGATGACGCAGCCTGGCCTGCAGGCGAAGGGGGCCGCCGCCCTGGAACGACCCCAGCACCTCCCGGGCGCCCGCCAACGCCGTGCGCGCCGCGCCCACGTCACCCATCGAGATCAGCAGCTCGGACAGGCTCACGAAGGCCTGGAAATGGTACGGCCCCTCGCCGAGCAGGCGCGCCGACTCGACGGCCGCCTCAAGCTCCTTGACGGCGTCCTCGGCGCGACCGAGCTTGACCAGGTTGTCCGCGACGAAATCCTTGTTCATTCCCTCCTCGTGCGGGCGCCCGACGCGGCGATTGATGTTCAGCGCCTCCTGCAGCACCTGGGCCGCGTGCTCGTACTGGCCCAGGCAGGTGAGCGATCTGCCCTTCGAGTAGAGGCCGCGCATCTCGGCCGTCTCGTTGCCCGCCGCACGGCAGAGAGACACCGCCGTCTCCGCGTACTCCAGGGCTCGCTCGTGCTCGCCGAGGCTGGTGCAGACCGCGTGCATGTTGATCTGGGTGAGCGCCTGCTCCAGCAGCATCCCGTTAGCCGCGAACACCGTCAGCGCGGCCGACAACAGATCAAGAGCCTCCTGGTCGGCCCCCTGAAACCACCGTGCGCCGGCCAGGCTGCGCAGCACGTGCGCCTCGCCGACCACGTCCCGATGGTCGCGCGTGGCCTGCAGGGCGAGCCGCATGACGTCCTCCCAGTCCTGGAAGTAACCGGCCCACTCGAGGTACTGCTGCATCGTGACCGCCAACTGCCAGGAGACGGTGCCGTAGCCCAGCTCGGCCGCGACCCGGACCGCTTCCCGGAGCACCTCGCGCCGCTCGGCGAACCACCCGTTGGCCTCCTCGTACGACGCCGGCTGCTCCGAGCGCACACCCGGCTGGGGCGGGGCGGGTGGAATCGGCGGGCGGTTCGGATGCAGCATGACCTGCGCGTTGAAGCTGCTGTGCAGGTAGTACTGGAGCAGCCGGGTGACGGCGGCGCGCTGCTCGTCGATCGGATCGGTCGTTCGGAGCAACTCCTCCGCGTACGCCCGGACCAGCACGTGCGAGGTGTAGCAGCCCTTGTCGTGCTCCGACACCAGCGCCGCCTCGGTCAGTTCCTCCAACTCGGCCCGGGTCCGATCCGGGTCCCGTCCGGACAGGCTGACGCAGGCGCCGAGGGTGATGCCCGGGGTCAGCGCCACCGACAGCAGCCGGAAGAGCCGTGCCGCGCCGGGGGTCAGCTGCCGGTACGACCAGGAGAACGCGGTGCGCGGATCGGTGACGCCGACGCCGCCCGGGAACGCGGCGAGCCGTCGGGCGCCGTCGCGCAACTCGGCCGCCACCGTGGCCAGCGAGAGCTGGGGCCGTACGCTGAGCCGGGCGGCCAGGATCGACAGCGCGAGCGGCAGCCGGCCGCACAGTTCGATGATCTCGTCGAGGACGTCGGCGTCGATGCCCTCGGCCGCACGGCTCGGCAGGACGGAGAGCCGGGTCGACAACATCCTGCGAGCGTCGGGCAGGTCGGGGACGTATGTGCGGTACAGGCGTGCGCCCTCGGAGGCCGAGAGACCGACAAGCGGGCGCCGGCTGGTGATCAGCACCAGGCTCTCGGCCGAGTTCGGGAGCAGCGGACGCACCTGCGAGGCGTCGCGGGCGTCGTCGAGCAGGACGAGCATCCGCTTGCCGACGGTCAGGCTCCGGTACGTGCCCACCAGCGCGTCGAACGTGTCGGGTACCTCCGACGCACGCACACCGAGGGCGTACAACAGCGAGCGCAACGCGTCCGCCGCCGAGACGGTGCCGTCCTCCCCCGCGTTGCCGCCCAGGTCGAGGTGGAGCTGGCCGTCGGTGAACTCGTCCGCGACCGAGTGCGCGAAGTGGGTGACGAGCGTCGACTTGCCCACGCCACCCATCCCGTCCACCGCGACGACCATCGGGCTGGTGCGCTGGCCGTCGCGCATGCCCAGAACCAGGTCGCGCAGCACCGTCAGCTCGAACGTCCGTCCCACGAACATGGGCTGGTCCGGTGGCAGCTGCGCCGGACGCACCAGCGGTGCCGGGAGCACCGCCGCGCCGGACTCCACGTCCGGTTCGGCCGCCTGGGTCAGCACCCGGTGCTGGGCGTTGCGCAGATCCCGCCCCGGGTCGATGCCCAACTCGTCGGCGAGCCGAGCGCGGATGGTCCGATACGCCTCCAGCGCCTCGGCCTGGTGTCCGGCCGCTCCGAGCGTCGTCACCAGGCTGGCGTGCACCGGTTCGTGCAGCCGTCCCATCTGCGCGGCGAGTCGCAGCGACGCCAGGACCCGCGCCGGTTGGCCGACACGGGTGGCGATCTCGGCGGCGGCGACGGCGGCGTCGAAGACCTCACCGTCCAACCCGGAGAAGGTCGCCATGGCTCCCGCGGTGTCGGCCAGGGTCTCACCGGCCGGTCCGTGGCAGAGTCGCAGGGCCTCCAGGTAACGGGCCAGCGCCTCCTCCAGCCGGTCGCCGCGCGCGCTCTCCGCCGCCTGCGCGACGAGCCCGCGGAACGCGACGAGGTCCAGCGTCGCCGGGCCCGCGGTGAAGCGGTAACCCGTGTCGTGCCTGGTCAGATACGAACCAGCGGCCCGCGGCGACAGGCCGGGCTCGAGGAGCCGGCGGATGGCGCCGATGTACTTGTGGATGACGTTCACCGCGCTGGGCGGCGGGCTCGGTCCCCACACCAGGTCGATCAACTCGGTCATGGCGATCCTGCGGCCCTGGTGCGCGATCAGGAGGGCCAGCAGGCAGCGTTGCTGCCGAGGGCCCGCGTCGAGTTCGACGTCACCCCGCCAGATCCGGAGCGGGCCCAGGATCTGCAGGCGTAGCGCGTTCGAGTGGGCCAACCGTTGTTCCTTCGAGGTCGAATGACTCTCGAAACGTAGTCACGGTCAGTGGATCATTTGTTGACGTCGACTGGACCGGCCGTCACCGCGGCACGGTCCCGAGCCACCAGTAGCCCACGAAACAGGCGAACGGCGACAGCGCGAGCATCGTCGCGGCGACCCAGCCGGCACGCCGGTCACCCGGCCGGCGGGCCAGCAGCCACGCGTTCGTCGCGACGAAGGCTCCGCCCAGCAGCACCGCGGCGACGGCCAGGAAGACCACTGCCGCGCCGGCCTCGTCGCCGTCGATCTCGACGGGTGGCAGCCGTCCGGCGATCGTCGCGTACGTGTGGTTCGTCGGCGACGAGGTGGGGTGGTGTGCCGCGTACGCCAGCAACGACATGAGGACCGCGAGCGGGGCGACGGCGAGCAGGCCGAGAACGGCGTTGCTCAGGGCCGCCAGGGTGACCGTGACGTGTCTGCGCACCCGATCAGCATCCACGGACCCACTGCACGCGCGATGGACCACCACTTGATTCGGCGCCGAACGGCCCTCACGCGGTCCGCAGGGCGACCTTCAGCCAGCCGGGGCTGCGAACGTCGAACTCGCGGTACGCGCCGATCGCGTCGGTGAGCGGTTCGTGTTCCGTCACCACGTCCTCCGGATGGACCTGGCCGGACGCGACCATCGCCGCCAGTTTCGGGATGTACCTGGGATGATTGCCGTTGCCGGCCCGGACGGTGAGGTTACGAGCCATTGTCGTGCCGATCGGAAAGTACCGGTCGGCGGGTGGGTAGACCCCCACGATCCCCAGGGTGCCCACCTTCGCGAGGCTCTCCACCGCCCAGGTCTGCGCCTGGCTGGGCGCGTCTCCCGGCTTCCAGTGCCCGTCCACTCCCGCACTGTCGAGGTTCGGGGAGATCCTGCGCTGCTCCTCGCGGTTGCGCTCGTCGTCCTTGCCCGCGGCGGGGCCCGACTTCGGGCTCTCGCCGTCCACTCCGACCGCGTCGATGGCGCAGTCGGCCCCGATTCCGTTCGTCAACTCCATGATCGCCTCGACCGGATCGGTCTCGTTGAAGTTGATCACCTCGGCCCCTCGCCGGCGGGCGTGTTCCAGCCGGTCGGCGTGTCCGTCGATCGCGATCACCCGCGACGCGCCGCGCTGGTAGGCGGAGAGCACGGCGAACTGGCCCACCGGGCCACAGCCCCAGACGGTGACGATGTTGCCATCGCTGGCGTCGGCCAGCACCGCGCCGAAGTAGCCGGTGGGGTAGATGTCGGACAGCGTGATGGCCTGCGCCTCGGTGACGTTCTCCGGCAGCCGGATCAGGTTGGTGTGCGCGAACGGGATCCGCGCGTACTCCGCCTGCAACCCGTTGAACGGGCCCTGCGCCTCGGGTGAGCCGGGCGAGCCCGTGCCGGCCCGCGGCCCGTACGGGTTGACGTCGTCGCACTGCGCGAAGAGCCCTCGGCGGCAGTAGGCGCAGGACCCGCAGCCCAGCACCGCCGAGATCACCACCCGGTCGCCGGGTTTGAGGTTGCGGATCTGCGGTCCCACCTCCTCGACGACCCCGACGCCCTCGTGGCCGAGGATCTTGCCCGGCTTCATCCCGGGCATCGTGCCCCGCACGAAGTGCAGGTCCGTGCCGCAGATCGCCGCCGTCGTGATCCGGACGACGGCGTCCGTCGGCGCCTCGATGCGGGGCTCGGGCACGTCGTCGACGCGGATGTCGCCGATGCCGTGCCAAACGACAGCCTTCATCGGGCGCCCCTCTCCCACACTGTGCACCGGCGTTCGAGCCAGCACACGCTGACCTTCTGACGAAATTCGGGGCTACCCGGGACACCGCACCGCAAACCCGCGCGAGACCGTCAGGCCGAGGACAGCAGCTCGGTGAGACGGAGGAGAGCGGCACGCATGCTGTCGGTGCCGCCGCCCTGCAACTCCCCGAGAACCACGCGGGCCCGCTCGAGCACCCGCGCGGCTCCGGGGACGTCGCGAGCCGTGATCAGCACGTCGGCCAGCTGCCGCAGGGCGTCGAACTGCAACGGCCGGTCCCCGACGCGGTACGCCGTCTCCGCCGAGAGTTCCAGCTGCTCGACCGCCTCGCCGACGTGTCCCGACGCGGCCAGGTTGCGGGCGATGGCGGTCCGGATCTCGCTCTCCTCACGGCCGCGTCCGATCCGCTGATTGAGTGCGAGGGCCTCGTTCAACGCCCGAGCTGATTCCTCGACCCGACCCAGCCCGGCGAACGACGTGCCGCTGAACAGGAGGCTGACGACCTCGGCCCGACGATTCTCCAGGAGGCGGGACAGCGACAGCGCCCTCGCGCTGTGGTCGAGGGCGAGGTCGTGCCGGCTCAGCGCACTGAACACCTGGTGGAAGTTGTTGTGCACGAGCGCCTGTTCCAGCCGCATGTCCCGGTCCTCGAAGATGCGCAGCGCCTCGCCGAGCAGGTGCAGCGACTCGTCGTTGGCTCCGAACACATGACGGGCGCCGGCCAGGCTGCGCAGGACGTGCGCCTCCCCGACCTCGTCGTGGCTCACCCGTGCCGCGTACAGCGCCACCCGCATGACGTCCTCCCAGTCCTGGAAGTAGCCGGCCCACTGCAGGTACTGCTGCATCGTGATGGCGAGCTGCCAGGGTGCGATGCCGTACCCGATGTCGGCCGCCCGGTGGACCGCCTCCTTGAGCACCTCCCGCTGGCTGGCGAACCAGGCGATGGCCTCGTCGTACGTCTCCGGCTGCTCCGCGACCACACCGGGCAGGGGCGGCGGCGGCTCGATCGGCGTCCGGTTCGGCTCCAGCACCACCTGCGCGCGGAAACTGCTGTGCAGGTAGTGCTGCAGCAGGCGGCTGATCGCCGCCTGCCGCTCCGCCGCCGACTCCTCGGCGTGCAGGAGTTCCTGCGCGTACGTCCGGATCAGCACGTGCGACGTGAGCCGACCGTCCTCGTGCTCGGTCACCAGGTCCGCCTCGATCAGCTCGGCCAGCTCGACCCGGATGTCGTCGGCGTCGCGGTCGCCGAGACTCACGCAGGCCGCGGCCGTGACACCCGGCACCGGGGCCACCGACAGAAGCCGGAACAGCCGGGCGGCACCGGGACCAAGCTGCCGGTAGGACCACGAGAACGCGGTACGCGGATCACTGAGGCCACCCCCGTCGGGGAACGCCTCGAGCCGGCGAGCGCCGTCGCGTAGCTCGGCGGCGACGGAGGCCAGCGACAGTCGCGGGCGGACGGCGATCCGGGCCGCCAGGATGGCCAGCGCCAGCGGAAGCCGGCCGCACAGCTCGATGATCTCGTCGACGATCTCCCTGCCCGCCGTTCCGCCGGCCGGCAGGTCGGCGAGACGGCTTTCGAGCAGCCGACGGGCCGTCGGCAGGTCGGGCGGATCGACACGGAGTGGATGGGCCCCGTCGAACGCGGCCAGGCCGACAAGCGACCGCCGACTGGTGACGAGCACGAGACTGTCCGCCGAGTTCGGCAGCAGCGGACGCACCTGGGAGGCATCGCGGGCGTTGTCCAGCAGGACCAGGATCCGCCTGCCGGCGGTCATGCTGCGGTACATCCCGATCCGCGCGTCGAACCCGTCCGGAACGTCGGAGGCGGCCACGCCCACCGCGTGCAGGAGAAGGCACACCGCGTCGCCGGCCGGCCGACTCTCACCCTCGCCGAGGTGACCCTGCAGGTCGAGGTAGAGCTGCCCGTCGCTGAACTCGCCGGCCACCCGGTGCGCGAAGTGGACCGCAAGCGTCGATTTGCCGACGCCGCCCATGCCGTTCATCGCGACCACCAGGGGGCTGGTCCGTCCGACGGCCCTCATCCCGTTCACGAGGTCGTCCAGGATCGTCAGCTCGGGGTCGCGGCCCACGAAGAGGGGTAGGTCCGGCGGAAGCTGCGCCGGACGCACCAGGGGAATCGGCCGAGATATCCCGGGGACCGGACTCGGTGCCCCGGAGGGCGGCATCCCCGCCTGGGTGAGGGCCCGCCGCTGGGCGTCCCGGAGCTTGTGCCCAGGGTCGATGCCCAGCTCGTCGTCCAGGCGCGCGCGGATCGCGCCGTAGACCGCCAACGCCTCGGCCTGCTGGCCGGCCGCGGCGAGCGTCGTCACCAGGCACGCGTGGACCGGCTCGTTGAGCCGGCCCATCTCCGCGGCGAGCCGCAGCGGGGGCAGCACCCGCGCGGGCTGACGCACTCGCACGGCCACCGCGGCGGCGGCGACCGCGGCGTCGAAGAACTCGCTGTCGATGCCGGCGAAGGTCGCCGTCGCGTTGTCGATCAAGCCAGCACCGGCCGAACCGTGGCACAGCTCGAGAGCGCTGAGGTAGTGGTCGAGCGCCTCGGCGGGACGGTCCTGCCCCAGGCAGGACTTCGCGGCGGAGACGTGCCGGCGGAACGCGAGAAGGTCGAGCGTCTCCGGCCCCGCGACGAAGCGGTATCCGTTGCCGTGCCGCAGCAGGTAGGACCCGGCCGAGCGGGTGGGCAGATCGGGTTCGAGCAGGCGGCGCAGCGCGCCCACGTACTTGTGGACGACGTTCACCGCGCTGGGCGGCGAGTCCGGGCCCCAGATCAGACCCGTCAGGTCGCTGGTGCTGACGGGCCGCCCCGCACGAGCCAGCAGGACCGCCAACAGGCCGCGCTGCTGACGCGGGCCCGCCTCCATCTCGATCTCACCGCGCCAGAGCCGCAGCGGGCCCATGATCTGCAGGCGCAGCGCACCCGTCGGGGCCGGCTCCGGGGACCGGCCGGGGCGAACCGGCTCTTGTGCCGAATAACTTGACGGTGACTGAATCGAGCGTCCGTTCTTCCAGCTCTCGGGACAGCAGGGTGCCGCGAGCGGCAAGACGGACGTCGGGGTTGAAAACGGCACGAGGCGGGCCGCTCCGCGGACGGTGTGGTCCTGGCTTGTGTCGACGGGCATGTCCTGCAGATCCAGGCGGCAGGACGAAAGTTCGATCCGCTGAAGAAGTTTTTCACTGGCCGGAGCTAGCGTTCCGGCATGCTCCTACCAACCTCGGCACCCGCCTCGACCAGCGACGCGGAGCAGGTGGTCCGGGCCGCCCAGCAGGGCGACCCGCGAAGCTTCACGCTGCTGTTCGAGCTGCACTACGCCGGCATGCTCGCGGTGGCACACCAACTGCTGGGCGCGGTGCCCGAGGCCGAGGACGCCTGCCAGGATGCCGCGATCACCGCGTTCGGCCGGATCGGCGAGCTGCGTGACCCCGCCGCGGTCCGGCCCTGGCTGCACGCCATCGTGCGCAACAACTGCCGCAAACTGCTGCGCTCACGAAGACCCGTCCCGGTGGGCGTGGCCGGCGAGACCCTGCACGCCCCGGAGCAGGACGACCCGGTCGCCCGGATCGACCGCAGCGCACTGCGGGACTGGATCTGGCACGGACTGCACCAGCTGTCGCCGGCCGCACAGACGGTGGCGATGCTGCGCTACTTCACCGAGAACAACTCGTACGAGCAGATCGCGGACCTCTGCGGGGTCCCGATCGGCACCGTCCGCAGCCGCCTGAGCGAAGCGCGCCGTCAGCTGGCCGAGGTCCTGCCCCGCGTACACGACGAGCGGCACGACGGGACCGCGGCGCTGCGGGCCGAACGACGCGAGGAGGCGACGACTGTGCTGTCCGCGGTGGCCGACGGTGCGCCGATGAACAAGGTGGCCGCGCGCTGGGCCGAGGACATGACCTTCTGCTGGCCGAGTGGCAAACGGACGACCGGCCGCGAACCGGTCTTCGCGGCCATGCGACGGGACTATGACTCCGGCGTCGCTCACCAGATCACCGCAGTGGTGGCCGGTGCGGGCATCACGATCTGGGAGAACGCCTTCGTCAACCCGCCGGAGGATCCGTTCCACTGCCCGCCCGGCGGGACCTGGCTGCTCCGCGAGAAGAAGGGCCTGGTGTGTGAGGTGCGCCTCCTGCACACCCCGCGACCGCCCCGCCCGGAGATCACTCCCCCGGCGAATCGAACTTCTGGCCGCCCGACCGGGTCCTGAGGGTATGACCACCCATTCCATCCACGACCTGGGCCCGCAACTCGCCGCCAACCGCCGCTACTGGTGCGGCTGGGCCGGTACGCGCCCCGACACCGACCTGCCGACCTACCGCACCGACATCCCCCACCCACTGCTCAACGGGGTCCTCCGCGTCCGCGGACAACAGCTCGACGACGCGATCGCGGAGGCGAGGGAGCACCTGACCGGCTCGCGGTGGGGCTGGTGGGTGGGCGCGGACAGCGACGAGGGCACCGCCGAGGGCCTGCTCGAGCGCGGCGCGGAGCAGATCGCGGACATGCCGATCATGGCCGTGGACGTGACCACCGTGGCCGAGGCCGAGGCGCCCGCCGATCTGTCGATCCGGACCGTCGTCGGCCCGGTCGGGATGCGGGAGTACGTCGAGGCCTACGCCGGGCCGCTCGGCATCTCCGGTGACCTGGGGATCGTCGTCGACCGGGAACTGAACTTCGCCTACCCCGACGTGGTCCGGCTCGCGGGCACCGTCGACGGCCGGACCGTCGGCACGTGCACCCTGTCGCTCGGCACCGACATCGGCGCGCTGTACTGCATCGCCACCGATCCCGACTTCCGTCGGCGCGGCATCGCGACAGCCCTCACCCGCGAGGCGTTGCGCATCACCCGCGAGTCGGGGCGGCGCATCGCCACGCTGCAGTCGAGCGCCGAGGGTGAGCCAGTGTACCTGCGGATCGGCTTCGACACCGTTGCCCGCTATCGCCTCTACCAGCTCCCGGAGTGAGCTTGCGGCGATGCCGCCCCGGCCGCTCACTGCCGGCCGGGGCGGCATCGCCGCGCCCGTCACCACCAACGCGCATCGTGCCGTCCGGTCAGGGCCAGCTCGCTCGGCCGACGAGGCCGGCCGGGAACGCCGCCGCAGACCCGTAGGGCGAACTCGAGCACCACATGGCTGAAGCGCTCGGCCTCCTCCAGGTGCGGGAAGTGCCCGCTGTCGGAGAACTCGGCCAGGACCGCATCGGGAATGGCCGACCGCAGCATCTCGGCCGGCTCGGGGCCGAATGCGAAGTCGTGCACACCCGCCACGACAATCGTCGGTGCGCTGATCGAGGGCAGTGCGCCACGAAGGTCGAAGTCGGTGGCCGGCCTCGGCCAGCAGGGCAGCGCACCGAGGAGATGGGCGAACTCCGTGCGCCGCCGCCAGTAGTCGGCGAAGTAGGCGGGGAGGAGCTGCCAGAGCCGTGCGGTGCTCTCGTGCACCCAGCGGTCGGCGGGACGGTCGAACGCGGCGATCATCGCTTCGGCATCGGTGCGGTCCGCGTGGGCCAGCGCGTACTGCCGGAGTTTCTCCCGCGCCGCTGCCCGGGTGTGGTCATCGGCCATGGGTGCGGTCGCGTACAGGATCAGCCCGGCGGTCCGGTCCGGGCGGCGCAACGCCAGACTCTGCGCGACGAATCCACCGTGCCCATGCCCCAGCACGAGCACCGGGACGTCGGAGAGGTTGGCAATCACCGCGTCGAGATGGTCGGCGTAGGTCTCGAGGTCGTACGTCGCTCCCGCCGGCAACCGGCTCGAACCGCCCGTGCCCACCGGCTCGAGATAGACCATCGTCAGACGGCGCTCGAGCAGTGGCATGCGCAGATAGTCTCCGGAAAGCCCCGGACCACCCGGATGTACGAAACAGAGCGGGCCGCGGCCACGAATGTGACAGATCAGGGAGAGGTCGCCAACCCGAACCGTGTGCGCCTTTTCCGAACCAGTATTCATTGCAGCTCCTCGGTGACCACGAATGACAATCAGCAGCCCCCCGGCAACCCCCAGGTCGAGCATGTCGGATCGCAGTTGATTTCCACTGACCATCTCCGACGCGGCCCGGGTGCACGATGAAGGGCAACCGGGTTCCCGGCTGCCCTTCATCGGCTCAACTGTCAATACCCGGTCAGGCGGTGCTGCCCACCCTGTCCAGGCCCAGACGACGGGCGTATCGGGTGTACGCGCCCGGCCCGAGCCGGGAGAGCACGAACCAGGCCGGACCCGGGATGACCGCCCTGAGACCCGCGACGTGCTCGGGGGCGCCGTCGCGCAGCACCATCCCGAAGGCCATGGGCAACAGGTTCTTCGGCATCGTGGCCATCGCGGCCGCGCCCACCTCGGCCCACTCCTTGTCGGTCAGGTATTTGTCGATCAACGCCAGCAGGTGCGTCTCCTCGGTGACCAGGTGCTCCAGCATCGGCGGAATCATGGCGTCGACGGCCGAGGCCAACGCATCACGGTCCGCCGACGTCGCCCTCCAGCGCCAGACGGTGGCCAGCCTCTCCACCTCGACAAGTGCCTCGTGCAGGCCCTCGTGCTGACGTTCCATGGTCTCGACCAACGGCGCGATCTCGTTCGGGCCCCGCTGCAGCAGTTTCGGCCAGACCTTCTCGTCCTCACCGGCGTGATGCAGGTTCAACAGACCGGTGAGGATGAGTACGTGCTCGGCGACCCGTGCGGCGGCGGCGCTGTCGTTGGCGGCAACGGTCCGGACGAGTGCCGCGGCAGCGGGAAACTCGCGTCGAAAGGCGCCGTGGACGAGGTACATGTCGCGACTATCTGCCATCGTTCTTCCTTCTTGATCCGTGCACGTTCGATGTGGGTCGGAAACGCCATCGCCCGAGTGTTCGAGGAGCGGGCGAGCATCGTTTAACGCGCGGCGTCGCGCAGTTGACTCCAGGGGCGACCCTCGTCGCCCGGGAGACGCGTGGTGCCGAAGCGTTCGTCGATCTCGGCGAGCTGTTCCGGGGTGGGATTCGGGCCGAGGCTGCCGAGTTCCTCGAAGAGTTGCTCGTTGCCGGCCGGCGCGCTGACGAACAGCAGCTTCCCGCCGGTCGGGGTGACGAACGTGTGATAGGCGCCCCGCGGCACGATGACAGTGGTTCCCGGGCCGCCGGAGAATTCGGCCTTGCCCACCCGGAAGTGGTACTCCCCCTGCAGGACGTAGGCGATCTTCATGAAGTCGTGGTGGGCGTGGGGCGGGTTCTCGACGATCACGTCGTGATGGAACACGAATGCCCCGAGTGCCCCACCAACCTCGGCGCCTCGCACGAGGATCTCCGGCCGATGCGGGCCGCCGAGTTCGACAAGCCTTCCCGCACCGGGCTGCACAGCCCACCCGTCCCGACCCCAGTCCGCCTGGCCCGTCATGGTCGCCCCCGTCTCGTGATTCCCGACTAGTAGGGCAAGTCAACGCCGCGGCACACGATTTCTAGTGAGTAAGGAGTTACTTCCGGCGACGGACGCCTCGGCAAGTACTTGCCGACATGGAAAGTGAGTGCTAGCTTTCCGTACTAGCAAGTACTTTCCAAGACGAGGGAGTCACCTGATGAACACCCCTACACCCGAAGAGGCCCGAGCAGCTCTGCGGGACGTCGACCGGCGGCGGACCCAGACGGCAGCGGCGGCAGGCCGGTCCCGGTGGGGTTGGATCGTGGCCGGGGTCCTGATCGCCGCGTACGGAGTTCTCGCCGACCGTGAACCACAGTTCGTCCGCACCTGGGGCAGCGCCATCATCCTGCTGCTGCTGCTCGTCGCTCTGGTGGGCAACACCCGGTTGGGCGGCTCGCTGCTCCGCCGGCCGGTGCGTCCGCGCGTCACGCCCGACCCGGCGAGCCTGGTGGGGCTGCTGCTGGTGCTGGCCGTCCTGATCGTCGGCACGACGATCGCCGCCGCCCTGGAGGTCCCGCACGTCGCGCTGTGGAGCGGACTTGCCGGCGGTGTCCTGGTGGCCGCCGCGGGTCCGTGGTGGCAGCGCAGGATCCTCACCAGGGAGATCGGACGTTGACCGACCCGAAGCTGGACCCCGCGCTGCTCGATCCCACCCGACTGGCCATCCTGGCCCTGCTGGCGGGAACGGAATGGGCCGAGTTCGCCTTCGTCCGCGACTCGGTGGAGCTGAGCGACTCGGCCCTGTCCAAACGGATCTCGGCCCTGAGCGACGGCGGCTACGTCGAGGTGCGCAAGGGTTACGTGGGCAAGCGCCCGCGGACCTGGATCAACCTCTCCCCAGCCGGTCGCGCGGCGCTGAGCGCCCACATCGCGGCCCTGCAGGAGATCGCCACGCGGGTCGGCCGCCCCGATTCGACACCTGTCCCCGAGCAGCCCGGCTAGGCGTTGTCGCGGCGCTGGGTCAGGTGGACCTGTTCGAGGTCGAGGCCGTCCTGCACGCGGCGAAGCACCTCGTCGTCGATCTCGCCCCGGTCACGCATGCGGACGACGGTGTCGTGGCGGTGGTCGATGACCGCCAGATGCAGGTCGGCGTACTGCTGCTCGTAGTGGGCCGCGGCCTCGTCGGGCCCGGAGTCGGCGTCGCCGTCGCGCAGCACGCGCAGGCGGCGGTCGTACTCCGTTCGCAACTGCTCGTGCACGTCGTCGCTCGTGCCCAGCTTCGCGGCCATCTCGGGCAACGACGCGAGGGCGTGCGCCATCGACCCGATCTCGGCCGCACGGCGCTCCCGCTCGGCCTCCCCGTCGGCACCCAGCCCGGCCCACCGCGTCACGCGCGGCATCAACGGCGCCTGGAGCAGCAGGGTCGCGGCGATCACGACGGCCGTGACGAAGACGATCAGGTCCCGGTCCGGAAACTCCGCCCCGGACGGCAGGGCATGGGGTACGGCAAGCGCCGCCGCCATCGACACGGCCCCGCGGAAACCGGCCGCCGACATGAGCGCCCGCGGCCTACCGCTCAGCCGTCTTTCGCGTTGCTGCGGCCGGCGGTCGATCGCCCGGATCAGATACGGGCTGGTGAACAGCCAGCCGAACCGCACCGCGACGATGACCGCGCAGACCACGACCGCGACCAGCAGGCCGTGGGCCAGCCCGGTGCTGTCCAGCCCGCGGACGGCCGACTGCGCCTCCAGCCCCACCAGGACGAACAGCGCCGCGTTGGCCAGCATGGTCAGGAAGTCCATGACGGTCTGGACGTGCCGGCGGGCATTACCGGGGAACAGGCGCGGCGAGGCGCGGCCCACCCAGAGTCCACTGACCACGGCCGCGAGGACGCCGGACACCTCGGCCGCCTCGGCGATCAGGTAGGCGGTCAGCGGCGTCATCAGCGCCAGGAGGTTGTGCTGGAACGGGTCGCTCAGCCGGCGGCGGATCTGCAGGACGAGGAACGTGACAGCCACGCCGGCCGCGATGCCGCCGAGGTACGACAGGGCGAACAGGCCGGCCACCCGGCCCACGCTGAGGTGTTCCTCGCCGAGCGTGATCCCGACCGCGAGCGTGTAGATCACCAGCGCCGTACCATCGTTGACCAGGCTCTCCGCGCGCAGCATGGTCGCGATGCGGCGCGGCAGCATCCGGCCCAGGACACCGACCGCCGTGGCATCGGTCGGAGCCACCGCGGCGCCCAGCACCCACGCCGGTCCCCAGTCGAGCCCGAGCGCGTGCGCGGCGGTGGCCACCCCCGCCGCTGTCGCGACCACGAGGAAGGTGCTCAGCAACACGATGACCCGCAGGTTCCGGCGGATCTCGCGCAGCGAGGAGGTGAACGCCTCCCAGTAGAGCAACACCGGGAGGAACACCAGCAGGACGGCCTCGGGTGGCAGGTGCACCACACGCAGTACGGGCACGAACCCGAGAAGGACACCGGCGATCAGGAGCAGCACCGGTGGGGCGATCCGGAGACGACGGGCCGCGCCCGTACCCGTCAGGATGGCGACGCCGACCGCCACCACCAATGCGAGGCTGGACATCAGGTTCCCTGTCCTTCGTCTCGGGCCGGGTGCTACGCCGCCAGCGGTTCGACAAGTTTGACGTGCCGTGGTGGACAGCGAGTGGAGGGCTTCTGCGCCCGCCGGTCGGGGATCCACTCGTCGTCAACAGACGGAACCTATCGTTCGAGCATGAGCACCGGAGACGCCGACGGCCCTGTCCTCGACACGGAGCAGTTCGACCGCCTCGCCACCTACGGCACCGAGGAAGAGGTCCAGCCGGGACAGGATCTGTACGCCGCCGGCGACAGCTCCTACGACTTCTTCCTGTTGCGCACGGCCACCGCCGAGGCCGTCCGCGACGCGACGGCGCTGGAGCCCGAGCGCCTCATCTACCGGCGCGGCCCAGGCGAGTTCCTCGGCGAACTGAGTCTCCTCACCGGGCAGCAGGTCTTCCTCACGGTCCGCGTCGTCGCGGCCGGGACTGTCGTCCGGATCTCGGCCCCGGAACTGCGCCGTGTGCTCGCCGAGCAGGTCGACATCGCCGACGTCCTGATCGAGACGTTTCGCGCTCGTCGTGAACTGATGCGCGGGGCCGCCGGCAACGCCCTGGAGATCGTCGGTCGACCGCACGCGGCGGAATCGCTGGAGCTGCGCACCTACGTGACCCAGATGCTTCTCCCGCACGCCTGGCTCGACGCGGCCTCGTTGTCCGGGCGGGCGCTCATGCGGACGGCAGGCGTCGGCGAGGACGACCTTCCGGTCGCGGTCACCGCCGGCCGGGTACTGCATCGCGCCACCCCGGGCACTGTCGCGGAGGCACTCGGCCTGACCTATGTCGCCACGGCGCGCAACCCCGACCTGGTCGTGGTCGGCGCCGGGCCGGCGGGGCTGGCCGCGGCGGTCTACGGCGCGTCCGAGGGCCTCGTCACCGTGTTGCTCGACGGCACCGGCCTGGGCGGCCAGGCGGCCAAGAGCGCGCGGATCGAGAACTACCTCGGCTTCCCCGCGGGTGTCAGCGGCGAGCAGTTGGCGCGGCTGGCGATGATCCAGGCGCTGAAGTTCGGCGTCCAGATCTACGCGCCCTGCGCGGTGGTGGGCCTCGACGTCTCGGACGAGTTGCGGCCCGTCGTGGAGCTGGCGGACGGCACCCGAATCGAGACGTCCGCGGTCGTCGCCGCCACCGGAGCGCGTTACCGACGTCTGGACATCGAGCGCTGGGCGGAGTTCGAGCAGAGCGGATGCATCCGGTACGCCGCCACGGAGCTGGACCTGCGCGGCTACGAGTCGCAGCCGGTGGCGGTCGTGGGCGGCGCCAACTCGGCCGGACAGGCGGCCCTTTCCCTGGCCGCACGCGGCTGCACGGTGCATCTGGTGGTGCGCTCGGCCGACCTCGGGGCGAAGATGTCGACGTACCTGGCCGACCGGATTCACGCCCATCCGCAGATCCACGTCCACACCACCAGCACCCTGCGAGAGCTTCAGGGTGACGACACACTGGCGGCGATCGTCGTGGCGTCGGAGGGCGAACGCGCGAGGTTGGTCTGCCGAGGGCTGTTCTGCTTCATCGGCGCCGACCCGGCGTCCGACTGGATGAAGGGCATCGCCACGGACGACGACGGTTTCGTGCTGACCGACAGCCGGCTGCCTCCCGGCACGCACCCGGCGCCGCTGCCGTTCCAGACCAGCGCTGCCCGTGTCTTCGCGGTCGGCGACATCCGGTCCGGCTCCACCAAACGGGTGGCCACCGCCGTCGGTGAAGGCGCCGCCGCGGTCTCCGCAGTGCACACCGTACGGGCCAGCTGAGGTTGAGCTCCGATCGATGTCGGCCGTCCGGCGGGCCCCTCGCAGTGGTCCCGCCGGACGGAGACGATCGAGGTTACGCGCCGGCCCGGCTCACCAGCGAGATCAGCTGATCCGCCGCCGGAGCCGAGGAGGCCGGGTTCTGGCCGGTGACGAGCAGCCCGTCGCTCACCACGTACGACTCGAAGTTGCCCGCCTTGGAGAACTCGGCACCCTTGGCGACCAGCTCGTCCTCGACGAGGAAGGGCACCACCTTGGTCAGGCCCATGTACTCCTCCTCGCTGTCGGTGAACCCGGTGACGCGCTTCCCGGCGACCAGGGGCTCGCCGTCGGGCGTCGCGCAGTGCCGCAACGCGCCCGGAGCGTGGCACACCAGCGCGATCGGCTTGCCCGCCGCGACGACCTGCTCGATCAGCCTGATCGAGTCGTTGTCCTCGGCGAGGTCCCAGAGAGGGCCGTGGCCGCCCGGGTAGAAGACGGTGTCGAAGTCGTCGACGGACACCGAGTCGAGCCGTACCGTCGTCTCGAGCTGGCGTTGCGCCTCAGCGTCCGCCGTGAACCGGCGGGTCTGGTCGGTCTGGAAGTCCGGCTCGTCGCTCTTCGGGTCCAGGGGTGCCCGGCCGCCCCGAGGCGAGGCGAGCGTGACCTCCCACCCCGCGTCGCGGAACCGGTAGTAGGGCGCGGCCAGTTCCTCGAGCCAGAAGCCGGTCTTGTGCCCGGTGTCGCCCAACTGGTCGTGCGAGGTCAACACCATCAGGACCTTTGTCATGTCCACTCCTCGAATCATCGGTCCGCTCCTACGTGCCCTGGTTCGCCGTGAACATTCCTGGGCCGAGGATGAGGCCGGTCACGGGTTGGTAGTTGTACGTGGCCGCGGTTGACGAATAGTTGACGACCGGCAAGACCGGGCGCCGATGTCGATGCGTGCCCTCTGACCAGCGGTTGGTCAGTCGGAATCAAGCGAATGTGCACTGGCCGCCCGTAGCCTTCCGAATGTGCGAGGCTGGCCGGTCGAATGCCCGGAGGCGCGAGTAAATACGCCGGTGGCCGCACTGACACAAACTTTCTACGGAGTGGTCGAGCCACGTCATGCCCACGATAAAGAAACCCCGAACCACGGCGCGTCGCATCGAGCAGGCGTGGTCGGGCAACCCCGTCAAACCGTCACTCGCCGACGATTCCGGAGCCGGTGAATACGGGAAGCTGTTCGCCTCCTTCACCGTCGACCCGCAGGGCACCGTCTCGTTGGCCGACCTTGCCAACCGGCTGCGCGCCTCGGGGATCTCGGACGCTGATCCGCGTCTGGCCCAGGTCTGGGGCGAACTGCGTCCCGCCGTGGGCGCCGACGGGCCGACACGCATCGACCTGACCCGCTTCGTCGCACTGTGCAGGGCGGGCGGCGGCGTCATCGAGAAAGCGCTTCGCGGGGATCTCGTCATTCCGGACTTCGCCGCGCTCCGAACGGAGATCTTCGCGATCTACGAGGGGCTCCGGGGTGTCGACGAGGGCCAGGTCGCCGACTACATCCCGCAACTGGGCCGCGTCGATCCGGAGAAGTTCGGGATCGCGTTGTGCACCACGGATGGGCAGCGCCTGGCCCTGGGAGACGCGGAGAGCGTCTTCTGCGTCCAGTCGGTCTGCAAACCGATCAACTACTGTCTCGCGCTGGAACAGCACGGTGCCGAGCAGGTCCACCGGCATGTGGGGCGGGAGCCCAGCGGTCGCGGGTTCAACGAGCTGACGCTGAACAGCGAGGGGCTCCCGCACAACCCGATGATCAATTCCGGGGCCATCATGTGCTGCTCGCTGCTACGCCCCGGTTGGGAGATGGCCGACCGCTTCGACCACGTCGCCGAGACGTGGCGCAGGTTGGCCGGTGGCGGCGCGGTCGGGTTCAACAACGCCGTCTACCTCTCGGAACGCCGCACGGCCGACCGGAACTTCGCCCTCGGCTACTTCATGCGCGAGCACCGGGCCTTCCCGGACGGGACGGACCTCACCGAGACGCTGGAGTTCTACTTCCAGTGCTGCTCGATCGAGGTCGACGCGCGGTCGCTGTCGGTCGTGGCCGCCTCGCTGGCCAACGGCGGCGTCAATCCCCTCACCAGGGAGCGGATCTTCTCCGCCGACACCGTACGCAAGTGCCTGTCCCTGATGTCGTCGTGCGGGATGTACGACTACTCCGGGGAGTTCGCCTTCACGATCGGTCTGCCGGCGAAGAGCGGCGTCTCCGGCGGACTCATGATCGTGGTTCCCGGCGTGCTGGGCATCTGCGTCTGGTCGCCGCGCCTCGACGCGCTGGGCAACTCCGTCCGAGGGGTGGCCTTCTGCGCGGACCTCGTCAACCGGTTCAACTTCCACGTCTACGACTCCCTGGCCACCGGCGAGGACTCCGGCAAACGCGACCCCCGGCGCGGGCGCAACGAGGAGGAGGTGGCGTCGACCACCCGGTTGCTGTGGGCCGCCAGCCACGGTGACCTGGAGTACGTCCGGCTCGCGCTGGCGGCGGGAAAGGACCCCAACTCCGCCGACTACGACAGACGTACCGCGCTGCACCTGGCCGCCTCCGAGGGAAACCTCGACGTGGTCCAGTACCTCCTGGATCGCGGGGCCGATCCAACTCTGCGGGACCGCTGGGGAGGCACCCCGCTGCACGACGCCGAGCGAGGCGCACACGACCGGGTCGTCACGCTGCTCACGTCGGCGCTGGGCGTCGCGAGTCCGGCGGCGGACACCCACCTGGTGCGAACGGACGCGCCGCTCGCGGCGGTCTGAGCCGCCCGTTCGTCCGATCACGATTTCGACTGGCCATCCGGCCCGTTCACAGGAGAAAGAGACACATGGTCTACAAGGCTGAGTACATCTGGATCGACGGCACCGAGCCGACCGCGAAGCTGCGGTCGAAGACGAAGATCATCGCCGACGGCGTCGAGCCGGGTACCTGGGGCTTCGACGGCTCCAGCACCAACCAGGCCGAGGGCCGCAGCTCCGACCGGGTCCTGGAGCCGGTCGCCACCTACCCGGACCCGATCCGCGGCGGGGCGCACCTGCTGGTGCTGTGCGAGGTGTTCAACATCGACGGCACCCCGCACGAGTCGAACGCCCGGGCCCTGCTGCGCCCGGTGGCCGACCGGTTCGCGGCCCAGCAGCCCCTGTTCGGCATCGAGCAGGAGTACACGTTCTTCCAGGGCTCCCGCCCGCTGGGCTTCCCCGACGGCGGCTACCCGGCCCCGCAGGGTGGCTACTACTGCGGTGTCGGCGCGGACGAGATCTATGGCCGCGCCGTGGTCGAGAAGCACCTGGACAACTGCCTGGCCGCCGGCCTGACCATCTCCGGCATCAACGCCGAGGTCATGCCCGGCCAGTGGGAGTTCCAGGTCGGCCCGCTGTCGCCGCTGGAGGTCGCCGACCAGCTCTGGGTCGCCCGTTGGCTGCTGCACCGCACGGCCGAGGACTTCGGCATCTCCGCCACCCTCGAGCCCAAGCCCGCACGGGGTGACTGGAACGGCGCCGGCGCCCACACCAACTTCTCCACCGGCGCGATGCGCGAGAACTACGCGGCGATCATCGAGGCCTGCGAGTCCCTCGGCCGGGGCGACAAGCCCCTGCAGCACATCCGCAGCTACGGCGCCGGCGTCGAGGCCCGCCTCACCGGTGCCCACGAGACGGCCCCCTGGAGCGAGTACAGCTACGGCGTCTCCGACCGTGGCGCCTCCGTCCGCATCCCGTGGCAGGTGGAGATCGACAAGAGGGGCTACATCGAGGACCGCCGGCCCAACGCCAACGTCGACCCGTACACCGTCACCCGGCTCATCGTCGACACCTGCTGCACCGCCCTGGAGGCCGCCGACCTCGCCTGAGGCACCGGCCCCTCTTCCCGTACCAAATCCAACCGCCGCCGCTTTCGACGCGGCGGCGCTCAAGACGTGGAGTGCACCTCGATGCCAGAAGGCTTCGACGCGGGTGACACCGCATTCGTCCTGACCAGCGCCGCGCTGGTCATGCTGATGACCCCGGGACTGGCGTTCTTCTACGGCGGCATGGTTCGCGCGAAGAGCGTGGTCAACATGCTGCTGATGAGCTTCGTCAGCCTGGGCATCGTCAGCGTTCTCTGGGTGGCCTACGGATACTCGATCGCCTTCGGCGAGGACGTGGGCGGGCGCGGGCTTCTCGGTGACCTGTCCAACGTGGGCATGAGCGGAATCTCGGACACCACGTTGACCGGCAGCGTTCCGGTGCTCGCCTTCGCCGTCTTCCAGATGATGTTCGCCGTCATCACGCCGGCGCTGATCAGCGGAGCGATCGCCGACCGCGCCAGGTTCGGCGCGTGGATGCTGTTCGTCGCCCTGTGGGTGACAGTGGTCTATTTCCCGGTTGCCCACTGGGTGTGGCAGTCCGGCGGTTGGATCTTCAAACTCGGCGTGAAGGACTTCGCCGGAGGCACGGCGGTGCACATCAACGCGGGCATGGCCGCCCTCGGTGCGCTACTGGTGCTCGGCAACCGGGTCGGTTTCCGGCGCGAGTCGATGCGGGCGCACAGTCTGCCCCTCGTGATGCTCGGCTCGGGCCTGCTGTGGTTCGGTTGGTTCGGGTTCAACGCCGGATCGGCCCTCGCCGCGAACGGCACCGCCAGCGTCGCCTTCATGAACACGCAGGTGGCGGCCGGTGCCGGTCTGCTCGGCTGGCTCGTGTGGGAGCGGGTCCGCAAGGGCGGTTTCACCTCGCTGGGCGCTGCCTCGGGAGCGGTCGCCGGCCTGGTGGCCATCACCCCGGCCTGCGCGGTCGTGAACATCTGGGGCGCGATCGCCATCGGCGTCATCGCCGGCGTCGGCTGCGCCTGGGCCGTCGGTCTGAAGGACCGGTTCGGCTACGACGACTCGCTGGACGTCGTGGCTGTGCATGCGGTCGGCGGTGTTCTCGGCACCCTTCTCATCGGGGTCTTCGACGTGACAGACGGCCTCGTGGCCGGTGCTGGCGCGGGCCAGTTGCTGAAGCAGGCCATCGGCGCCTTCGCCGTCGCGGCGTACTCCCTGGTGCTGACCTGGCTGCTGGTCAAGATCATTGATGTGACCATCGGTTTCCGGGTGACGCGTTCGGACGAGGTCACCGGGGTCGACCAGATCCTGCACGCCGAGGACGCCTACGACCTCGGCACGAGGGAGGCGGCCGACGTTCCTGCTGGCGCCATCGGCACCTGGTCGCACTCCCCAACCGCCCGGCACCAGACCGTCGGTGGCTCCAGCGGGCCGTCGGCCCGCTGACCGGCCGCGTCGACGATCGCTGACCACGGATCGCCGGGGCCGCTGGACCGGGAGGGCGTACCAACCCTCCCGGTCCAGCGGCGCGCACGCTCGCGGTCGCGCTATGCCCGTCCGGCATCGAGGGTGAGATTGACGCCGTTGGCCGCCGGGTTCTCCAGCAGGAACACGCACCCGTCGACGATGTGCCGCATGGTGGGCAGTTCCCCGGTCAGGGAGACCCTGCGCAGGGGCTCGAGGACGGCCTGGTTGTCCACCCAGGCGGGGCTGTCGGCGACAGCACCGGGGTGGATCGAGTTGACCCGCACCGGCGCGAGTTCCACGCTCAGGGTGCGCACCAGGCCGACAATGCCGGCGTTGACGGTGGACAGCACGGTGGAACCCGGATAGGGCCGGTCCTTCGCCATTCCGCCGAACAGCAGTACGGCGGCATCGGGTGCGAGTCGCCCGTGCAGGGCCGCCACCACCGCCGCGTAGCCGACGATTTTGGTGGTCGCCAGCTCCACCGCCGCCGGGATCGCGAAGGACGCCACGGTGTTGCTGTCCCGAATCATTCCCGCGACGGCGAGACGATCGACCGGCCCCACATTCCGGAGCGCGTCCGCCACCGAGTCCGGCCGGGACAGGTCGAGCCCCGACCCGGACACCGGGCTTCCGGTCTCGGCTTCGAGCCGTGCCGCCTCGGCCTCGGCCCGCTGGACCGCCCGTCCGGTAATGACCACCTCGTTGCCCCGCCGGGCGTACTCGGCGGCCAGCTCGCGACCAATGCCCTGGGTGGCACCCACGACAAGAACTCTCACGTCTTCCTCACATTCTCCGGCACCGAAGTCTTCCGCTGAGTTCACGAACCTGGGCCCGCGGCGGTTCAGCGGGAAAACGTTCTCCAGCTCGTCCGGAGACCAGTCTCGGTCACTCGGTACGTGGTGCGCCTGACGTTGGCGCTGCCGTCCTTCGCTACCAGCCCTCAAGGAGATCCGTGCAGCAGGGGCTCCTCATCGACAGTCAGCACGACGACGTGGACCTGATGACAGCTGGCGGGCTTCGACTGCACCTGCGCCGGGCCACTCTCACCGACCTCGACGCGGTCAACCACCTGCACCGCTGGGAATGCTCCGCCGAGAGCCGCAGGGCCCGCTACCACGCGTCGCGAGACCGGATCCGCCACGCCGAGTGGCGGCACCTGATCGACCCCGATCGCGGCTACACGTTTCTCATCGCCGGTCCACAGCGGCCAGGGCTGATCGGTCTCGCCCACCTGTTGTGGCAGGACTGCGGACCGCCAGAGATCGCCCTGTTGATCGCCGACGCGTGGCAGGGTCGCGGAGTCGGCACCGCGGTGGCCGGGCACCTGGCCGGCCTCGCCGCCGCGCACGGTCACCCCGTCCAGCAAGCCCGGATCATGTCGGCAAATGGTCGGGCCATCCGCCTGGCGAGTCGCTTCCGCGCCGTCATCGACGACTCGGCCTGACGCCGCGTCGGCGGTCGTGGTGGGTGGAGCCCTCGCGTTCCCGCAGGATCACACCGAAGATCGCACTGGCGACCACGTCCTGGATCACCCGTAGCCGGGAATCGGAGAACTCGGTGCCGATCGCGCTGACCGTCCACGTCCACCAGGGCGCGGCAGCAGGATGAGGCCCTGACCGAGTCCGGTTGCGACGGTGCCCTCGGCGGGCCTGCATCCCACCTGCCCGAGCGGTTTCCCCGATCGCACAAAACGCCATATCCGATTCACCTGGATTTCATCGTTGGCACACCGGTTGCCGCCCCGCGCGAGATAACCCTTTTGGTCGCGATGAACGCCCACCTCGAATTTCCACCACGCTGATTGGTACCGATGTCTGAAGGAAACGGACATCGCGTCCTGGTCACCAAAATAAACACGAGAGACAGCACTCGGACGGGTTGACGACCCGGGTGAGATGGGCCAGGATTTCTCCTGTCGAAGGCAACGACGAAACTGTCCTGTAATCGCTCGCCAGCCGGGAGTCGGTTAATCGCCCTGGTGGATGCGACCCAAAGGTTGCGTCGCACGCGGTGCCGCAGACTCGGTCGAAAACCTGAGCTGACCTGGCACCGGACCGACGACGGCGTCGGTCTGAAGACCTCCACCAGTCGCTCCCACTCGATCCTGTTGATCCTCACCGCCGTTGCGACGGCCGTAGGCCCACTCGCCGCGGGCCTCGATTCCGCATGCGCAAAATCGAGTCCGCCGCAACGGCGTGCGCCAGGACCATTTACGGGGAAGGACTATCCATATTGCACATCTCCAACGACGAAGAAATCCTGCTGACACAGGAGCATGTGGCCGAGCGGGCCCGAGGCTGGCGTCGCTCCGCATTCGAAGATCTCAGTCTTCGGCTCAACGATCCCGACTTTCCGTGCATCTTCTCGCGGAACGCATTCAGGAAGAAGATCGTCAATTTCATCTTCGTCGACAGCGCGGACGGGGTGGGCACCAGACGCCTTGCCGAAGGACTCCGGCGCTATGTCGAGCTCGCCAACCGCTGGGACGGCCGCCTCGACACCGCGAGTCCCCTGGTGGTGGCGTTCGCGACGGATGCGGTGCGGGCGCGGACCGTCGAGGAGTACCACGCCTTCGGCTGGCGGATCCTCCACGACCTCCACGACCTCGACCCCGCCCCCTGGCCGGACGAGGTGGCGAGGGAACCCGACTCCCCCGGGTGGTCGATGTGCTTCAACGGCATGCCCCTCTTCTGCAACATGAGCAGCCCGGCACACCGGAAACGGCGCAGCCGCAATCTCGGCGCCCACTTCGTCATCGTCATCAACCCGCGTGCGCGGTTCGACGTCTTTGCCGGTGACACGCCCAGCGGCCGCAAGGTACGCGCCAACATCCGCGACCGCATCGGCCGCTACGACGGCACTCCCCACTCGCCGCACCTGAGTTCGTACGGCAGCGGTGCGCTCGAGTGGCTTCAGTACAGCCTCGCCGAGGCTGCCGACGAGCGGGCAGATCGGTGCCCGTTCGCGTCGGGCCAGCACGACACCGCCTCGTTCTCCGGCGGTCACGACCATGCTCCGGCCAGGAAGGATGCTTCTTGATGATCGACCTCATCGTCTCCCAGGGACGGGTGGCGGACCGAGCGGCGCGGATGATCGAGGGCGCTGCTCGTACCGCGCAGGCCCTGGCGGAGCGCTACGGGCTCTCCGCGCAGTACATCGGGAAACCCGCCCCGGCGGTGGACGACGACTGGACCCAGAGCCTGCCCCAGGCCCGCCAGACGCTGGACTCGATGGCGAGAGCGGTCACCACGAGCCTTGACGGCGGGAACCTTCCGGTTCTGCTGAACAACACGTGCTCCGTCAGTCTCGCCACGCTGCCGGTTGTCGCCCGGCGGTTTCCGGACGCGGTCGTGCTCTACATCGACGCGCACGGCGACTTCAACACCCCGGACACGACGGACAGCGGCTACCTCGGCGGCATGGTGTTGTCCGGCGCATGTGGCCTGTGGGACAGCGGCCACGGCGCCGGACTGAAGCCCGAGCAGGCGATCCTGGTCGGTACCCGCGACGTCGACCCGGGCGAGCGGAAGCTCATCGAAGCCGCTGGAGTACGCGTCATCCCCCCGAGCCAGACGACTGCGGAGAACGTCCTGGCCGCCATCGGTGACGCACGGGTATGGGTGCACATCGACTGGGACGTCATGGACCCGGGCGCTGTCCCCGCGGACTACACGGTGGCCGACGGCCTGCTGCCCGCGCAGATCCGGGCGATCTTCGACGCTGTTCCGAGGGAACGTCTGATCGGCGTCGAGCTGGCCGAGTTCAACGCCCCGGCGGACGAGGAGCAGATCGAGCAAGCTCTCGCCGTGATCCTTGACATGGTCTCCCCCGCGTTCGTCGCGGCCTGACGACGAAGGACGGTTCGCGCAATGCCCCTCTACGACAGCATCCTCGACACGATCGGCCGTACCCCGATCGTCCGGCTCCACCGGATGGCCCCGGCGCACACCTCGGTCTATGTGAAGGTCGAGTCGTTCAACCCCGGTGGTTCGGTCAAAGACCGCCTCGCCCTGGGCGTGATCCTGCACGCCGAGGCCACCGGGATGCTCAAACCCGGCGACACGATCGTGGAGTGCACCTCGGGCAACGTCGGCATCGCCTTCGCGATGGTGGCCGCCGCCCGCGGCTACCGGTTCGTGGCGGTAATGGGCGACACCTACTCCAGAGAGCGGCGCAAGCTCATCCGCGCGTACGGCGGAAAGGTGATCCTCTTCCCCGGAGCCCTCGGCAGCAGCGGCGGTAACCAGATCGCCGACGAGCTGGCCGAGAAACATGGCTGGTTCCGGGCCCGGCAGTTCGACAACCCGGCCAATCCGGCGTACCACCGGGAGACCACCGCTGCCGAGATCCTCGGCGACTTCGCGGGCAAGCGCCTGGACTACTTCGTCACGGGCTTCGGCACCACCGGGACGCTGACCGGCGTCGGCCAGATGCTCAAGGTGGCGCGCCCCGACGTACGCATCGTCGTTCTGGAGCCGGAGAATGCCGCAGTCCTGGCCGGCAAGGAATGGAACGTGCACCAGATCCAGGGTCTGGCCCCCAACTTCGTGCCCAGTGTCCTGGACCAGACCGTCATCGACGAGCTCGTGACGATGGACGAGGTCGTGGCGCGCGACACCGCACGCCGCCTCGCCGCCGAGGAGGGCATCTTCGTCGGCATATCGGCTGGCGCGACCCTGGCCACGGCGCTGCGGACCGCCGAGACGGCACCGGATGGTTCGGTGCTGCTCGCGATGCTTCCCGACACCGGCGAGCGCTACCTGTCCACCTTCCTGTTCGACGGCATGAACGAGGAGTCGGATGACGATTGGCTCGCCGCCCAGGACGTCGGCCGCGACAGCGCCTGATCGGGACCGCGCATGAGGGAGTTCATTCCGGCGGCCACCCGTTTCGTCACACTGCCCGACGGCTTCGCCATGAAGAGCGGCGGGGTGCTCGACGGAGCGCGGGTCGCGTACGAGGCGGTGGGGCGCTTGAACGAGGCACGCGACAACGTCGTCCTGGTCCTCACCGGCATGTCCCCTGACGCGCACGTCGCCGCGCACGACGAGGACCCCACTCCCGGCTGGTGGGAGCACATGGTGGGGCCGGGCCGGCCGATCGACACGGACAGGTGGTACGTGATCTGCGTGAACGCCCTGGGCAGCTGCAAGGGTTCCACCGGGCCGGCCTCGGTCGACCCCGCCACCGGCGAGCCCTACGGGATGACGTTCCCATCACTGTCCATCGAGGACATCGCCGACGCCGCCGCGGTGCTGGTCCGCGCCCTGGGGTTCGACACGCTCAGCTGCGTCGTTGGGGCGTCCATGGGCGGGATGAGCGCGCTCTCCCTCCTGGTTCGCCATCCCGGTCTGGCGCGCAACCTCATCAACATCTCCGGGGCGGTGCACTCGCTGCCCTACGCCATCGCCGTCCGCTCACTGCAGCGCGAGGCGATTCGGTCCGACCCCCGGTGGTCGCAGGGGCGCTATCGCGATGACATCCTGCACTACCCGCGGTCCGGGATGCGCCTCGCGCGCAAGCTCGGCATGATGACCTACCGCTCGGCGCGGGAGTGGGACCAGCGCTTCGGCCGTGCCCGGCTCACCGGCAAACGCGGGACGGACAACTGCCCCTTCGACCCTGAGTTCCGAGTCGAGGGCTACCTCCAGGCACACGCGGACCGCTTCGCCCACCACTTCGATCCCAACAGCTACCTCTACCTGAGCAGGTGCATCGACCTGTTCGATCTCGGCGAATCATGCGGTGGCACACCGGAAACGGCGCTGGCCGGGCTGAGCCTGGACGCCGCACTGGTGATCGGGGTGGAGACCGACACGCTGTTCCCGCTGCACCAGCAACGCCAGATCGCGGACGGTCTCCGTGAGGGCGGAACGGAGGTGCAGTTCAAGGCGCTGGAGTCGGACGAGGGGCACGACGCTTTCCTGGTGGACGTCGCCCGCTTCGGTCCACCGATCGCCAAGTTCCTGTCACTGATCTGGTAGTGAGGAGTAAGCCTTGTCCCTGATCCCCTCGAAGGTGGCGCTCGTCACCGGCGCCAACCGCGGCATCGGCCGTGAGATCGCTCGGCAGCTCGCGGAGAACGGCGTACACACCCTGGTCGCCGGTCGCCGCCCGGAGGCGGTGACGGAAGCCACGGCGAGCCTGCGAAGCATGGGCCTCGACGTCGCACCGCTCGTCCTGGACGTCACCGCGCCGGACACGATCGCCGAGGCCGCCGACAACGTCGGTGCGAAGTACGGCCGGCTGGACATCCTGGTCAACAACGCGGGCATCCGCGTCGAGAAGTACGGCAAGCGGCCCTCCGAGCAACCCATGGATCAGTGGCGCCAGACCTTCGACACCAACCTGTTCGGCGTCGTCGAGGTGACGGCGGCCTTCCTGCCGCTCCTGCGCCGATCCACGGCGGGCCGCATCGTCAACGTTTCCAGCCTGTTGGGCTCGCTGACCAGACAGAGCGACCCGACCTCATACGTGTACAGCGATGCCTTCAAGTCGCTGCCCGCCTACAGCGCCTCCAAGAGCGCGGTGAACTCCTGGACGGTGCACCTGGCGTACGAGCTGCGCGACACACCGATCAAGGTCAACTCGGTGCACCCGGGCTACACCAGGACGGACCTGAACGACGGCGCGGGCGACCTCGAGGTCGCCGTCGGCGCGAAGACGAGCGTCGACATGGCCCTGCTCGGCTCGGACGGGCCGACCGGCAGCTATCTCCACCTCGGCGAATCACTCCCATGGTGAAGGGGTTCCGACAATGAGCAGACTCGCTCTGGTCACCGATCAGGTCAGCCTTCCGATCGACTACGACATGACCCTGCTGCGTGACGCCTGCCGTACCGCCGAGCTCGTCGCCGAGGTGTGTGACTGGGAGGATCCGACCGTCGACTGGTCTGGGTTCGACGCGGTGCTGCTGCGTTCGCCCTGGTCGTACGTGGATCGCCTACCGGCCTTCCTCGCCTGGTGTGAGCGTGTCGCGGCGGTGACGGATCTCCACAACCCGCTGCCGGTGGTGCGCTGGAGCCTCGACAAGTTGTACATGGCCGATCTCGCCGCCCGCGGCGTGCCGGTGGTGCCCAGCACGTTCGTCCGGCCGGGTAGCGACCCGTCCACGGCGGTACGGCAGTTCCTCGACGGTCATCCCGAGGCCGCGGAATTCGTCGTCAAGCCCACGGTGGGCGCCTATTCGAAGGACGTCCAGCGTTTCTCCCGCTCCCACGCGCCCGCCGCGACCGCCCACGTCGCACGGCTGCACTCCGCGGGCCTGGTCGCGCTGCTCCAGCCGTACCTCGAATCGGTCGACCGCGACGGTGAGACGGACCTGATCTATTTCGGCGGCGTCTACAGCCATGCCATCCGCAAGAGCCCGATGCTCCTGCCGGACGGCACGGTCAACGTGCCCACCTTCGAGAGCCGCACGCCCCGGAGGGCAGCGGACGATGAACGCGCCGTGGCCTCGGCGGCGCTGGCGGCGGCCGGCGCGCGGCTCGGGCTGGACCGTCCGCTGGTCTACGCCCGGGTCGATGTGATCCGCGGATTCGACGGCGCGCCTGTCGTGTTGGAACTGGAGTTGTGCGAGCCGTCGCTGAACCTGCCGTTCACCGACCACGGGCCGACGCGTTTCGCGGAGGCCATCGCCGGGCGGCTGGGGATCAGTGCTCGATGAGCAGCGGCGCGAGCCGGCGGATGGCGTCGTCGACGTCGGAGGCCGACGGTGCCGCGACATAGCTGAGCCGGACATGCCGGAGGCTGTTGCCGGTGGCCGAGAAGTTCGTGCCGGGTGTGATGGCGACGCCCTTGGCGAGAGCCGCGGGGACCAGTTGGTGCTCGTCGAGGTGCGCGGGAAGCGACACCCACAGGTGGTAACCGCCGCGGGGGCGACGGGCGAGAGCGTGGTCGCCGAAGGCCGCCAGAACGGCCTCGGTGGCCACCTCGCGACGGTGCGCCAGGGCGACACTGAGCGCTTTGAGGGCCCGCCTCCAGCCGGGGGCGGTCACCATCTCCAGCGCGGTCAGTTGCAGCGGAGCGGGCACGAACAGCATGTCGATGACGTGGGCGGAACGCAGTCGGGCCAGGACGGGGCCTCGGGCCGCGATCGCCGCGACGCGCAGGTTCGGCGAGCTGACCTTGGTCAGCGACCTGATGTGGACGACGGTGCCGTCCGGGTCGTCGGCGACCATCGGCGGCGGCGCGGTGGGGGCGTCGGCGTGCGCCATGTGCCGGGCGAAGTCATCCTCGATGACGAAGGCGGCGTGCCGGCGGGCGATGGCCCGGATCTCCTCCTGCCGGGCCGTCGAGACGCTTGCCCCGGTGGGATTCTGGAACAGCGGCTGGACGATGATGACGCGCGCGCGGGTGCGGGTGAGGGCCCGGTCGAGATGATCCGCGTGCAGACCGTGGACGTCCATGGGGACCGGAAACGGCCGCAGGCCGGCGGCATGGGCGGCCGCGATGGCGCCCGGGTAGGTCGGCGATTCCAGGAGGACCGGATCTCCCGGCTGGGCAAGTGCGCGCAGCGCGATGGCCAGCGCACTCTGCCCCGCCGCGCAGACCAGGATGTCGTGACGACCGAGGCCGCCGCCGATGTCGGCAGCGAACCAGTCGCGCAGCTCGGGCAGCCCGCCGGCGGGCGGGCGGTCCCACGCCTCCGTGCGTCTGGCCGCACGCGACATCGCCGTGGCCAGGGTGCCCAGTGGCTGTAGCCCGGGATGAAGGTAGCCACCATTGAGGTCGACGATGTCCGGCCCGGCCGTCGACAGTGTCTGCAGCAGCGCGGGCGCCTGGAAGTCACGCAGGGCACCGATCGAGGCTCCTTCGGCCCCCACCGGGTCGAGGGCCGCCTCCTGCCAGGACGTGTCCCCGGTGCGGGCTGCCGGCCGGGCCGCCGTGCGGTACGTCCCGGCGCCGGGGCGAGGTGCGATGAGTCCGCGCTGGGCGAGCAACGCCAGCGCCGCGGAGACGGTGGTGCCGCTCGCGGCGAAGCGCCGCACCAGCTCGCGATGGGTCGCGACGCGGGTGCCCTCCGGCAGTAGCGCTATTTCCTCAGCGATGGACTCAGCCAGAAGACGGGAACTGCTACTGTTTGACATGAGTACGGAGAATAGCGCTATCGTCCTGGTGCGGATATCACCACTCGCGAGCGGGACGATGTTCGCCGCGCTCGGTGTGCTGAGCTTCTCGTTCAGTTTCCCGGCGACCCACTGGGCGCTCGACGGGTTCGGGCCGTGGAGTGCCACCGGGGTTCGCGGAGTCCTCGCCGCGGTCATCGCGCTCACCGCTCTCCTCGCCACCCGCACGCCGTTGCCGGCCGCCGGCGACTGGCCAGCCCTCGCCGTGGTGGCAGCCGGCTGCGTGATCGGCTTCCCGCTGCTCACCACCTTCGCTCTGCAGACCTCGACCACGGCCCACTCGGCCGTCGTCATCGGTGCGCTGCCCATGGCCACCGCGACGATCTCCGCGCTACGCACCGGGCGTCGCCCGTCGAAACTGTTCTGGGCGGCCGCTTCGACAGGCGCGGCCACGGTCATCGCGTTCACCCTCTCGCAGAACCACGGCCGGCCAACGATCGCCGACCTCTACCTGTTCGGCGCGCTGCTGGTCTGCGCCGCCGGCTACGCGGAAGGCGGGCGGCTCGCCGCGCACATGCCCGGCTGGCAGGTCATCGCCTGGGGGGTCGTTCTCGCGGCACCGGTCAGCCTCGCCGTGTGCGCGGTCGCGCTTCCGCAGGAGCCGGTGCGCCTGACGGCCGAGGCAATCGGGGGTATGGCGTACCTCGCGGCCATCTCGCAGTTCGGCGGGTTCGTGGTCTGGTATCGCGGCATGGGCCTCATCGGGGTGGCCCGGGCCAGCCAGCTTCAACTCGCCCAGCCGCTGCTGACCCTGGTGTGGGCCGTCCTCCTGCTGGGTGAGCACCTCAGCGTCATGGTGCCGCTGACCGCGACAGTCGTCCTCTGCTGCATCGTCGTCACACAACGGGCCAGGACGGCATGAATTCGCTCAAGCAGACCAGGCCCGAGCTCGTCCACCATCTCGTCCCGGATGCGCTGTGGGAGCTGTTCCGGCAGGTGGTGCCGGTCACGGTCGTGCGCCGGCCGCAGGGTGGCGGCCGGCGCCGCGCGGACGACCGGCAGGTGCTGGCGGCCATCGTGTACGTCGCCGGCACCGACCGCGCGTGGCGGCAGATCCCCGAGAGCTTCGGGGTGTCCTGGCCGACCGTCTACCGGCGGTTCGCGGAATGGCGTCAGGCCCAGGTGTGGACCCGCCTCCTGCAGTTGATCGCGGAAATCCACCACGAGAACGACGAGCTGAACTGGTCCCGTCGGGCGATCGGGGCGGTGTATTCGCGAGCGGCACGGGACGGACGTTGATGCTCGGCTCGGCCAACCAGCCGGGTCCTGGTTGATCGACTCGGCTTCCTGGAAGTCGGGGCATCCGGGTCGCTGGGACACCCCGACTTCGGGGAACCCGAGTCGAGGCGGTCGGCAGGGCAGCGTAAGAGCGAGGCGATCACCTACCCTCGGCTACGGCACGTTCTGCGGGCCAGTGAGCACCAACGAGGGAGAACGCCGTGAACGACGAGGTCACCCAGTACATCAACAAGACGCAGCCGTGGCAGATCGAGGTCTGCGAGAAGCTGCGCGCGATGATCGACCAGACCGTTCCAGGCGTGGAGGAACGACTCCAGTACGGCAAGCCGCACTTCCTCAAGAACGGCCACTACGCGGCCGTCATCGCGGTCGCCAAGGCCAAGGTCTCGTTCATGGTGTTCAACGCGGCGGACGTCCCCGAGGTCAAGGGATTCCTCCGGGCGATGGGCAACGGCGAGCGTAAGACCGTCGATATCACCGAAGGGCAGGACGTCGACTTCGGCGCACTCGCCGCCATCCTGGGAAAGACCAGCGCTGCCCTGTAACTACCCGCGTGCCGCGATCGAGATTGTCCGGAGTCGTCCGCCGGGCGGTGCCGGACCGCCGTTACAGCCAGTCGTGTTCGCGGGCGTAGCGGGCCGCTTCGTGGCGGGTCCGGGTCTGGGTCTTGCGCATCGCGTTGGAGAGGTAGTTGCGGACGGTGCCCGGCGCGAGGTGGAGCCGAGCGGCGATGTCGGCGACCGAGTAGCCCTCGCCGGTGACCCGCAGGACGTCGGCCTCCCGATCGGTGAGGGGGCAGTCCTCGGTGACGGCGAGCGCGGACACGTCCGGGTCGATCCAGCGTTTTCCCGAGTGCAGGGTGGCGATGACCGAGGTGATGTGGGCTGGCTCGGCGCCCTTGCTGACGAAGCCCTGGACGCCGAGCCTGAGCGCCTTGCGCAGCACGCCGGGGCGGGCATGCCGGGTCAGCATGAGGATCACCTGCTCCGGCCGTTCGCGGCGGATCTCGGCGACCGCGCCCAGGCCGTCCACGCCCGGCATTTCCAGGTCGATGACCAGCACGTCGGGCCGGTGTCGCAGGGTGGCGGCGATCGCCGTCTGGCCGTCCTGCGCCTCGGCGAGAACGGTGATGTCGCCCTCCATCGGCAGCAGCGCGGCCAGGGCGGTACGCAGCAGCGCCTCGTCGTCGGCGAGCACGATGGTGGTCACCGGCGGTCCCCCCGCTCAGTGCCGGCACGGACGGCCGGGAACGTCGCCGCCGTCCGAAAGCGTCCCTGCTGCTGTTCCACGGTCAGCTCACCTCCGTCGCCCGCCACCCGTTGCCGGAGTGCCGCCAGCCCTCGCAACTCCGGGGGTGAGGTGGCGGTCACCCCGTCGTTGACGATGGTGATGCCCGACGCGCCGAGCGTGATCTGCACGTGGGTGGCCTGTGCGTGCCGCAGGATGTTGGTGGTCGTTTCCCGCAGCACCTGCCCGAGCAGTTCGCTGGCGCGGGCATCGGCCTCGGCCTCCCGCGTCACCCGGACCTGGATGCCGGCGGCCTCGAACAGGTTCTTCGCGTTCTCGATCTCCGCGGTCAGGTTGAGCCGCCGTTGCGCGTAGGCGAGTTCCTTGGTCTGCGCGATGGTGTCGCTGACCAGCGCGTACGTCTCCCGCAGCTCTTTCTCCGCCCGGGCCGTGTCGCCGAGCAGCAGTCGCTGGGCCAGGGCGATCTTCAGCTTGACCACGTGCAGGGTGTGGCCCTGGATGTCGTGCAGGTCGCTGGCGAACCGCACGCGTTCCCGGACCACGGCCAGTTCCGCCTCGCGTTCCCGGGTCTGTTCGAGCTCCCGGATGAGGTCGTAGAACCGCTCACCCACCACCGTGAAGATCGTCACGACGACGGTGAGGACGGTCGGGATGAGAACGTAGGTCAGCAGGACGTGTCCGATGTCGTCCCGCTGCACCAGCAGCCGCGCCGTACCGACGGCGGCAACGTAGGTGAACAGCCCGGCCATCACCAGCTTCCGACGCCGTCGCACCTCGCGCAGGGCCAGCGAGCCGACGGCGCAGACACCCCAGTAGGCGTTGGGGCTGCCGGTCACCAGGACCCCGAGCGGCCAGACCACTGCCGCTACGACCAGGCAGGGCAGCGCGACCCGGGCGAGGTCGTTGGCCGTCCAGCGTTCGAACGCCACCACGGCCGCCACGGCCCCCGGCGCGAGGACGACGAGGTGCCACCAGGTACGCGCGTCGGTGTAGAGCAGAACCACCGCGGCGAACACCACAGGCGGCAGTGCCGTGGCGAGATGGAGCCGGCGCAGTCTTCCCTGCGTCGACTCGGTGAAGCGCGGCGATCTCGCGGTCACCAGGCCAGTATCCGGCAGCCAGGGGCCATGACCAGTGACACCACGTCACAAGCGGTGGTGACGTGGTGCCACTGACGGGTCGGCCGCGCCCGCGCTGTCATGGGTGCATGTCCACCACACCCGTCATCGAAGTCGAACGGCTGAACCTCACCTACGGCGACTTCCACGCCGTGAAGGACCTCTCCTTCGAGGTACGGCCCGGAGAGCTCTACGCGCTGCTCGGCACCAACGGGGCCGGGAAGACCTCGACCCTGGAAGTTGTCGAGGGACACCGGCGGCCGACCTCGGGCACCGTACGCGTCTTCGGGCGCAGCCCCGACGACCGGCGAGCGGTACGTCCCCGGATGGGCGTCATGCTCCAGGAGAGCGGTTTCTCCCCGGACCTCACCGTCCGTGAGTCCGTCGGTCTGGTCGGCCGGCTCACCCGACGCGTCGACGACGTCGACCGGGTGCTCGACCTGGTCGACCTCACCGGCCGAGCCCGCCGCAAGGTGTCGCAGCTGTCCGGCGGGGAGAAACGGCGGCTGGACTTCGCCACCGCGGTCTACGGCAGCCCGGAGCTGATCTTCCTGGACGAGCCGACCACCGGCCTCGACATCCAGTCCCGCGACGCCGTCTGGGCGACCGTCGACCGGCTCCGGGAGAACGGCGCGACCATCGTGCTCACCACGCACTACCTGGAGGAGGCACAACAGCGCGCGGACCGGATCGGGCTGATGCACGAGGGCACCCTCCACCGGGAGGGCACCGTCTCCGAGCTGACCCACACCCTGCCTGCGGTCATCCGCTTCGCCCTCCCACCATCGGCACCGACGCTGCCGGTACGGGCCGCCGTCGACGCGGACGGCAAGGTCACGGTCGAGACCTTCGAGCTGCAGAAGGACCTGCACCTCCTGCTCGGCTGGGCGCAGGACCACGGCGTCGAGCTGCAGGACCTGGCGGCGGGGCCGACCCGGCTCGACGACGTGTTCCGCGCCATCAACAGTTGATTCGATCTTCCGAGAGGAGCGTCACCGTGTTGTCCATCGCGTCCAGCGAACTGATCCAGATCTTCCGCAACCGGCTGGTCCTGATCACCAGCCTCATCATCCCGGCGGCGGTCTGTGTGTTCTTCGTCCGTCAGCACGAGACCTACGCCGCGATCGGGAGCCTCGGCTACGTCGCCGCGATCGTGCTGTTCACCGTGGCCGCGTTCGGGCTCTACGCCACGGCCGTCACCACCCTGGCGTCCCGACGGCAGAATCTCTTCCTCAAGCGGCTGCGCTCCACCGCCGAAAGCGACGCCGGCATCCTCACCGGCCTACTGCTGCCCGTACTCCTCCTCACCGTGGTGCAGGTGACCGCGATCCTGACCGCCCTGGCCGTGGTCGCCGGCGAACCGGCGAACGTCGCCCTGCTGGTGGTGGCGGTCCTCGCGACCGCGGCCATGATGATCGGCCTGGCGCTGGCCACGGCCGGGCTGACCAACTCCCCCGAACACGCCCAGGTCACCACCCTCCCCGTTACCCTCGGGGTGATCGCCATGGCCAGTTGGGTGGGCATCTCCGGCACCGAGAACCTCGCCTGGCTCAAGCGGCTGCTGCCCGGCGGCGCGGCCACCGAACTGACCATGAACGCCTGGAACGGCGGCGTCGCCGTGACCGACTCACTGCTCCTGCTCGCGCCCACGCTCGGTTGGGTCGTCATCGCCGTCGCCCTCGCCACCCGCCTCTTCCGCTGGGAGCCCCGCCGATGACGATCGAACCCCGGTCGGACGCCCCGACCCTGGCAGAAGATCTCCTACTGCTCCTGTTCCAACCCCGATCCGGGACCATCGCGGGAGAGGGCACCCTCTTCTACGTCCTCGGTGGAGCCGTCCTCGCGGACCTCGCCCTCGGCGAGCACCTGGGCACGGCGGAGCGGGGGCGGCTCAGAAGCGTGGCGGGTCACCCACCGTCGGATGGCCTGCTGCGTCCGGCATGGGACTACCTCGCCGAGAAACCGAGAGGGGTGCAGACCGCACTCGCCGCGATCGGTCCGAGCCTGCGCAAGCCGGTGTTGGAGCGGCTCATCGCGCGAGGCGACATCGTCCAGGAGCCCCGTAGGGTGCTCGGCCTGTTCCGGACGACGGCCCTGCGCGACGGCAGGACCGAACGACGGGCCCGCCTGCTCGCCGACGTTCGGCGGGTCCTCGTGGACGGTGCCGAACCGCAGGCCCGTGTCGCCGCGCTCACGGCGCTGCTCTCGGCGAGCGGAACGCTCCCGCAGTTCCACCGCGAGATCCCGTGGACGTCATCGGTGATCAACCGAGCCAAGGAACTCGAGCGGGGCGACTGGGGTGCCGATGCCGCAGCGGCAGCCGTGACCCGCACCGTGACGGCCACCGTCGTCAACAGCGCCATCGCGGCCATCACCGTGCTTCCTCGAAGCTAGGGCGTGTGTCAAAGCGCCGGCCGGCCTACGGCGGGCCCAGACGACGACCGGCCGCGTTGGACTGCCGTCTGGACTCCGCCTCGGCTCGACCGAGGACTTGACACACGCCCTAGGGCCGCCCGGTTCGTCAACGCCGAGCGCACGAGGTGCACTGCCTCCGGCCAAAGTCTGGGCGGGGTCAGCGCACACTTCCCACCTCATGTGGTGCTCGTCGGCCCATTAACTGGTCCCACCCGTTCGACCGGGGCTGGTAGCGTCCGCCGAACATGAAGATCATGGGGGAAACATCGATGAACCGAACTCGACTCGTCCTGACTGGCGTGGCCGTTGCGGCGGCGATCGCGATGTCCGGCTGCGATCCGCAGCCCACATCTGAGAGCACCGCGACCTCGCCGTCCCCGGTGGCATCGAGCGCCGCCCCGACCGTTGGTGCGGCCACCACCGCGGCCAGCACCGCGGCCAACGACGCGACCACAGTGAAGGCCTGCGCCGACATCAAGAAGGACATCAAGGACAACGCGGCCAAGATCAGCAAGGCCGAGAAGATCGGCCCACCAGCTGGGCACTTCGCGGTCAGTGCACAGTGGGCCGCCGGCTCGGTCGCGATCCTGGCGCACTCGATGGGTGCCAGCCAGGCAGTCACCGCCGCCTCCGAGAAAATCCAGAACGAGATGATGAGCCTGAGCGACGCGTACAACGAGTCCGCCGACGCCAAGCCCAGCAAGAAGGCCCTGGAAGCCGCCATCAAGGAGCTGGACGCCGCCTGCTCCGCCGCCTGACCGGTTCGACCATGCGATCGGCGGTGACCGTCACCCGGCGGTCACCGCCGATTCACATGTCCGTGCGGCCTGCGGCACCCGGGTCAGCGGCTTCTGAGCAACCCACGGTCAGCCTGCGCGACGCCCAGCGCGCTACCGCGAGGAGCGGCGCGCTGTTTTCGGCCGGCCGCAGATCCCTTCAGGGCCTGTGTCAAAGCCCCTGGCCGGCCTGAGGACTTCGACACAGACCCTGGGTACGTGGCTCCCGGACCGCGGACCGGGAGGTGCCGGCATTGTGGTCAACTGGGCCGAGGCATCGAGTCGCTACCGGTCCCAATCGGATTCCGCTGCTGCTCCGTCAGGTGTTGACGGATCGAGTGGGCGACGGCGGCCGCCCATACCGCGCAGATGACGGTGTAACAGCCGTAACGAACGGTTGTCGGGGCATCGAACCAATCACCGCGAAGCAGGGTTCGACTGTTCGTCAGCACGATCATGCCGCCGACCGCGGAGCCGAGCACCCGGGGCGGGACCTTGCGTACGAGCCAGGCCGCCACCGGCGCGGCGACGACCCCGCCGATGAGTAGGGCGACGACCCAGCCGAAGTTGATGTTCTCCGCACCGATCCCCACCAGGAAGCCGAGGCTCGCCGCGACGGCGACCAGAAACTCGCTGGTGTCGATCGATCCAATGACCTTGCGTGGTTCGAGCCTGCCACTGGCCAGGATCGCCGGGGTCCCGATCGGTCCCCAGCCACCGCCACCGGTGGCATCGACGAAGCCGGCGAGCAGGCCCAGCGGACCGAGGAATCGCTTGCGAAGCGGCTTGCCCACGTTGCCCCGAGGCAGACCGAAGGTGGTGAAGCGGACCAGGAGGTAGCTACCGAGGGTGAGCAGGATCAGCGACATGATCGGTGCCGCCGCGTCGGTGGAGAGGTTGGACAGGAAGGTCGCGCCAGCGAAGGCGCCAACCGCACCAGGGATGCCGATCCGCGCGACGACCTTTGCGTCGACGTTGCCGAACCGCCAGTGGGCGGCACCGGAGGCGAGGGTGGTGCCGATCTCGGCCAGGTGCACGGTGGCCGAGGCGGCGGCGGCATGAACGCCGACGGCGAGCAGCAGGGTTGTCGAGGTCACGCCGTAGGCCATGCCGAGGCTGCCGTCGACCAGTTGGGCGCCGAGGCCAACCAGGGCCAGCAGGAGGATTTTGCGCATGAGGGACCACCAGTTCGTCGAGGGCAGGTGGGGTGGGGAGCTGAGGGCTCGGGTTTGGACAGGCGGGTGGGCGGCCCGTCGGCGGGGTCTTGCCGGTGCGGTGATCGCCGACAGGCACCCGGCGGTGCCGCTGGGCACGCGCAGGCGTTGCGGCCCATCGACCCCGAGGGGTGTCGAGGAACGGACGTACGGAGGGATGGCGTGGGGCTCATGTCCTTGAAGGGCTCGCGAAGCACGGCCGGCGCGGCTCGGTGGAACGGACCGGGCCCGGCCAGCGATGGTCGGTTCACGACGGTCCCTGGGCCGCTCCGCGCGATGACAAGGCATTTTGTCGGTCGATTCCCCCCCTCTCCGGTCGGCATTCCGCGCATTCGACGGGGGCCCGACCCAGACAAATTCCATACCCGGCAGATAGGAATGGTTCCGGCCCCAACCAAACCGACCAGCTAAGAGTGCTTTTATAAGCCTGATTGGCAAGGCCATAGTGATCGACATCACTTTTTTGGGGTGGCCGGCAACATATTGGAAATCAAATTAAGTGGATAGTTAACACGATGACCCATGGCAGGGTCGAAGTTGTCGGCCATCCGCCCAGGTCAGGCTGGTATGCCCCGACAGACGGAAGATGTCTCGTGCTTCAGCGGGCTGGCCGGAAGAATCAGCAGGCCAGCGCCCTAGTTAGACAGAGTTAACTGAGCCGTAACTAAGCTGGCTTAACTTAATTGGAGCCCGAGATTGACTAACGCCAATTATCGCGGGCCACCTCCGCGGTTGATCATTTGATTCATTCGGTCGCGTCCGAGAACCGTCGCCACATGAATTGGGAGTCCGATGAGCCCTGCACCGAACACGCGCGATCTGGTGATCGCGATCAGCGCCGGTAGCCTCCTCGAACCCAGTCCCGGCATCGTCACGGCCGCCCGCCACGGCGGCGGTCACGGCGTCCTGGACCTCGCCTCCGGCGACAGCTGGACACTCACCGCCCTGGCCCAGGCCACCGCCGGGTCGAGCGAGCCGATCGGCGTACGCGTGCCGGCCGGCTGCACCGCCACGCAGGCTGACGTGGACCGGGCCGGCCACGGCCTGGTCGATCTCGTTGTCGTACCGCTGGACACACCGTGGCAACTGGCCGACGTGGTCGACAGGTACCGGGTGCTGGTCGAGGTGACCAGCCTCGACGACGCTCGGCTGGCCGTCGCCGCCGGGGCACACGGGCTCATCGCGCGGGGCATGGAGGGTGGCGGCAGGGTCAGCGAGCTCAGCTCGTTCGTCCTACTCCAGCAACTGGCCGCAGCCGACGGCATCGACCTGCCGATCTGGGTCGCCGGCGGCATCGGCCCTCGCACCGCCGTCGCCTGTGTCATCGGCGGCGCGGCCGGCGTCGTCCTGGACAGCCAGCTCGCCCTCATGCCGGAGTCCGAGCTACCGGCGGACGTACGGGGCGCGATCCGCCGGATGGACGGCTCCGAGACGGTCCTGGTCGACGGCGTACGCGGGGTCCGCCGAGGCGGTCCGCACGACAGCGCCTCACAGCTGCTGCCGATCGGCCAGGACGGCTGGCTCGCCGCCGTCTTCGCCCGGCGCTGGCCCGACACCGCCGCAGCCGTACGCGGAATCCGCGCCACCCTGCTCGAAGCGATAGTCGAACCGGCCGCCGGGGACGCCCTGGTGCCTGGTGCCGCCCTCGCCGACGCCCTCAACGTACGGATACCCGTGGTGCAGGGCCCGATGACCCGGGTCAGCGACGAGGCCCCGTTCGCGGCCGCGGTCGCCGCCGACGGTGCGCTGCCCTTCATCGCGCTCGCCCTGTCTGGCGCGGAACAGTCCCGCCGGGTGCTCCGGGAGACCGCCGACCGGCTGGGCGACCGGCCCTGGGGCGTCGGGGTGCTCGGCTTCGCGCCCGACGAGTTGCGCGCGGCACAACTTGCGGCGATCCGGGAGATCAGACCCGCGTGCGCCATCATCGCGGGCGGCCGGCCGTCGCAGGCCACCGAGTTGGAGCGGGACGGGATCAACACCTTCCTGCACGTGCCGTCGCCGGGGTTGCTGCGGCAGTTCCTGCGGGCGGGCGCACGCAAGTTCGTCTTCGAGGGGGCGGAGTGCGGCGGCCACGTCGGCCCGCGGGCGAGCTTTCCCCTGTGGGAGGCGCAGCTGCTGGTGCTGGAGGAGTTCCTGGCGGACACGCCGGACGATGCCGGGCGGCTGCAACTGCTGTTCGCGGGCGGGATCCACGACGCGCGGTCGGCGGCGATGGTCGCCGCGATGGCGGCTCCCCTGACCGGGCGCGGGGCGCAGATCGGGTTGCTGATGGGGACCGCCTACCTCTTCACCCGCGAGGCGGTCGAGGAGGGCGCGATTCAACCCCTGTTCCACCGTGCGGCCATCTCCGCCACCGGCACGTCGCTGCTGGAGACCGCCCCGGGACACGCGACCCGGTGCCTGCCGAGTCCGTTCGTCGACGACTTCCACGGCGTGCGGGAGGAACTGGAATCGGCCGGGGTGGAGAACCGCCAGGTCTGGGAACAACTGGAGCTGCTGAACGTCGGCCGGCTGCGGATCGCCAGCAAGGGCGTACGCCGGGAGGACGACGGCCTGGTGGAGGTCGACGAGGCGGTCCAGGCCGTCGAGGGGATGTTCATGGCCGGCCAGGTCGCGGTGCTGCGCCACGCACCGACCACGGTCGCAGAGCTGCACGAGCAGGTCACCACCGAGGCACGGGAGTTCCACGCGGTACGGACCGCCGCGCTGCGCGCCGAACTCACCCCACCGGCAGTGCCGGTCGACGAGCCGCCCGCGCCACTGGACATCGCCATCGTCGGCATGTCCTGCGTCTTGCCCGGCTCCCCCGACCTGCACAGTTTCTGGCAGACCGTGCTCGGTGGCGCCGATGCGGTCACCGAGGTGCCGGCCGACCGGTGGGACGTCGACACGTACTACGCGCCCGAGGTGGGCCCTGGGCAGGCGGGTCGGATCAGCGTCTCCCGATGGGGCGGGTTCATCGAGCCGGTCCCGTTCGACGCGATCCGCTACGGCATTCCCCCGGCGGCGCTGAGCAGCATCGACCCGACCCAGTTGCTCGCGCTCGAGGTGGCACACCGGGCGCTCGTCGACGCCGGATACCCGTACGACGCGGCCGGCGCGGACCACAGCCAGACCGGGGTGGTGTTCGGTGCCGAGGCCGGCAGCGACATGGGTCACGCCCAGACGCTGCGGACCATGCTTCCGGCCTACCTGGGTGACGTGCCGGCCGAGCTGGAGGACCAACTTCCCACGGTCACCGAGGACAGCTTCCCCGGTGTGCTGGCGAACGTCATCGCGGGTCGGGTCGCCAACCGCCTCGACCTCGGTGGCCCCAATTACACAATCGACGCCGCCTGTGCCTCGTCGCTGGCCGCGATGGACGCCGCGTGCAAGGAACTCAGCGCCGGCAGCAGCGACCTGATGATCTGCGGTGGCGCCGACCTGCACAACGGCATCAACGACTACCTCATGTTCACCTCCGCGCACGCCCTCTCCCCCACCGGGCGGTGCCGTACGTTCGACAGCACCGGCGACGGGATCGCCCTCGGCGAGGGGGTGGCGTGCGTCGTACTGAAGCGGCTGGCCGACGCCGAACGCGACGGCGACCGGATCTACGCCGTGATCAAGGGCGTGGGGAGTTCCAGCGACGGACGGGCGCTCGGGCTCACCGCGCCGAGGGCGAGTGGACAGCGGCGCGCCCTCGACCGGGCCTACCACCGTACCGGCGTCTCGCCCCGGGAGATCGGTCTGGTCGAGGCGCACGGTACCGGCACCGTGGTCGGCGACCGTACCGAACTGGAGACCCTGACCCGGTTCTTCGACGAGGCCGGCGCGGAGCCCGGTAGTTGCGCGCTGGGCTCGGTGAAGTCGCAGATCGGGCACACCAAGTGCGCGGCCGGCCTGGCCGGCGTGATCAAGGCGAGCCTCGCGCTGTACACCGGAGTCAAGCCACCCACCATTCACCTGACCCGGCCGAACCCGGCGTGGAGCCCGGAACGCAGTCCCTTCGCGTTCTACACCAACGCCCGCCCGTGGGTGGCGCCGGCAGCCGAGCGGCTGGCCGGGGTGAGCGCGTTCGGCTTCGGCGGAACGAACTTCCACGCGGTGCTCAGTGCGCACCCGAACGGCCTGGAGCCGCGGCACACGCGGCAGTCCTGGCCGGCGGAACTGTTCTGCTTCCGTGGCGCCGACCGGCCCGCCGCCCAACTGCGGGTACGGCGACTGGTGGAGATGCTGTCGAACCGCGACGAGTTGGGCAGGCCGTGGTCGCTGCGGGACCTGGCCGCGTCCCTGGCCGACGAGGCGGACCACCGGGCGGGCGCGGTCCGGATCGCCATCGTCGCCCGCGACCGGGACGAACTCGCCAAGCTGTTGGACCGGGCCCTGGCCGGCGAACACGACCCGGCGCGCGGACTGGTCCAACCGCCGGACGAGCCGGGGCCGGGCAAGGTGGCCTTCCTCTTTCCCGGTCAGGGAAGCCAGCGGCCGGGTGCCCTGGCCGAACTGTTCGTGGCGTTCCCCGAGATACGGCACTACCTGCGCCTCGGTGCCGAGTGGGCGGACCTGCTCTTCCCGCCGTCGGCGTTCGACCCCGAGACGGCGCGCGAGCAGGAGGACCGGGTACGCGACACCCGGGTCGCCCAACCCGTACTGGGCATCGGCGGCCTCGCGGTCGACCACCTGTTGCGTCGGCTGGGCGTCCGACCCGACCTGACCGGCGGACACAGCTACGGGGAACTGGTCGCGCTCTGCGTGGCCGACGCGTTCGACCCGGAGACCCTGCTCGCGCTGAGCCGGGAACGGGCCGAGGCGATCCTCGCCGCCACCGGCGACGATCCGGGCACCATGGCAGCGGTCACCGCCAGCGACGAGCAGGTCGACCGGGTCCTCACCGAGGCGGGACTGGCCGGCGAGGTTGTCCTGGCCAACCGGAACGCGCCAACGCAGGTGGTGATCTCCGGGCCGACACCCGCCGTCGGGTCGGCGGTGTCGGCGCTGCGCGCGGCCGGGCTGTCGGCCCGGGGACTCTCCGTCGCGTGCGCGTTCCACAGCCCGGTGGTGGCCGCCGGCACCACACGTTTCGCCGAGTCGCTCGCCGCCAGGACGGTACGCGAGCCGGCGATCCCGGTCTGGTCGAACCAGACAGCCGCCCCGTACGACGGTGACGCCGACCGCGTACGTGCACAGCTCGCCGCGCAGATCGGTGCACCCGTGCGTTTCGTCGAGCAGATCGAGTCGATGTACGCCACCGGCGCCCGGACCTTCGTGGAGGCCGGCCCCGGTCAGGTCCTCACCAAACTGGTCCGGGCCGTCCTCGGCGACCGGCCACACCTGGCGGTCGCCGCCGAACCACGTCCCGAGGAGGGACTGCGCGGCTTCCTCGTCACCGTCGCCCAACTGGCCTGTGCCGGCGTACCGGTTCGGACTGGCTGGTTGTTCCAGGGCCGCGACACGGCGGCCCTCGCGACGGCCGAGCCGGTTCGGCGTCCGTTCTGGACGATCGACGGCCAGCTCGTACGCGACCAGTTCGGAAACAGCTTGCCCGGCGGGATGACACCCCCACGACGGATCAAGGAGTTGTCGATGACCGCATCGAACGGGACCACCTTCGGTAACCGGGACGGCCGCGACGAGTTGCTGAGCGAGTTCCTGCGCACCAGCCGGGACATGATCGCCTCGCAGCGGGACGTGATGCTCGCCTACTTCGGCGACGGTGTGGGTGGGCGGCTGGTGTGGCAGCCCACCCAGGCGTACCCGCCCGTGGTGCTACCGGGTCAGGAGAGCGAGGTCGCCCAGGTCACGACGACGGTGGTGGCGGCCGCTCCCCCGGCCGCACCGGCGGTCGCGGTCGACGTGACCGCCGTACCTGTCGCCGCGTCCGGTCCCGACTTCCAGACCGCGATCCTCGAAGTGATCAGCGAACGCACCGGCTACCCGGTCGACCTCATCGAACTCGACCTCGACCTCGAAGCCGACCTCAGCATCGACTCCATCAAACGCGCCGAAGTCGCCGGCGAGGTCGCCGCCCGACTACGCCTCGCCGTCGAAGGCGACGAAGCCGAACTCGAAGACCTCGTCAAGGCCCGCACCGTACGCACCATGGTCGACTGGCTCAACCAGAAGATGCGGTCGACGACGAGCACCACCGTGATCCACGCGACCGCGGTACTCGGCCCGGCGAGCGGGTCGGCGCACTCCAACGCTCTGGTCGCGACCAGCACGGTCGTGCTGACCCGCCCCGACTTCCAGACCGCGATCCTCGAAGTGATCAGCGAACGCACCGGCTACCCGGTCGACCTCATCGAACTCGACCTCGACCTGGAAGCCGACCTCAGCATCGACTCCATCAAACGCGCCGAAGTCGCCGGCGAGGTCGCCGCCCGACTACGCCTCGCCGTCGAAGGCGACGAAGCCGAACTCGAAGACCTCGTCAAGGCCCGCACCGTACGCACCATGGTCGACTGGCTCAACCAGAAGATGCAGGGGCAGGCCGTCGGGGCACCGTCAGCGGGTATCGGCACGCTGACGCCGCCCGTAGCGCGCGCGCTCACCACCGCCGCACCCGCGCCGATGACGGCGCCGTCCGGCGGAGCGCCCTCGGCGCTGGCCACGATGAGTCCGGCCAGCGCGCCCGCGCCGATCTCCAGCGCACCCGCGCCGATCGCCTTCGTCGCCGACACCGTGGCGGTCGCTCCGGAGGTCGCCGCCGCCGGCCGCCTGGGGATCACGCCGAAGCGGCTCCTGCCCCAGCCAGGGGTGATCGCGGGTCCGCCCGGGGCGGACGCCGGTTCGCCGCTCGCCGGGACCAGTTTCCTCATCACCGGCGCCGGCCCGGCGCTCGCGTACCTCGCCGAACTCCTGCAGGAGCACGGAGCGGGTGGGCAGACCGGTGTGGTGGACGGGAAGGAGGCCGATCAGCTCGCCTCCTTCGACGGGCTGATCCTGCTCGACGGGTTGACCGGCGCCGGCGCCCCCCTGCTGCCGGAGATCTTCCCGTTCCTCAAGCGGGCGCTCGCGACCGGTCCACGCTGGCTGCTGGCGGCCGGGCCGGTTGGCGGGGCCGACCGTACCGACGGACTCGCCGGCCTGTTCCGCACCATCGCCAGGGAATACCCGCAGGTCACGGCCAGGTACGTCGAGGTCGACGCGGCCGCCGACCCGCAGCGGATCGCCCGACACCTGCTCGACGAGCTGCTGGTCGGCGGGGACGCACCGGTTGTCGCACGGGACGAGACCGAGCGGACGGCGATCGACCTCGCACCGGTGCCGCTGGGAGCGGTGGCAACGAGCGGTGCTGGGCCGGCCGGTGACGGTGCCTCCGAGGCCGCGGCGATCGGCCTCGACCGGGATTCGGTGGTCGTCCTGGTCGGCGGGGCACGCGGGATCACGCCGTGGTTCGCCCGTACGGTCGCCATGGCGAGCCGCTGCCGGATCGAGTTGGTCGGCCGTACGCCGCTGCCGACCGAGCCGGAGGATCCAGACCTGGTGTCGGCCCGGGACAAGGCGTCGTTGCGTGCCGCGCTCGCCCGCCGGGGGATGCGGTCACCGGCGGAGATCGAACGCGCCGCGCAGGCGGTCCTGGCCGCCCGTGAGGTCGAGGCCACCCTCAGCGAGCTACGGGAACTGGGCAGCGAGGTGCGCTACCACGCCCTCGACGTGCGGGACGCGTCGGCGACCCGGGGCCTGCTACTGGATGTCGAGCGTACGCACGGCCGGGTCGACGGCGTCGTGTACGCGGCCGGCATGATCGAGGACAAGCTGATCGCCGAGAAGGACCCGCAGTCGTTCGCCCGGGTGTTCGGCACCAAGGTGGACGGTGCCCGCTCGGTGCTGGCCGGGATCGACGAGCTGGGCTCCGCACCCCGCTTCGTGGTGCTGTTCGGCAGCATCGCCGCGGCGTACGGCAATCGGGGTCAGGGCGACTACGCCGCGGCGAACGACGCGATCGACGCGATCGGCACCCGGTGGGCGGACGCCACCGGCAACCGCTGCCTGACCGTGCACTGGGGCCCCTGGGCGCCGGGTGCCGGGCATGGCGGGATGGTCACTGACGAGCTGAGCAGGGAGTACGCCCGCCGCGGCATCGAACTGATCGACCCCGAGGCGGGTGCGTTCAGCTTGTTGAGCGAGCTGGCCTGGGGCGATCCGAAGATCAACTCCGTGGTCTACACCGCCTCGGGCTGGTGATCGTGCACGAGGTGCGGCGGCGCCTGAGCCGCCTCCCCGGCAGGCCCGTCGACTGTGCAGCGAGAGGTCGAGGATGAATACGAGCACCGATCGGCGCGACCCGGTCGCGATCGTCGGGATGGCGGCGGTGATGCCCGGCGCCGGTGACCTGGAAAGCTACTGGCGCAACCTGGTCGACGGCGTGGACGCGATCACCGACGTGCCGCCGCACCGGTGGGACGACGAGTTCTACGACCCGGAGCAGGCCCACCGACCGGACCGGATGTACTGCCGGCGGGGCGGGTTCGTCGACGAGTTCGCGAACTTCGAGCCGCTGCGGTTCGGCATCATGCCCGCTTCGGTGGCGGAGATCGAACCGGACCAGCTCATCGCCCTGAACGTGGCCGCCGCCGCGATCGACGATGCCGGCGGTGCGGACCGGCTGCCCGGCGGCGACCGGGTGGGTGTGATCCTCGGGCGAGGCGGCATCCTCAGTCCGGCCCAGGCCCGCTACGCCCAACGGGTGCGGATGTCGAGCCAGGTCATCCAGGTGCTGCGGGAGCTGATCCCGGAGCTGGACCAGAGCCGGCTCGACCTGGTACGCGAGAAGTTCGACGAGCGGCTCGGCCCGTACCAGCCGGAGGGGACGATCGGCCTGGTGCCGAACCTGGCCGCGTCCCGGGTGGCCAACCGGCTCAACCTGCGCGGTCCGGCGTACACCCTGGATGCCGCCTGCGCCTCGTCGCTGATCGCGGTCGACCAGGCGATCACCGAGCTGACCAGCGGGCGGTTGGACGCGGTCCTGGCCGGTGGTGTGCACCACGTGCACGACATCAGCTTCTGGTCGGTGTTCAACCAGTTGCGGGCGCTGTCCCGGCGCGGTGAGAGCCGGCCGTTCCACCGGGAGTCCGACGGCCTGCTGATCGGCGAGGGCACCGGTGTGGTCGTCCTCAAGCGGTGGTCCGACGCGGTCCGGGACGGCGACCGGGTGTACGCCGTGATCCGGGGCAGCGGAATGTCCAGCGACGGCCGCTCGGCGAGCATGTTCAACCCGGCCTCCTCCGGACAGGTGCTGGCCATCCGGCGGGCCTGGGAGGCGGCCGGGCTGGACCCGACCGCGCCGGACGCGGTGGGGTTGCTGGAGGCGCACGGCACCGGCACGCCCACCGGCGACGCGGCCGAACTGGTCTCGGTAGCCGAGGTCTTCGGACCGCACTCGGGTGACGGCCCGCGCCCGGTGATCGGATCGGTCAAGTCGATGATCGGGCACACCATGCCGGCCGCCGGGATCGCCGGCCTGATCAAGGCCACGCTCGCCGTACACCGGGGGGTGCTGCCGCCCACGCTGCACTGCGACGATCCACGCTCGGAGATGGCGGCGACCCGGTTCGCCCCGATCGCGACCGCCCAACCCTGGGAGAGCGACGGGCCGCGTCGCGCCGCGGTGAACGCCTTCGGCTTCGGCGGCATCAACGCACACGTCATCATCGAGCAGCCGCCCGAACCGGCCGGCAGCCGGAACCGGCCGGCCGGCGGCGTCCCGGTGACAGCGGGTGTCGCAGGAGGCGCGGCCTCGGCCACGGCCGGCTCGACGACTGTCGAGGTCACCGAACCGGACCAGGTGCTCTGGCTCGCCGCGCCGGATCCGGTCCGGTTGGCCGGACTGCTGGCCCGCGACGACCACGAGGTACGGGCCCTCGGCACCGCACGGGCCCGGAGCAACAGGCCCGCCAACGGGGCCGAAACGAGCCGGATCGGCATCGTCAACCCCACGGACAAGCTGCTGGCCGTCGCCCGCAAGACGGTGGCCCGAGGTCAGGCATGGCGGGGTGGGCGGGACATCTGGTTCAGTCCGTCGCCGCTGCTGGCCGCCGGCACCGGACGTCTCGCCTTCGTCTTCCCCGGCCTGGAGGCCGAGTTCGCACCGCGTACCGCGGATATCGCCGGGCACTTCGGGCTACCGGACCAGCAGTGGTCCGCGGCGGACCTGGGCCGGCACGGCGCCGGGCTGATCGAGGTGGGCAAGCTGCTCGACGAGGCACTGCGCCGCATCGGCGTGCTGCCGGACACGGTCGCGGGACACAGCATCGGCGAGTGGACCGCCGCCGCGACAAGCGGACAGATCAGCACGGCCGAGATGGACGAATTTCTGGAGCTGTTCAACGCCGACTCGGTCGAGGTGTCCGGGTATGTCTTCGCCGCGGTGGGAGCCGGCGCGGAGCGCGTCGCCCCGATGCTCGGCGATTTCCCGGGGGTGGTGCTCTCCCACGACAACGCCCCGGCGCAGTCCGTGGTGAACGGCCCCGAATCCCAGGTGGACCGCCTCGTCGAGGCGCTGCGTACGGAGAACGTGCTGTGCCAGAAGCTGCCGTTCCGGTCGGCCTTCCACACCCCCGTGTTCGCCGACGGCCTCCAGTCGATCGGCGCGGCGCTGCGCCGCTGGGAGGTGCACCCGACCCGGATACCGGTCTGGTCGGCGACCCTGGCGGCACCGTTCCCCGCCGACGAGGCACAGGTCAACGCGCTGTTTGTCCGGCACATGATGGAGCCGGTCTGGTTCCGTCAGACGGTGGGCGCGATGTACGACGCCGGCGTGCGGGTCTTCCTCCAACTCGGCGCCGGACAACTCGCCTCGCTGATCAGCGACAACCTGCGCGGGCGTGACCACCTCGCGATGCCGGTCAACGTGAAGCACCGCAGCGGGCTGGACCAGCTCCGCCGGGTCGCCACCGCGCTCTGGGTGGAGGGCGGCAGCCCGAACCTGAGCGCGCTCGATCCGCCAGCACCGGCGAAGACGACTGGGAAACCGGTACGTCGTGGCCCGTCGATTCCGCTGGACCTGGGTGGACCACTGGTCAGGCTCGGGGCGGGAGCCGCCGGTCTGCTCGGCGTGTCCGTGAACGACACCCGGCCGGGCCACCTTTCCGCCGGTCCGCCGGCTCACGGTGCGGGCGCCCCGGTCGACGCGTCGGCGCCGGCCGGGACGCGCGAGCCGGAGCCGGCGGGCACCGGCGGTAACCCGGCGACGGCGCTGGCCGCACTGCACCGCCTGGCCGGACGGTCCAGCGCGGCGGCGGAACTCGCCGCACTGTTGCAGGACACGGCCCGGGACGCGGTCAGCGTGCTGGACGCCGCCGCACCCGCGCTCCGACCACACCGGCCGGCGGCACCGGTGGCGCCGCTGGGAGGTGTCACGCCACCTCCGAGCGTCCCGCCCGTGACACCCACCGACGCCGCCGTCGTCGTCGGCGCAGGCAACGGCAACGGCAACGGCAACGGCAACGGCAACGCGGGCACGGCCCGGCGGATCACGTTGCGAGTCTCCGTCGAGACCATGCCGTACCTGCGGGATCACTGCTTCTTCGTCCAACCACCGGACTGGCCGAACGTGGAGGACCGGTGGCCGGTGGTGCCGGCGACCACCCTGGTCCAGCACATGGTCGACGCGGCGGAGCAGGCCGTGCCGGGCATGCGGGCGGTGGCCGTACGCGACGCCAGGTTCAACCGTTGGCTGATCGCCGAGCCGGCGCAGGACGTCGAGATCACGGTGAAGCCGTCCGGTGACGGCCTGGTCTCGGTCACCTTCGGCCCGTACGCCCGGTCGACCGTGGAACTCGCCGCGGACTATCCGGCGGACGCGCCCGAGGTGTGGCGGCACGATCCCGCGACCGAACGGCCGCCCCGGATCAGCGCCGAGGAGATGTACGCCGAGCGGCTGATGTTCCACGGCCCGCAGTTCCAGGGTGTCACCGCCGTACACGCCCTCGGCGACATGCACGTGCGGGGAGTGGTCACCGCACCCGTGCCGCCGGGCGCGCTGCTGGACAACGCGCTGCAGCTGATCGGCAACTGGCTCATCACCACCCAGCCGTTCCGTACCGTGGCGTTGCCCGTGGGCCTGGGCCACGTCCGGTACTTCGGTCCCCCGCCGGAGCCCGGTACGGCGTTCGAGTGTGTCGCCCGGGTGCGCTCGATCGACGACGCACAACTCGTCGCGGACACCCAACTGGTGGTCGACGGCCGGGTGTGGGCACAGATCGACGGCGCGGTCGACCGGCGCTTCGACAGCCATCCGCAGGCGCGGCCGGCGGAACGGTTCCCCGAGCGGCATCCGATGTCGCTGATCCAACCCGAGGGCTGGACGATGGCCTTCGACTGCTGGACCGACCTGGTCACCCAGGGCATGGCCGCCCGCGGCATCCTGGGCTCGGCCGCGTACGCGGACTACGAGCGGCAGCCGGCCCGATCTCGCAAGCAGTGGCTGCTGGGCCGGATCGCGGCGAAGGACGCCGTCCGGTTCCGGTTGTGGGAGGACGGCCACAGCGACATCTACCCGATCGAGCTGACGGTGGGCAACGATCCGAGCGGGCGGCCCCGGGTCCACGGACGTCCGGGCCGTGACCTGCGCGACTGCGACGTCTCGCTGGCGCACTGCGCCGAGATCGGGGTTGCCATCGCGAAACCCCGCGACCCGGCGTCGCCACCCGACGCGCCGGGCGTCGGCATCGACGTCGCCGAGATCGCCGACCACCCCGAGAGCACCGTGCACTTCGCCCTGTCCGATGCGGAGACGGCCCTGCTGGACTCGCTCGGCGGCGACGCAGAGGGCCGGCGGCGGTGGTTCACCCGGTTCTGGGCGGCCAAGGAGGCGGTCGGCAAGGCGGAGGGGACCGGACTCGACGGGCGCCCTCGCCGCTTCGCCGTGCGGAACGCCACGGACACGGTGCTGACCGTACAGATCGACGAGCGGAGCTACGTGGTTGAGCACCGCGAGGTCGGCAACCCTGACGACCTGACGCCCCGACGGTACGTCGTCGCCTGGACCTGGGGCCCGCAGACCGGCGCTCTGGCTGATCAACCGTGACCGGCACCCATTCCCGACCATTCGAAGGAGTACGCCCCATGGCCGCCTCGCACGCCGACATCCTCGCCGAACTCACGGAGATCATCCACGCGGTCCTCGGGGACTTCGCCGCCGATGAACCCATCACCATGGACACCACCTTCCGCGACGACCTCGGCATGGAGAGCATCGACGTCGTCTCCCTCGCCGGCCGGCTGCAGGCCCGGTACGGCAACACCGTCAACTTCGCGCATTTCGTCGCCAAGCTGGACCTGGAGACCGTTGGTGAGTTGCGGGTCGGGCAGTTGGTCGAGCACATCTCCCGCTCCCTCGACGCGGACGGGTCCGGCCGGGACGTGCCGACCGGCGCCAGCCCCACCGTCGTCGAGGCGGTCCACTCGTGACGATGATCCGGGCCAACGGGATCGAGGTGCACATCGAGCGCCTCGATCCACCGGCCGACGGGCCGGGCGGGGGCAGCGCCCGGCGGGGTGATCGACCGGCCACCCTGGTGATGATCCACGGGATGGCCTCCGACAGCCTCGCCAGCTGGTATTTCACGCTGGCCAAACCCCTGGCCGATGCCGGGCTGCGGGTCCTGATGTACGACCTGCGGGGGCACGGCCACAGCCAGCGCCCGCCCACCGGCTACGCCCTCGACGACTTCGTCGACGACCTGTCGGCGATGCTGACCGAACTCGACGTCACCGATCCGGTGCACCTGCTCGGCAACTCGTTCGGCGGCACCATCGCGTTCGGCTACGCGATCCGCCACCCGGACCGGGTCGCCTCCGTCGCGGCGATCGAATCGTCACCACCGACCAGGGCCTGGATGGCTCGGGTCGCGCGCCGGCTGGACCGGGCCACCGACCTCCTGCCCCGGCCGGAGGCGTTGGCACAGATCAGCGCCGGTCGGGGGGAACGGGTGGCCCGCCGGGCACGGGCCACCGGCGAGATGCTCGCGACGACCACGCTGGCCAGGGACCTGCCGGCCAGTGCCCTGCCCAGTTCCGCACAGATCAGCGCGATCGGCGTACCGGTGCTCTGCCTCTACGGGGCGAACTCCGCTGTCGTCGAACTGGCACCGGCCGTGGTCCGGCTGCTACCGCAGACACGGTCCGTGGTCCTACCCGGCGAGAAACACACGGTCCTGGTCGACCGGCCGGAGGCGGTCCGCCGGCTCGTCCTGGCCTGGCTCCGCGAGGAGTGCTCCGTTGAGGTGGCCGAGGTGGCCACCGCCCCGTGACAACCCATCGTGCAGGAGGTCCTCGGATGGACACCCCGGTCCCCGGCAGGTCGATAATCATCAGCAACGGCCGGTGCGGCTCGACGCTGCTCTCGGACCTGATCGCCGAGCAGCCCGAGACGCTCTCGGCGCAGGAGTTCTTCATGTCCGTCGCACCCTGGGCGCGCAGTTCCGAGGTCCTTACCGGGGCCGCGTACTGGGCGGTGCTGAGCAGCCCCAAGGCGGAGCTCGCCACCCTCTTCCGGATCGGGCTGCCGCCGAAGGAGGTGCGCTATCCGCTGACCGGTCGGTGGGCGGACCGGATGACCGAGCTGCCGCGGATCCTCGCCATCACCCTGTCGAAGCTGACCGCCGACCCGGACCGGCTCTTCGACCAGCTCGCCGAGCGGGTGCCGGACTTCCCGACGCAGTCGGTCGGCGACCACCACCGGATGTTCCTCGACCTGCTGGCCATGGTGACCGGCAAGCGGCGCTGGGTCGAGCGTTCCGGCGGGTCGAGCCATGTCGCTCCGTACCTGTTGCGGGCATTTCCCGAGGCGAAGGTGGTGTACCTGACCCGCGACCGGGAGGCGACCGCCCGCTCGATGAGCCAGCACTCGTCGTTCCAGCTGATCCAGCTGCGGGTGGAGTTCCTCGGCCGGTGCGGGTTGGATCCGTTCCGGATCGAGCCCGGCCAGTCGGTGCCCGAGGATCTGGAACGGTACCTGCCGGACCGCCTCACCGCCGACCTGCTCCGGGACCGGGGTCAGGACCTGCGCCGCTATCTCGGTCTGAGCGCGTTCCTGACCAGCCAGGCCGAGCAGGCGCTCACCGACCTGCCTCCGCGACATCTGCACCGGATGAGCTACGAGGACCTGGTCGCCGACCCGGTCGGGCAGCTCGGCCTGTTGGCCCGGTTCCTGGAGTTCGAGGACGGGGCGGACTGGGCACAGCGGGTCGCCGGACGGGTGGTCGGTCCCGCTCGGTCCCGCGAGGTCGCCGCGGCCTGACCCGCAACAGTGCCCCACCAATCGTCATGACTTCGTCGAACGAGAGGAACCATTTGTGAAACCATTCCGGATGTCGGGCCGGCGACCGCTCGCCGCGGCCGCCGTACTGGGACTGCTGTTCGTGCTCGCGGCACCGGCGTCGGCCGCCGCGGCGATCGAGGCGGATGCGCCGGGTGCGGCCGGACATCAGCCGAGGTACGAGCGGAAGCTGATCGGGAAGGGCACCCCGGACGAGTGCTTCGCCGGTGTCGGTGTGGCCTATCCAGCCGGTCCTCCGTGCGCCACCGGTCAGTCGAAGGTGAACCAGTCCTACCTGTGGGGCATGACCCAGACCGCGCAGAGCCTGTGGTTCGGCACCGGAGCGAACGTCAACTGCCTGACCAGCGGGCGCAACCTGCGCAACACGACGCCGAACCTGAACGACGACTGGGTGTGCGAGTACGGCGAGAGCCAGATCGCGAAACGCAACCCGACGCTGCCCGCCACTCTTGGCGACCATCGCCCGCCCCGGCTGTACACGTACGACAAACGTTCGCGACGGTTGACGGAGAAGACCGACGCGGTGAAGAACGCCTCCACCACCGACGCCAACCGGCTGAGCACGACTGCCGGAATCCGGGCCGCCGGCACCCATCAGGGGGTGGCGTTCCTGGGTGGGCCCGCCCTGGGCGAAAGCATCAACCTGTTCGCCTTCGACACCGGCACCGGCGCCTTCCTCGGGTCGGTCAACCTGCTGGAGTACGGCAACATCCGCCACTTCGTGGTGGCCGACGGCGCGCTCTACGCGGGTGTCGGGGTGGGCGCGAACGGCGGCAACCGGGGGCACGTGCTGCGCTGGACCGGCTCCCGGAGCAACCCGTTCAGTTTCGTCGAGGTCGCGAACCTGCCGGCCCAGGCCGCGGATCTCACCGTGCACGACGGGCGGATCTTCGTGACGACCTGGACGGGTTCCGGTGACGACGCCCTGGCGGCGGCCGTGCCCGGCACGGCCGACGAGCCGCTGTCCGGGGTCGCCGGGGTGTGGATGAGCCCGAAGCTGTCGCAGGGGGAACGCGGTCTCACACCGGCCGACGCCGACAGCTGGACCCAGGTCTGGTCGGTCGACGGGTACGAGCCCGACCCGGTGGTGGCCCGCACCTACGCCCTGGGTGGGCTCGCCTCCTTCAACGGCTATCTCTACTGGGGCACGATGCACGTGCCGATGAAGGCGACCACCGTGCACATCGCGACCTACCCACCGGCGGACGAGACCGCGCTGCGCACGACGGTACGCAGCACGCAGCGGGCGATCAGCATCTTCCGAGGTAAGAGCTTCGGCGGCAGCCACCAGAAGGTGGACCTGTTGTACGGCGCACCCCAGTTGCCCGCCTACGACCCGGCGGGCAACGGCGGCGCGGGCCTGTGGGCCGCCGCCTCGACCGGCTACACCCCGCTGTACGGCCCGTCGGGCATGGGCAACCCGTACAACAACTACACCTGGAAGATGGTGGTGGCGGGCGGGAAACTCTACGTGGGCACCATGGACTGGAGCTACATCTCCAAGGACCTGGGCCAGGAGACCGCCCGGCTGTTGGGTGTCACCGGTCCGGCCGCGGCCGAGCTCGGCGACGCCTCCGTGTTGGCCGACGACCCCCCGCCGGCACCGGTCTACGGCGGCGACCTCTTCGTGTTCGACTCGACCAGCAAGCCGGCCACCGTGGTGGACAACAGCGGGCTCGGCAACTATCTGAACTACGGGATCCGCAACATGGTCGCCGACGGGTCGACCCTCTACCTGGGCATGGCCAATCCGATGAACCTGCGTACGGACCCCGACGACGACGTTCCCGAGGGCGGCTGGGAGCTGATCCAGCTCAGTGTGCAGCACTGTTAGCCGGTTGGCCCCGCCCGTGCGTCGTGGGCAGCCACGGGCGGGGCCGACCGCACGGATACACCATCCAGTACAAATCCTTACAAATCCCGAACATCCCTATGCCAGGGTGCGAATATGACGCAAATTAGTAGATCTTGGACTAGCCGCTCGGTTCGGTATGGCCGGTGGCGACACCTGCTCGCGGTCCTGCCGCTCGTCGGAGCGCTCACCCTGCTGGCCGGTTGCGGGATGTTCCGGGACGACCCGAAGCCGCACGACGTCGGGCCGGTGTCCACCATGCCGAGCGGCACCTCGACGCACACCCTCGTGATCGACGGGCAGGAGCGCGGCTTCCGCCTCTACCTACCGGCGAACCTCGCCCGGTCGACCGGAGTTCCGTTGGTGGTCATGCTGCACGGCGCGCTGGGCACGGGCAGTCAGGCCGAAACCGCGTACGGCTGGAACGCGATGGCGGACCGCGAGGGCTTTGTCGTCGCGTACCCCGACGGGTTGAGCCGTTCCTGGGCGGTGAGCCCGGACTGCTGCGGCCCGCCGGCCCGCGACGGCGTGGACGACGTGGCCTTCATCCAGCAGCTGGTCTCCACCGTGGCCGACCAGCTCCCGGTGGACCGCGCCCGGGTCTACGCCACCGGGATCTCCAACGGCGGGATGCTCGCATACCGCCTGGCGTGCGACACGAAGCTGTTCGCCGCGATCGGACCGGTGGCGGCGACCCAACTCGGCCCCTGCCCATCCCCCGCACCGACCTCCGTGATCCACATCCACGGGACGGCGGACCAGACAGTGCCGCTCGACGGTGGTCCGGGCAAACGGGACAACGACGGGACCGGACGCAATCCGGTCAAGATCGACGGCCCGCCCATCCCCGACCTGCTCGGCCAGTGGCGGAAGACCGACGGATGCGACGCGCCGGTGACCACCGCCTCGGGCCTGGTCAGCACCTCGACCGCCACCTGCCCCGGGGGACGCGCTGTCGAGTTGGTCACCGTCGACGACGCCGGCCATCAGTGGCCCGGCGCCGCCGGCCCCAGACCGGAGGCGCAACGCCTCCTCGGCCTGGATCCACCCGCGACCGCACTGGACGCGACCGAGACCATCTGGCGTTTCTTCGACACACACGCACGAACCGGCGGCTGACCCGACCGGCGCCCATCCACCCGACAACTCAGGACAGGGAGCAGCAGATGCCCAGCAGTGGTGGCGGCCCGGCCGCGGTCGAGGTCGCCGACCTCGTCAAACGCTATCCCGGGAGCACGACCCCAGCCGTGGACGGGCTGTCCTTCACCGTGGCCCCCGGCGAGATCTTCGGGCTGCTGGGACCGAACGGTGCCGGCAAGTCGACCACCATCGGCATCCTCACCACCCGGCTGCGGGCGTCCGCGGGCCGGGCGTTGGTCGGCGGGGTCGACGTGGTCGGCGACCCGGTCGCGGCCCGTGCCCAGTTGGCCGTCGTACCCCAGCACAACAACCTGGACCGCTCGCTGACGCCACGACAGAACCTGCTGTACCACGCCGCGTACCACGGTGTCGGCCGCGCCGTACGCAACGCCCGGGCCGATGCGCTGCTGGACCGTTTCGGCCTGACGGATCGGGCGGACAAGCGGATCGAGGCGTACTCGGGCGGCATGGCGCAACGGCTCATGATCGCCCGGGCACTGATCCACGAACCGGCGGTGCTCTTCCTCGACGAGCCCACCAACGGGCTCGACCCACAGTCCCGGCGGTCGATCTGGAGCCAGATCCGCGAGATGCGCGGGCGCGGCGTGACGGTCGTGCTGACCACGCACCAGATGAACGCGGCCGCTGCCCTGATCGACCGGGTCGGCATCGTCGACCAGGGCCGGCTGCTCACCCTGGACACGCCGGGCAACCTGGTCAGAGGGCTCGCCGGACGTTCGATCCTCGACCTGACGGTCACCCCGGCCGCGCATGACGAACCGGACGAGCTGTTGCGTGCGCTTTCCGAGGTCGCCGGCGTACGCAAGGGTGAACGGCTCGCCGCGGCCGCACCGCCCGGCGGTGGCGCCGCCAACCTCCGCTCCGGCCTCGGCCTCGGCCTCGGGGGCGGCGCGGGGTTCGGCGCGGGTACGCCGGCCGCCGCACTGGCCGCACTGGCCCGCCGGGAACGGGCGGTCGCCACGCTCACCCCCGACCCCGGCGGGCGTCAGCGCGTCCGGATCCGGCTGCATCTCGCCACCGACCCGGCCACCGTGCTCGGGCCGGCGCTCGCCATCGTGACCACACGGTCGGCGACCCTCACCGACGTCCACATCGCCGAGCCAAGCCTCGAAGACGTCTTCATCGGACTGACCGGAAGGGACCCACGGTGACCGACCTCGACGCTCCGCCGGCAGCGGCGACGAGCACCACGGCGACACGTCCGAGACCCAGCGCGCACCGGGTCTTCCTGGCCATCCTGCGCCGGGACCTGCTGGTCACCGGTAAGGAACTCTGGGTCATCCTGGTCCAGGTCGGCCTCACCCCGCTGTTCATGCTCTTCGTCTTCGTCAAGGTGCTCGGCGGGCAGGGCGTCGTCGCCGGGAACTTCGCCGACCTGTTCCTGCCCGGCATCATCGCGCTCGCCGCGCTCACCACCGCGTTGCAGAGCGTCGCGCTGCCACTGGTGAAGGAGTTCGGCTTCACCCGGGAGATCGAGGACCGGCTTCTCGCCCCGCTGTCGACGAACCTGGTCGCCGTCGGCAAGCTCGTGGTCGCGATGCTGCGCGGGCTCATCGCCGCAGCCCTCATCTACCCGCTGGGCGCGCTGATGGTCGGCTCGGCACCCTGGCAGCCCGGACGACTGCCGATGGTCCTGCTGACGGTCCTGCTCGGCGGATGGATCGGGGGCGGCATCGGCATGACATTGGCGACGATTCTGCCCATCCAACGGATCAACATCACGTTCTCGCTGGTCGTGACCCCGATCATCTGGACCGGTTGCATCCACTACCCGTGGCCACGGCTCTCCTCGATGCCCTGGTTCCAGACGGTCACCGCCCTCAACCCGATGACCTACGTCTCCGAGGGCGTACGCGGTGCCATGTTGCCCGGCGTCGCGCACATACCGGCCTGGGTCTGTCTGCTGGTCCTGACCGGGGTGGCCGCGATGGTCACGGTCACCAGCGTACGAAGCTTCAGTCGGCGTGCCGTCCAGTGAACGGCACGGTCCACGCGTCTACCGGAGGTGCTCGTCGATGAACGTGCTGGAACCCCCCAGGTCCGAAGCCCCCGCGTCGGATGGCGCGTTCGCCGCCTGGCTGGCCGAGCGGGCCGGCCGGTTGCTGCTGCGCGTCCGCGCCGAACACGGTCACGCCGACCCGGTCGCGTTGAAGCGCGCGGGTGACCGGGCGTCGCACCAACTGCTGCGCGACGAACTGGCCCGGTGCAGAAGCGCCGACGCCGTGCTCTCGGAGGAGGACGACGGCGCACGGCAGGCCTGGGCCACGGATGCGGCCGGCCCCCCGCCGGAGCGGCTGGCCGCCAACCGGGTATGGATCATCGACCCGTTGGATGGGACCCGCGAGTTCTCCGAGCCGGGCCGGACGGACTGGGCGGTGCATGTCGCACTCTGGCAACGGAACGCGCTGACGGAGCACCGCCTCGTCGCAGGGGCCATCGCCCTGCCGGCCCAGCACCGTACCCTCGGCACCGAGACACCCCCACCCCCGCCGACGACGCTCAGCGGTCGGACGATCCGGTTGGCGGCGAGTCGGAGTCGGCCGCCGGCGTTCCTGACCGAGTTGGCGGCCCAGGTCGGGGCGGAGTTGGTCCCGATGGGGTCGGCGGGGGCGAAGATCGCCGCAGTGATCAGTGGCGAGGTCGACGCGTACGTGCACGCGGGCGGTCAGTACGAGTGGGATTCGGCGGCGCCGGTGGCGGTGGCGACGGCCACGGGACTGCACGCTTCCCGCATCGATGGATCAGCGTTGAGCTACAACGAGGCAGATCCGCGGCTGCCGGATCTGGTCGTGTGCCAGCCGGAACTGGCCACCCCGCTCCTCGCCGCGCTGCGGCAACACCTGACCCGCACGCCGGCAACGGCAGCCGGCTGACCCCCGATGGAGACGGTGGACATGACCACTCCGGCGGCGTACCAGGTGTCGCATCTGGACGCGCTCGAGGCGGAGAGCATCTTCGTCATACGCGAGGTGGTGGCCGAGCTGGAACGCCCGGTGCTGCTGTTCTCGGGTGGCAAGGACTCGATAGTCATGCTGCGGCTGGCGCAGAAGGCGTTCGCACCGGCCCAGATCCCGTTCCCGGTGCTGCACGTCGACACCGGGCACAACTTCGACGAGGTGTTGGACTACCGGGACCAGCAGGTGGCGGAGCTCGGCCTGCAGTTGGTGGTGGCGAGCGTGCCGGAGGCGCTGGAGGCGGGCCTGGTCCGCGAGCCCGCTGACGGGACGCGCAACCGCATCCAGACGCCGGTGTTGTTGGCCGCGCTGGAGAAGTACCGGTTCGACGCGGCGTTCGGTGGGGCGCGGCGGGACGAGGAGAAGGCCCGGGCCAAGGAGCGGATGTTCAGCTTCCGGGACGACTTCGGTCAGTGGGATCCGAAGAACCAGCGGCCGGAGTTGTGGTCGTTGTACAACGGGCGCCACCACCGGGGTGAGTCGATCCGGGTGTTCCCGTTGTCGAACTGGACCGAGCTCGACATCTGGCACTACATCGCCCGGCAGCGGTTGGCTCTGCCGTCGATCTACTACGCCCACGAACGTACGGTGATCGAACGCGACGGGATGCTCTACGCGGTGAACGAGTTCATCGCGCCCCGAGGGTCGGAGGAGCCGTTCAAGGCGCGGGTGCGGTACCGGACCGTCGGTGACGCCTCGTGCACGGCGGCGGTGCTGTCCGAGGCGGACACGGTGGACCTGGTGATCGAGGAGGTCGCGGCGACCCGGATCACCGAGCGCGGGGCGACCCGGGGTGACGACCGGGTGAGTGAGGCCGCGATGGAAGACCGCAAACGGGAAGGCTACTTCTGATGAGCAGCACCGCGGTTCCGGTGGCCGAGGGCGCGGCGCCCGAGGGGCGGGCGATGGACCTGTTGCGGTTCGCGACGGCGGGCAGCGTCGACGACGGTAAGTCCACGCTGATCGGCCGATTGCTCTACGACACGAAGTCGTTGTTCACCGACCAGTTGGCGGCGGTGGAGGCGGTCAGTGCGGCCCGGGGCGACGAGTACACGAATCTGGCGTTGCTGACCGACGGCCTGCGGGCGGAGCGGGAGCAGGGCATCACGATCGACGTGGCGTACCGGTATTTCGCCACACCCCGGCGGAAGTTCATCATCGCCGACACACCGGGCCACACCCAGTACACCCGGAACATGGTCACCGGTGCCTCCACCGCCGACCTGGCGTTGATCCTGGTCGACGCCCGTAAGGGTCTGGTCGAACAGTCCCGCCGGCACGCGTTCCTGTGTTCGTTGCTGCGGGTGCCGCACCTGGTGTTGTGTGTGAACAAGATGGACCTGGTGGACTGGTCGCAGGAGGTGTTCGAGCGGATCTCGGATGAGTTCACGGCGTTCGCGGCGAAGTTGGAGGTGCCGGATCTCGCCGTCGTCCCGGTCTCGGCGTTGCACGGCGACAACATCGTGACGCGCTCGGAGCACACTCCGTGGTACGAGGGCCCGTCGCTGCTGCACCACCTGGAGCGGGTGCACATCGCCTCCGACCGGAACCTGGTCGACGTCCGGTTCCCGGTGCAGTATGTGATCCGCCCGCAGTCGACCACGATCACCGACTACCGGGGTTACGCCGGGCAGGTCGCTTCGGGTGTGTTGAAGCCGGGGGACGAGGTTCTGGTTCTCCCCTCCGGGCTCACCTCCCGGGTGGCGGGGATCGAGACGGCGGACGGACCGGTCACCGAGGCGTATCCGCCGATGTCCGTCACGGTCCGGCTGACCGACGAGATCGACATTTCCCGGGGGGACCTGATCTGCCGGCCGAACAACGGCCCGGCGGTCGCGCAGGACATCGAGGCGATGATCTGCTGGATGGACGAGAGCACCCCGCTGCGCCCCGGCGCGATGTACGCCATCAAGCACACCACCCGCACCGCCCGGACCGTGGTCCGCGAACTGCACTACCGGCTCGAGGTGAACTCGCTGCATCGTGACGAGGCCGCCACCGAACTCGGACTCAACGAAATCGGCCGTGTCCGCCTGCGTACGACCGTCCCGCTCCTCGCCGACGAATACCGGCGTAACCGCACCACCGGCGGTTTCATCCTCATCGACGAAACCACCAACCGCACCATCGCCGCCGGAATGATCGTCGACACCAACTGACCTACGGAAAGGGCCCTTCCCGCCACCGGAAATCGGAGCGGAAAGGGCCCTTTGTCACGTCTCAGAGCGTCAGGGTCCAGGTGTTGATGTAGCCGGTGTCACCGGAAAAGACGTCACGCACTCGAAGCAGCCACGTGCCGTTCGCCGTTTCGGAGGAGAGATTCGCGGTGTAGGTGGCGATGACGTTGTCGGCACCGTCGAAGAAGCCCTGGTTCTTCAGCCGGTAGGCCGTACCGTCCGGTGCCACCAGGTCGATGATCAGGTCACCACGGAAGGTGTGCACGATATTGACCGCGATCGTGGACGCCGAGGAGGCGTTACGGTCGCAGCCGGCGATGACAATACCGCTGGTCACCGCCGTGTTGCTGTCCGGAATCGCCACATCGGTGCCGTTGGTGCCCGAGCAGCCGCCGCCACCCGAGCCGGTCACCGTCAACGAGTACGTGGCGCTGCGCGCACCCGCGGTGCCCGTACCGGTGACGCTGACGCTGTAGGTGCCGGACGGAGTGCTCGCCGAGGTGGCGATGGTGAGCACGGACGAGCCGCCCGAGGTGACAGTGGCTGGACTGAACGAGGCGGTGGCGCCACTCGGCAGCCCGCTCGCCGACAGGCTCACCGACTGCGCCGAGCCGCTGGTGGTCGCGGTGCTCACGGTGGCACTGACCGAGCCGCCCGGCGCGGTCGACCCGGCCGTCGGCGACACCCCGACGGAGAAGTCGTTGGCCGGTGGAGTGCCGTCGTTGACCACGTAGAGCAGCTTGTTCGGGGAATTGGTGCCGGGGTTGGTCACCACGTTGTTTGTCGCGTTGTTCACCAGGTAGTCCCGGACCTGCTGGGGGGTCCAGGTGGGGTTGGCGGAGGCGACCAGGGCTGCGGCGCCGACCACGTGCGGGGTGGCCATCGAGGTGCCGCTGATCGTGTTGGTCGCGGTGTTGTTGGTGTACCAGGCCGACGTGATCGACGAGCCGGGCGCGAAGATGTCCAGGCAGGTACCGATGTTGGAGAATGACGACCGGGCGTCGGTGCTGGTGGTCGAGCCGACCGTGATCGCCTCCGTCGTCCGGGCCGGCGAGGTGTTGCAGGCGTTGGCGCCGTTGTCGTTGCCGGCGGCGAGACCGTAGGTGACGCCCGAGTTGATCGAATTGCGGACCGCCGTGTCGAGCGACGCGTTCGCACCGCCGCCGAGGCTCATGTTCGCCACGGCCGGCTTGATCGCGTTCGCGGTGACCCAGTCGACGCCGCCGATCACACCGGCGTTGGTGCCGCTGCCGGAGCAGTTGAGCACCCGTACGCCGACCAGTTGCACGCCCTTGGCCAGGCCGTAGGAGGAACCGCCGACGGTGCCGGCGACGTGCGTGCCGTGCCCGTTGCAGTCGTCGGCGGAGCCGCCGTCGACCGCGTCGTAGCCGCTGGTGGCCCGGCCGCCGAAGTCGTTGTGGGAGAACAGGATGCCGGTGTCGATGATGTACGCGTGCACGTTGGTCGCCGTGTTCGGATAGGTGTACGAGCTGTCGACCGGCAGGTTGCGCTGGTCGACCCGGTCCAGACCCCAGGATGGGGGGTTCGGCTGAGTGCCGGAGATCCGGACCGTGTGGTTCTGCTCGACGTACGCGACGTCGGGGTGCGCGGCGATCCTGGCCGCCGTCTTTGCGCCGGCCGTGATCTCGAAGCCGCGTAGTGCCGTGGCGTAGGTCCGAGCGATCGCTCCACCGTGCTGGCCAGCCAGTCTGCTGGCCGTGGCGCCGACCTGCGCCCGGCTCACCGCGCTCTCCTTGAACACCACGATGTAGCTGTCGACGACAGCCGTGGCGCCGCCGGCACTACGGATGACGCCCTCCGGTTCGGCCGCCACGGCCGGCGTGGCGGCCGTCAGGAGCAGCGTCGCGGCAGCGCCCACCACAGCCACTTTCCTCGGGAGATTCACTCTCCCCCTCCCTCCGATCGGCACTCGTTCGTCCACTCGCCCACGACGAGAGATCAATAGTTGCCGATTAGGAAGAGATTACTCAATGACGTCAGCAAAAGACAGGTGTCGAATCCTCTATATCACTCAAGAGATGGGGTTCAAGGTATGGAAAAAATTCATTCCACGGCACCGAGATTAGTGATCGACGGTCAAAGCCGACGACCGGTCAAGGCCGTCCCGATCGCGGTGTTCACAACCTCCGCCGCCCGCGTCTGGGACGCCAAACACAACCCAAATAGCCCTACAAGCGACACACCAGAACAACTTAACAAAGCACTATTAATGGCGTTGCCAGACCCGGGTTCCTGTCGGCCAGTGCCAGGCAGGCTTGACCCACGCCAGGACCGTCGATCACGCATGGATCACGCACTAGGTGGCGCGGGGTCGTCCGCATGCCGTCTCCCGGCGCCCAGGGCGACACCCCGTCGGCAGCGTGCTGTCCACCGCGCGGGTCACCAACAACGCCTCGGTCACCTGGCCGACGCCGGCGTGCTGACCTTTGTGAATATCGACTCGATGCTGCGCCGGGTCTACGGCACGACCGCTGCCCGACCAGGCATGGCCGAGGCGGGCCCCCCTCCACTCCGGAGAGTGACTTTGGCAACACGCTTCTCTCGGGCTGCGGGTACTATGCCTGCGTGGGCGTATTCATGCGGCCGGGCGACGTCTTCCTGGCGGACTGCCCGGCACGGCTGGCTATCGAGCTGGTGGCGGACAAGTGGTCCGTAGTGGTCATCTACGGGCTCAGTCAGGGTCCCCGGCGGCACAACGAGTTGAAGGCGCTGATCGGTGGCGTGTCGTCCAAGGTGCTCGCCCAGACGATGCGGCGACTGCAGCGGCACGGATTGGTCGGACGCTCGGCCTTGCCCGAGCAGCCGTCAATCGCGCAATACGAGCTGACCCCGCTGGGGCAGACCCTGGTCGAGCCGGTGGAGATGCTGTCTCGCTGGGCCGAGCAGCACGGATCGGACGTGCTGCAGGCCCAGGGGGAGCAGGCCGGTGCCGTCGCGGTTACCTCGGAGTAATCGTGCGCCGTCTACCGTGGAAGAGACGGATGTGGCGGCGCGATGGGAGAGAACGGCAGATGGCAGTCGCGTTGGTGACGGGCGGCAATCAAGGGCTGGGCCTGGCCCTGGTGCGAGGGCTGTGCCGGGAGTTGGGGCCCGAGGCGCAGGTCTACCTGACGGCTCGCGACCCGGCGCGTGGTGAGCAGGCGGTGGAGCTGTTGCGTGCCGAGGGTCTCGCCCCGCGGCTGCACCCGCTGGACGTGACGGTGGAGGCCAGCGTCGCGGCGGCGGCCGACATGATTCGCGAGCGGCACGGCGGGCTGGACGTGCTGATCTCCAATGCCGCGGCCCGGATCTCGCGGGACCTGCCCCCTGCCGAGCAGGTGGCCGAGTTCGTGGACACCAACAACCACGGCACATATCGCATGCTCCACCACTTCCTGCCGATCCTCAACGAGCACGCCCGGCTGCTCGTGGTGGCCAGCGCGTTCGGCTCGCGGCGGCACCTGCCCAGACCGCTGTGGAGCGCCTTCGACACCGACCGGATGAGCCTGGAGGACATCGAAGACGTGATGGACGAATACGTCCGCCTGGTGCAGAAGGGCGAGGCCGACGCCCGGGGCTGGCCGGGCTGGATCAACATTCCGTCGAAGGTCGGCCAGGTGGCGTCGGCCCGGGTGGCCGCTCGGATGGTGGAGCGCGACCGGCCCGGGCGCGACGTCTACGTCGGCGCGGTGTGTCCCGGCCTGGTCGACACCGATGCCTCCCGCCCCTGGTTCGATGACATGTCGTCGGCGCAGAGCCCGGACGAGGCGGCCCGAGACGTCGTCTGGCTGGCCACCCGGCCGGCCGGCAGCACGCCGCCGGCCGGCGAGCTGGTGCAGCACCGGACGGTCTTGTCCTTCGGATGAGCTGGCCTCGGACGCCGCGACCGGCGTTTGCCGGTCCGGTCCGGTCGCGGCGCCCGGGCGCCCGGGCGCCCGCGCTCAGCCGGCCTGCTGCTCCTGCTGCTGGGAGCGGATCTCCAGCTGGGCGAAGGCGTAGGCGGCCGACACGAGCGTCATGTGGTGGTGCCAGCCGCGCGACGAGCGGCCCTCGAAGTCCAGCAGGCCGTACCCTTCGCTCAGGGTGTCGACATCCCGCTCGCGGCGCGCGGCGAGCTGGGCCAGGGTGAGCACGTGACCCACCTGCGACTCCGGCAGGCCGGTCAGCCAGAAGTTGGCCGCGCCCGATGCCGCCGCTGACCAGACGGCCACGAGCAGGCAGTCGACCCCGCCGCCGGAGCCGGCCACGGTGCCCGGCAGCCGGACCGGCACCGTGGTGACATACGAGCGGCGCAGGGCGGCGTCGTGCAGTTGCCGCCACATGATCGGTTGCCGGCGCGCGGTCGTCTCCTGCACCAGCGAGCGGATCTGGGTCAGCCCGAGCCTCGCCCCGCCCGGGAGCGACGGCTGGGCCTGCTGGCGGAGCACCGGCATGCTGCCGTTGACTTCGACGACGAACGGCAGGCCGCGCTGCCGCAAGCCCTGTACCAGTCGTTCCACGCCGGTGACGTGCCGCAGCCCGACCAGCAGTGGACGCACTGGTACCGCCGCCGCCACGTCGTCGGCCATCGCGAGCACGTGGCCCCACTCGGTCTGCTCGCTCGGGCCCGCTTCTCTGCGGCCAGGGAGCCACGAGCGCGCCCCGGTCCCGGCCGGTGAAGGCAGCACCAGCCGCCAGTCGACGGGCGCGCTCGTCTCGGCGTCCGATAAGAACAGGCCCAGGCCGTACTGGCAGTTGAGGGTGCGGCCGGTCTGGGGGACGTAGCGGCGGGCGACACCGGCGGTCTGGCCACCCCGCTTGGGGATGTATATGGGGCGGATGAGCCACGCGTGCGTGGTCATGCGCTCGTCGACGTAGCGGGCTGTCCGGCGGCGGACCGGGGCCCAGTCCCAGGGGCTCTGGTTCACGAACTGCTGCAGAGACTGGACGGCGTCCGGGGTGTCAGCACCCTCCGCGATGCTTCGGACCGAACGCCGGCCGTTGCCCAGCAGCAGGCCGCGTATGTACGTCTCGCCCCAGCGCCGCTGGTCCGCGCGGGGCATCTCGGCCATGATCTGGTGCGCGAACCGGGTGAGACCGTCGCGCGCCGGTAACAGGGCCGTCTCGGTCCATGGGTGATAGGGCATCGTGGTACCTGTCTCTCGTTCGCCGGTCACAATGTTCATCGATATGGCAGCGTGAGGCGCAATGATTACAAAACGTTGTCGGCGTTCCATGGCCGCGTCTCTTCGTCACTACCGGCGATACCTGTTGTCACGCTCCGCAAGGGCGTCCCCGTCATCGCCTGCCGGGCCTGTCGCACCGGTGCGGCCGTCGTCGTCGCGAAGGGCACCCAGCGACATCCGGTCGGCGAGAAGCCGGTCCGACCGCACCACCTCGGCCACGTCCCGCTCCCGGCCGGCCGGGACGACACTGTCCGGCAGATGCAATCCATCCACTCCGTAGTCGTGCACCCAACACCGCAGCGCCTCCCGCAGGAACCACCCGTCACCCTCCGCGATGCGCGCCGCCGAGCTGATGTCGAGCAGCACTGCCAGTCCGGCATCGCGCAGGTGGCGGATCAGCGCCCGGCACTCCCCGTCCGGCCGGTCGCCCGGGCCGGCGGCGGCGAACAGGCCCACCGGGAGCCCGCCGGCGCCGGGCGCGAAGCGGTGATGGTCGGCGGCGAGCACACCGGTGAGCACCACCGCTCGGACGCCGTCGCGGAGGAACTCTGGGATCCGGTCCGCGAGCGCCCGATACCCACCGGTGCTCAGCGCCGCCGTGGCCACCGGACCGTCCGGCACCGGCGTGCCGGCACCGGGCAGGGCCGGGGCACGCCCCGGCGTGATCCGGCAGCGCCATCCGTCCGGGCCGTCCGGGCTCCGCAGCAACACCCGGGCGTACGGGTCGAGCACCGCCCGGCCGTCCTGGACGTAGTGGTAGTCGACCAGGTCGGGGGCCAGCCCGAGGACGACGACGCTGAGCAGGCCGCCGTCGTGGCGGACGTCCGGCATCGGCACCTCGGTCAGCCGGCGTCCCTCGTCCGGGTCCACCAGGACCAGCGAGGTCTGCCGGGCGGCGCCGGCCGGCACGGTGAACTCCACGCCCCCGGCCAGCAGTCGGGTGCCACCGAAGCCTGCGGTGCCGGGCCGCGACCGCAGGCCCCCGTCACCGGCCACGGTCGACCGCTCGCAGGGTGGCTTGCACGGTGAGCCGGTGCGCGGAGCGGGGCAGCCGCACGAGCAGCGCCGCGGGGTCGAAGTCGGTGAAGTCGGTGCCGTCGATCCGCACCCGCTCCAGCCGCACCCGGCCCCGGGGCAGCACATCTGGGGCCACCCGCAGCAATCCGTCCGGGAAGCGGGCGTCGGGTCGCGGGTTGAACCACAGGTTGAGCGGTTCCCCGCGCACCAGCAGGTCGCCGTACACGGTGGCCAGATAGGCCAGTTCGGCCGAGTGATACATACTCATCGAGTGGCTGCCCTTGGCGCGCTCGTCGCCGCTGCGCAGATACGGGATGCCCCCGGCCTGCACCGCGAAATACACGCCGCCGGCCTCCTGATCGAGAAAGAAGGCGTTGTAGAACGCCGCGGCCTCGCGCGCGTGCTGCAGGTGGTCGAGGCCGTCCGGCCCGACCGGCCCGTGGTGTGCGGCGCCGCTGAGGTACGCGAGGATGGCCTGTTCCTGCTGCCACCACGCCTTGCGGTCGTGCCAGACGAACTCGTGCCGGCCGCGGTGTGGCCGGCGGTGCAGCACGTCGTACCAGCCGCCGCGGTAGGGGTCTCGGCCGATCGCCGGCAGGTCCGCCGCGAGCCGGGCGGCAACCGCCCGGTATTCGGCCTTGCCCACCAGCGCCTGCATCCGGTGAAGATTCCAGACGATCTTCAGGTTGTGGCCGACCACGCCGTGGTCCTGTTGCCATCCCCACCCGGTGTCCGGCGTCCAGTCCTCATGGAAGCGTTCCCGGACCAGCGGCAGCCCCGCCGGATCGGGGAAGTGCTCCACGATCATGTCGAAGGTGTGTTCCAGCATCCGCCGGTAGCGTTCCTCGCCGGTCGCCAGGTAGAGGTTGAACAGGTAGGCGGGTGCGTGGTCGCCGACGGAGTTCCAGTTCTTCCGGGACCGATTCGGCCCCAGCGAGGCGGCGTGCGGGTCCAGATCCACCGGGTCCACATGCGAGTAGTAACCACCTCGTCGGGGGTCGGCGTAGACCGTCTCGAAGAGCCGGACTGTGCCCTCGATATCGGCCAGCAGCGCCGGATCGCCGGTGACCCGGTAGGTCTGCACCAGCCCGACGAGCGCGTAGATCTGCTCGTAGGCGGCCAAGGCGCCGGCGTCGTCGCCGAACTCGGAGGCAAGCACGGCGCGGCGTGGCCCGGGACCCACGTCCAACGCGTGCTGCCAGTAGGTGACGGCACGCGCGGGATCCACCACCCGCAGGTGCCGCTGCTGGTATTCAGCGCCGCGCTCGGCCACGTCCAGGAAGTCGGCGTCCCCGGTGAGCAGGTAGGCGGTCGCCATCCCGTACACCAGGCGGGCGAGCGTGTCGGTCTCCTGGCGGTCCCCGGTCAGCCGGGCCCCGGCCAGGTCGACGCCGGTGCGGTAGGCGGCGAAGTCGGCCGGCCCCGTCCCGAACTGCGCCCGGCGGTAGAACTCGGCCAGTGACCGGAGCTGGCCGACCCACCACCCGGGCCGCTCGAACAGGTACGGCTCAGTGGCGCTACCGACCACCACGATCTCCTGTGGAGTGTGGCGCACCGAGCCGGCCTCGACGTACACCGGGCCGTAGGCGAAGATCAGCCGGCCCGGCACCAGCTCGTCGCCGAGCCGCCCGGTGACCGAGACCCGTTCGGAGCCCAGGTTGTGTAGCAACCGGGCATCTGTGGTGTCGGTCAGGTGCAGCGATACGATGTCGCCGCCGAAGGTGCGCACCCGGATCCGGCTGCCGTCACCGGCCACGACGTACCCGCCGACGGTGTCGGACATGGTGCGCGTGGCGAGTGGCTCAGCGCTCACCGTGACCGCCTTGGCCCGGCTGAGGGTCCCGGTAGCCCTGACTGACCTCGACCACGACGCCGTCCGGGTCGGCGAGCCAGACGGTGCGCCAACCGGGGATGAAGCCGTCGAAGTCCAGCGGCCCCAGGGTGATCCGGGCGGCGGGGCCCATCGCCCGCACGAACTCGTCGACGTCCGCGGTCTGGAACGCGATGTGGCGCACCGTCCCGGGAGCCGGCGGCCCGTCGGCCGTGGGCTGTCCCGCCTCCTGCACCGGCTCGCGCGGGCCGAACAGCTCCAGGTAGACGTCGCCGGAGCGCAGGAAGACGATCTGGCTGCCGCCGAGGTCGAAGTGCTGGGTGCGCCGGAAGCCGAACCACCGGGTGTAGAACTCCTCGGTGTCGCCGAGTCGGCGGCAGTTCAGGGCCACGTGCGAGAAGCGGGTCACGGCAGGATCTCCTCGGTCGCGAGAATGCGGTCGATGACGGTGCGGGCGAAGACGTGGGCCTGCTCGACGGTGCGACCGGTCACCAGGTCGCCGTCGACGACCACGTCGCTGCCGACGTAGTTCGCGCCCATGTTGCGTACGTCGCCGACCAGGTTGTTGTGGCAGGTGACGGAGCGGTCCTCGATCAGCTCGGGGGCGGTCGACATCAGCCAGAGGCCGTGGCAGATGAAGCCCTTGACCAGGTGGGGGAGCCGGAACGCGCGGCGCAGCAACTGCACGGCCGGTGCCGGGCGATCGACGTCCTCGGTGTAGCGGAGCCGGTCCGCGACCATGCCGGCCGGCACGATCAGCGCGGAGAGCCGGGCGATCTCGGCGAAGTCGAGGCGTTCCAGGTCGCCGTCGACGGTCAGCGGCGCCCGGTATTCGTGACCGGTGAAGGTCAGCGAGTCGTTGCCCCACAGCCGGGTGAGCAGGACGACCTCGGCGCCCTCCTCGGCGAATCGCAGGCGGTAGTAGGAGATTTCCGGCTCGACGTAGTCGCTTTCGAGCAGGATGCCGATTCGGCGCCCGACGAGGCGACCGCGTTGCGGGTGGTATCCGTGTGTGGTCATCGTGATCTTTCGGGGAAGGGCCGGGCCGGCCGCCGTCCGGCGGCCGGCCCGGCTGTGCGGGAGGAGATCAGACGGTGACCCGGCGGCCGTCCGAGCCGACCGGCGACCACCACTGGTTGAAGTTGGTCACGCCGTCGCCGAAGATGGCGCCGCGGCCCTCGACGATCCGCCCGTTGACCCACTTGAGCAGGTGCAGGCCCTCGATCTGCAGCCGCTCGAACGGCGACTCGGCACCGGCCGCGGCGTGCGCCCGGGTGCCGGAGGTCCGGTTCACGTCGATGGAGTAGCCCTCGTCGTTCACCAGGATGGTGACCGGGTCGATGACGAACGAGCCGCCGGAGGCCTCCTGCACCTTGTCGATGAAGTCGAGGAAGGTCTCGAGGCCCTCGTGCCAGCCGGCGTACTGGTGGTTGCCGGGGGTCAGGAAGCGGACCTCCGGGTCCCAGTACTCGGCGGCCCGGGCTCGGTCGCCGGACATCAGTGCGTCGTAGGCGTCCTTGACGCGCTGCGGGGTGAGTTCGGACATGGTGGTCTCCTTGTCTCGTGGTGCTCGGTGGTCCCGCGGTGCGCGGGTACCGGAAGGGGTGCCGCCGCGGGCGCGGCGGTCAGAGCTGGGCGGAACCGGGCATCGGGGCCAGGTCGTCCACCGCGTAGGAACGGATCCGGGGCTGGCCGTCCTGCAGGACAACCGACCAGGTCTGGCTGGCGTCGAAGCCGAGCCACTCGCTGGTCGCCGCGGGCGGGTTCCACACCCGGGCCTGCCAGTTGACCAGGACCGAGACGTCGGCGTGCAGCGGCGAGAGCAGCTCGACGTCGACCCGCTTGACCTCGTGGATCTCGTCGAAGAACCGGTGGGTGACGGTGTCATACCAGCCGCCGAAGTCGTCCTCGGTGCGCAGGGTCGCCTCTGGGAACTGCATGGTGAGGCCGTTGTCGGCCAGGTACGGCAACACGGCATCGAGCGGGTCGTGCCGGTCCAGGGCGTCGTACCACTCCTGGACGAGCCGGCGGACAGATTCGACGCTCAGGGCGTCGGGCATGGTCTGCTCCTTCGGGTGCTGGTGGTCAGTCGGTGACCAGATCGATGAGGAACGGGCCGGGGGTGGCGAGCAGTTCCTCGACCGCGGCCGGCACCTCTTGCGGGGTGCTCACCCGCTGAGCGGGCACCCCGAGCGAGCGGGAGAGCGCGGCGAAGTCGATGGCGGGCCGGGACAGGTCGAACGCCCCCGGGTGTAGATGGGCGGGGATGCCCTCATCCCGCCAGTACTGCTCGATGTTGAGGTCGAGCAGGCGGTAACGACGGTTGTTGCAGATCACGAACTTGGCGGCGATGTCGTGCCGAGCGGCCGTCCACAGCGCCTGGATCGTGTACATGCTGCCGCCGTCGCCGGTGAAGCCGACCACCTGCTGACCCGGGCGGGCCAGCTTGACGCCGAGCGCACCGGGGATACCGACCCCGAGCGAACCGCCCCGGGTCTGGAAGAATCGGCCCGGCACCCGCGGCGGTGCGTGCACCGCCAGCGGGCCCGACTCGGTCAGCGCCTCGTCGAAGATCACCAGGTCGTCCGGCGCCCGGCGGACCAGCGTCTCGACGAACCGATTCATCAGTCCCGTGCCGGCGCCCGGTTGGTCGCCGGGCGGCGCCGCGCCGTCCCAGCGCGGTGGTCGCTGCCGGCCCGGCCGGTCCAACCGGGCGGCGAGGCCGGCGAGGGTGAGCCTCGGGTCGGCCACGACACCGAGCTCGACCGGGTGGTTCTTGGCGATCTCGTACGCGTCCAGGTCGACGTGCACGATCCGGGCGTCCGGCGCGAACGGGCTCGTCAGCTCCGGGAACACCTCGGGAAAGACGTAGGTGCCGACGATGAGCACCGTGTCGGCGTCCGCCACCGTCCGGGCACTGTCCGCGCCGAACATGTGCCCGAGCTGCCCGCCGTACAGCGGATGCCCACTGTCGACGTTGACCTCCGAGGAGTTCACTCCCCACATGGGCGCGCCGAGCAGCTCGGCGACCGCGGCCAACTCCCGTTGGGCGCCGCTGGTGGCGACGCCGTCGCCGAAGAGCACGAGCGGGCGGCGGCCGGCGGCCAGGATCTCGGCGGCCGCGGCGAGCACGGCGGGCTCGGGCAGCACCCGGGTGTCCGGGATGACCGTCGGCACCACGGGATCGGTGACGATGGCGTCCAGCACGTCGGCCGGCACCACGACCAGCACCGGGCCCCGGGGCGGGGTCATCGCGATCTTCACGGCCCGCCGCATCACCCGCAGCAGCGAGGCCGGGTCGATCACCCGGGTCGCGTACTTGGTGACCGGACGGGCCATGGCGACCAGGTCGGCGGCCATCTGCGAGTCCATCGCGTCGTACCGCACTCCGGCCTCGCCGGCTAGCACCACCAGCGGCGACCCTCCCCGCTTGGCCTGGTAGAGCATGCCGATGCCGTTACCGAGCCCGACGCCGCTGTGGAGCTGGACCAGCGCGGGGCGCTGGGTGGCTCGGGCGTACCCGTCGGCCATGCCCACCGCCACCGACTCGTGCAGAGTGAGCAGGTAGTCGATCTCCGAGTTGGCGATCTCGTCGATCAGCCCCTGTTCCACGGTGCCCGGATTGCCGAACATGTAGGTCAGGCCGTCCGCGGCGAACTGCTCCACCAGGGCCGCCTTGCCGGTCCGCGGCCGTACGGCCGGACCGTGGCCCGTGCCCGCCGTGCTCACCAGCCGTCCCGCCGCAATCCCTGCTCCAGCGTCTCGACCAGCTTGGCGCCGGCCAGCGCCGAGTCCGGCGTCGAACGCGCGGTGATGAAGGGGTAGTCGACGATGACCGACAGTTCCTTGCCGACGTTGCCGTGGAATTGTCCGTCCGGTCCGGTGGCGTCGCGCAGGATGTACTCCAGCGGGTACGGCGGCGGGCCCATGTTGAAGTCGACGCCCAGAAAGCCGGTCCCGTCCTTGTAGTCGTACTCCTTGGGGTGCCCGGTCACATGCTTGCCCGCGATGATGCTGGCCCGCGTCTCCAGGTCCCGGGCGAAGGCGAGCACCGTAACGCCGTAGCATTCCGCGAGAATGGGCTTGTCCGCGGCCACGAAACCGAGTACGGCCTCGTGCAGGCGTTCGTTGTTGGCCATGTCGACGATCGGTCCGCTGCCGCCGACCAGCACCAGGGCGTCGAAGCTGGCGACCAGGTCACCGACCGAGGCACTGAGCTCGCGGTAGTATTCCTCGAGCCGGCGCAGCGGGTTGAGCGAGCTGAGATACGGGCGTTCGGGGATCAGATCCGCGATGCTCAGCGGGTTGTCCAGCCGGGACGACTCGTCCAGCCGGCGACCACGGTTCGCCATGTCCACGGTGGTGACCGAGCGGCCCAGCGGGGGGTCGATGTAGTCGGGGTCCAGGCTCGGCGGCAGTGCGTGCGCCCGGCGCCCGTTCGCCGTGGCGAAGGTGACCTGGTAGCCGGCGCTGTCGAATGCCTCGACCGGCCCGACCAGTTCCTCCGCCCAGTAGCCGTACTCGGAGAGTACGACGAGAATCCGTCTGCTCATTAGAGCTCCCTTTGGGTTTGTGCGAACTGGACAACCTCGCCGCTGCGTTCGTCGGCGGCTCTGTTGTTCGCCTTGCCCTTCCGAGTTAAGCGACGGACTGCGCCGGAAGCCATGACTGCGGCCCCTTTCGCGAACAAGTTCAGCGACTACACGGAATCGCAGTTGAACATGACTCACGGAGCCGGTGAAGCACTTGCGCATTCACGCCAGGAACTGCCAAATCATCGATTAGGGCCGGTTGTGGCGCTCGCTACGGGCGAAACCCGCATATACATTGCGGTACCGATCTGTAACAAGGGTCCAGTTATACTGGTATCAGCCTTGCTAGTAGCAGGGGAAAAGCCTGCGTGGGTCGATGATGGGGGCCAGGACAATGGACGACGCGGCACGCCGCAAGGAGCTGGCGGCCTTTCTGCGGGCACGGCGGGCGGAGCTCAAGCCTGGTGACGTGGGTCTGCCCGACGGGGTCAACCGGCGCCGGACCCCAGGGCTGCGCCGCGAGGAGGTGGCGCAGCTGTCCGGTGTGGGCCTGACCTGGTATACGTGGCTTGAGCAGGGCCGTGCCATCCCCGCCTCGCGTCAGGTCATCGACGCGCTGGCGACGGCGCTGCGGCTGGGCGACGAGCACCGCCGGCACCTGTTCGTACTGGCCAGCCTGTCGCTGCCGCCCGCACCGGGCGACGACAAGCCGGTGCTGGCGGCGGTGCAGCGCATGCTGGACGCGGTCACGCCCAACCCGGCCTACATCATCGACCATCGGTTTGACGTGCTGGCCTGGAACGCCGCCCAGTCCGCACTGTGGCTCGACTTCGCCGAGATCCCGGAGGACGAGCGCAACCTGGTGCTGCTGCTGTTCCGCGATCCGGGCGTACGCCGGCTGCTGCTCGACTGGGACGAGACCGCCCGCATGATCGTGGCGCAGTTCCGGGCCGCCGCCGGGCAATACCCGGGCGACCCCCGCTTCGCCCAGGTCGTCGACCGGTTGTCCCGCGACAGCACCGAATTCCTGGGCTGGTGGGAGTCCTATCCGGTGGCGGAGTTCAGCATGGCGGTAAACCGGCTCGCGCACCCCCGGGCCGGCGCGTTGGAGCTGGACCTGTCCCACCTGCGGCTGGTGGAGCACCCACAGTTCTGCATGGTGCTGCAGACCCCGGTGCACGAGGCGGACGCGCGGGCGCTGAGCGACCTCCTGGCCGCCGCGACCTGACCCGCCCCGGGTTGCCCGTGTCGGTAGTCGACACAACGAGCACCTGTTATTGGCCGTGACCCCGCGCCGCTCCGCACTGTCGGTGACACACCGACAGCGAAGGAGCAGACGTGAGTCTGAGACTGGCCATTGAGGACATCGTCCCGGCCGTGGGGGCCGGCCGCTTCCCGGCCAAGGCAGTCGTCGGCGAACGGGTCGACGTGGGAGCGACCGTCTACCGGGAGGGCCACGACGCGGTCCGCGCCGAACTGGTGTGGCGCCGCCCCGGCGAACGCGGCGAGCACCGCCGGCCGATGGAACTGACCGACGCGGGTCTGGACCGCTGGTCAGGCGCCCTGGTCCCGGACCACAGCGGCTACTGGACCTACCGGGTGGATGCCTACAGCGCGCCCTGGCACACCTGGCGCGACGCGCTGACCGCGAAGCTGGCCGCCGGCTTCCCGGCCGGCGAGCTGGCCAACGAGCTGGCCGAGGGGGAAAGGCTGCTGCTGCGGGCGGCACGCCGGGTGCCGGGCGCGGACGGCCGTCTTCTGCGCGCGGCGGCACGGGCCCTGCGGGACCGGCACGCCGCTCTGCCGCAGCGGACCGAGCCCGCCCTGGACGCCGCCGTGCGGCACATCATGGACACCCGCCCACTGCGCGAGCTGCTCACCCGCGGGCCCACCCGGCGGCTGCTGGTCGAGCGGGAGCGGGCGCTGACCGGCGCGTGGTACGAGCTGTTCCCGCGCTCCACCGGCGGTCTCGGCCCGGACGGCCGCCCGGTGCATGGCGACCTGCGCACCGCCGCCGCCCACCTGCCCGGCATCGCGGCGATGGGCTTCGACGTCCTCTATCTGCCACCGATCCACCCGATCGGCCGGTTGGCGCGCAAGGGCCGGGACAACGCCGCGACCGCCGCCCCCGGCGACGTCGGTTCCCCGTGGGCGATCGGGGCCCGGGAGGGCGGCCACGACGCGATCCACCCCTGCCTCGGCTCGGCCGCGGACTTCCGGGCCTTCGTCCGGGCCGCCGCCGACCAGAGACTGGAGGTCGCGTTGGACCTCGCCCTGCAGTGCGCCCCGGACCATCCCTGGGTCACCGAGCATCCCGAATGGTTCACCACCCGCGCCGACGGCAGCATCGCCTACGCGGAGAACCCGCCGAAGAAGTACCAGGACATCTACCCGCTCAACTTCGACAACGACCCGGCCGGGCTGCGCGCCGAGATCCTGCGGGTGGTGCTGCACTGGGTGGGCGAGGGCGTCCGGATCTTCCGGGTCGACAACCCGCACACCAAGCCGCTCAACTTTTGGCAGTGGCTGATCGAGCGGGTCAAGCAGGCCGAGCCGGACGTCGTCTTCCTCTCCGAGGCCTTCACCCGCCCCGCCGTGCTGCACGGGCTCGCCAAGGTCGGCTTCAGCCAGTCCTACACCTACTTCACCTGGCGGACCACCAAGGCGGAGCTGACCGGCTACCTGCGCGAGCTCACCGCGGACGCCGACCACCTGCGGCCCAACCTGTGGGTCAACACCCCGGACATCCTGCCGGGGCACCTGGCCGGCGCGCCACCGGCCGTGTTCGCCATCCGCGCGGCCCTGGCCGCCACCCTCGGTCCGTCCTGGGGCATGTATGCGGGCTTCGAGCTGTTTGAGAACACCCCGGCCGGTCCCGGCCGGGAGGACTATCTGCACAGCGAGAAGTACGAACTGCACTACCGCCCGCCCGCCGGCGCCGATTCCCGGCCCTCGCTGCGGCCGTGGATCACCCGGCTGAACCGGCTGCGGCACCGGCACCGCGCCCTCGGCCGGCAGCGCGGACTGGTCTTCCACGACGTGGCGGACGACCAGCTCCTCGCCTATTCGAAGGTGGACGACCGCACCGGCGAGATCGTCCTGTGCGTCGTCACCCTCGATCCCGTCCGCCGGCGGCAGGCGCCGCTGCGGCTGGACGCCCAGGCTCTGGGCCTGTCACCCGACCGGCCGCTGCGCCTGCGGGATCTGGCCACCGGCCGGAGCCGCACCTGGCATGACAGCGCAGCCGTGCGCATCGATCCCGCCGTGGCGGTCGCCCGATTCTTCACCCTGGAACAAGCATGAACACCACGTCACCGGCCGCGCAGGTGTCCATGGTCGCCCCCGAACCCGAGTGGTATCGCAGTGCCGTCTTCTATGAGGTCCTGGTGCGCGCCTTCCAGGACAGCAACGGGGACGGGCTGGGCGACCTGCGCGGGCTGACCGAGCGGCTGGACTATCTCCAGTGGCTCGGCATCGACTGCCTGTGGCTGCCGCCGTTCCTGCACTCGCCGCTGCGCGACGGCGGCTACGACATCAGCGACTTCCGCCGGGTGCACCCCGCGCTGGGCACCCTCGACGACTACGTACGCCTGCTGGACGAGGCCCACAAGCGGGGCATCCGGGTGGTCATCGACATGGTGATGAACCACACCTCGGACCGCCACCCCTGGTTCCAGGCGTCGCGCACCGACCCCGACGGGCCGTACGGCGACTTCTACGTCTGGAACGACAACGACGACCGGTATTCGGACGCGCGGGTCATCTTCGTCGACACCGAGACCTCCAACTGGGCGTACGACCCGGTGCGGCACCAGTTCTACTGGCACCGCTTCTTCAGCCACCAGCCGGACCTCAACTATGACAACCCGGCCGTGCAGGAGGCGATGCTCGACGTCCTGCGCTTCTGGCTCGACCTGGGCACCGACGGTTTCCGGCTGGACGCGGTGCCATACCTGTTCGAGGCCGACGGCACCAACGGTGAGAACCTGCCGGCCACCCACGCCTTCCTGCGCCTGGTGCGCAAGGTGGTCGACGACGAATACCCGGACCGGGTGCTGCTCGCCGAGGCGAACCAGTGGCCGGCCGACGTGGTCGAGTATTTCGGCGACCCGGCGACCGGCGGCGACGAGTGCCACATGGCGTTCCACTTCCCGCTGATGCCGCGCATCTTCATGGCGGTGCGCCGCGAGTCACGGCTGCCCATCTCGGAGATCCTGGCGCAGACGCCGGCGATCCCCTCCGGCGCGCAGTGGGGCATCTTCCTGCGCAACCACGACGAGCTGACGCTCGAGATGGTCAGCGACGAGGAACGCGACTACATGTACGCCGAATACGCCAAGGACCCGAGGATGCGGGCCAACATCGGCATCCGCCGCCGCCTGGCACCGCTGCTGGAGAACGACCGCAACCAGATCGAGCTGTTCACCGCCCTGCTGCTGTCGCTGCCCGGCTCGCCGGTGCTCTACTACGGCGACGAGATCGGCATGGGCGACAACATCTGGCTCGGCGACCGCGACGGCGTGCGCACCCCGATGCAGTGGACGCCGGAACGCAACGCCGGCTTCTCCTCGTGCGACCCCGGGCAGTTGCACCTGCCGCTGGTCCTCAGCCCCAGCAACAGCTACCAGTCGGTCAACGTGGAGAACCAGCTCGCCCACACCTCGTCGCTGCTGCACTTCACCCGCCAGTTGCTCGCCGTCCGCAAGCGGCACAGCACCTTCGGCGTCGGCGACTTCCACGAGCTGGAGGCCACCAACCCGAGCGTCTTCGCCTACCTGCGCCGGCCGCGCCACGCGGACGGCACCGAGGACGTCGTGCTGTGCGTCAACAACCTCTCGCGGTTCGCCCAGCCGGTCGAGCTGGACCTGTCCGCATACGCCGGATACCGCCTGACCGACCTCATCGGCGGCGTGCGGTTCCCCAGCCCGGGCACCGACAGCTATCTGCTCACCATGCCCGGACACGGCTTCTACTGGTTCGCCCTGCGTCCCACCGAGGAGGGTCGAGATGACTGATCCGACACACACCCCGGTCAACGCGGCACACCTGGCCGCCTGGCTGCCCGAGCAACGGTGGTTCCGCGCCAAGGGCCACGCCGTCCGCGAGGTGCGGCCGGTCGGCTCCGTGCCGCTGAGCGGCGACGGGGACGGGCCGGCGTCCCGGCTCGACCTGCTCGAAGTGCGATTCCACGACCGCGCCCCGCAGCACTACCAGGTGGTGCCCGGGCTCGACGCCGTACCGCCGTACCCGGCTGCATCGGGCGCCGTCCCGGCCGCCGCGCTGGCTTTGCTGCGGGCGATAGCCGGTGGCGCCGAGCGCGGCACCACCCGCTTCCGGCCCGAGCCCGGCGCCGGCCTGCCGGACCGGCTCGGCCCGCGGCTGACCGCGGCCCTGTCGGACTCCGGGCCGCCGGCGCCGTCGCTCGTGCGGGTCCTGGCCGCCGAGCAGAGCAACACCTCGATCGTGTTTGACGACGAGGTCATCCTGAAGATCTTCCGCCAGGTCGAGCCGGGGCTGAACCTCGACCTGGAGCTGCACCGGGCGCTCACCCGGCTCGGCTCCGGCCACGTCGCCCCGCTGCTCGGCGCCGTGGAGGGCGAGCTGCAGGGTGAGCCGACCACCCTCGGCATGCTCAGCGGGTATGCCCCGCATGCCGTGGATGGCTGGGCGATGGCCCTGGCCAGCGTCCGCGACGTGCTGGCCGACGACGCCCCGGCGGTGGTGGCGCGCTCGGGCGGCGACTTCGAGTTCGAGGCCCGCCGAATCGGAGCCGCGGTCGGGGAGGTGCACGCCGATCTGCGCACCGCCTTCGGTGGCGACGTCGCCGACCCCGCAGACGTGGCCGCGGGCTTCGCCGCCCACCTCGACGAGGCCGTCGCTGTCGTGCCCGCGCTGCGGCCGCACGCCCCGTTCCTGCACGCCCGGTACCGGCGCCTCGCCGGGTTGTCCACGCCGGTGCCCATCCAGCGGGTGCACGGCGACCTGCACCTGGGTCAGCTCCTACGCACCTCGCACACCTGGTGGCTGCTGGACTTCGAGGGTGAACCCGCCCGGCCTCTCGCGCAGCGCCGCGCGCCGCGCTCGCCGCTGTATGACGTCGCCGGGCTGCTGCGGTCCCTCGACTATGCGACGCACTATCCGGTGCGCGACGAAACGCCGGACGCGGACGCGGTCCGGCGCCTGAGCCAGTGGTCCGCGCTCAATCGCGAGGCGCTGTGCGCCGGGTACGCGGACAGCACCGGCACCGATCCGGGGCGCAGCCGGCAACTGCTTGAGGGTTACGTGCTGGACCGGATCGTCTACGAGGTGGTCTACGAGGCCACCGTCCGGCCCGCCTGGCTGCCCATCCCGCTCGCCACGCTTGACCGGCTCGGCACCGGGACGCCGCGGTGAGCGCCGGCACCGCACCGGCCGTGCGCGCGGAGCCGGACGCCCTGTGGCGCCGGATGGGGGCGCACCCGGACGTCGCCGGCGGGCCGACCCGATTCCGGGTGTGGGCGCCGGCCGCCGAGGCCGTCGATCTGGTGTGGTGGCACCCGGGCGTCCGGCCGGTCCAGGAGGCGATGACCCGCTCGGCGGACGGTTGCTGGGACACGGTGGTGCCGCGGGCCCGGCCCGGCGTCCACTACCGGTTCCAGGTTCACGGCCGCGACGGCACGGTCCGGCACAAGGCCGACCCGTGGGCCCGCGAGGTTGTACCCGGGGAGCCGCACACGTCGGTAGTCCCGGCCCCGTCGCGGCACCGGTGGACCGACGCGGACTGGCTCGCCGGGCGCCCGCGGCGGCACGCCCCGGTCTCGGTGTATGAGGTGCACGCCGGATCCTGGCGCCCCGGCGCCGGGTTCCGGCGGCTGGCCGACGACCTGGTGCCGTACGTGCGCCGGCACGGCTTCACCCACGTGGAGCTGATGCCGGTCACCGAGCACCCGTACGGCGGGTCCTGGGGCTACCAGGTCAGTTCGTACTTCGCGCCCAGCGCACGGTTCGGCGGCGCGGACGAGTTGCGCCACCTGATCGACCGGCTGCACGCCGCGGGTGTCGGCGTGCTGCTCGACTGGGTCCCGGCGCACTTCGCACCGGACGACTGGTCGCTGGCCGACTTCGACGGCGGTGCGCTGTATGAGCCGTCCGACCCGGACCGGGCATGGCACCCGCTCTGGGGCACCAAGACGTTCGACTACCAGCGCCCGCAGGTGCGTGACTTCCTCGTCGCCAGCGCGCTCTACTGGCTGGAGGAGTTCCACTTCGACGGGCTGCGCGTCGACGCGGTCAGCTCGATCACCCGCCGCGACTTCCTGCGCGAACCGGGCGGGTGGGCCGGCGGCGACGTGCTCGACCGGCCCGGAATCGACTTCCTGCGCGAGCTGACCGGCGCGGTACGCCGCCGGCATCCCGGCGCGCTGCTGATCGCCGAGGAAGCAGGGCTGACCGACGGGGTCACGGAGCCGGTGGACGCCGGTGGCCTCGGCTTCGACCTGTGCTGGGACCTCGGCTGGGCGCACGACACCTTCACGTACTTCGCCGCCGGCCCGGACCAGCGCCCGCACCTGCGGGAAACGCTCGCCGCCGCCGTGGATCGCGCCGCCGCGCGCCCGGTGGTGCTGCCGGTCAGCCACGACGAGATCACCGCGCCGCACGAGCCGCTGTGGCGTCGCGTGCACGGCGACGGCCCGGATGCCGCCGCGGCGCTGCGGGCCCTCCTGGCGTTGCAGTACGCCACGCCCGGGGTGCCCCTGCTGTTCATGGGCGCGGAGCACGGCGGCGCCGAACCCTGGCGGGAGTGGGCCCCGGTGGACCCGTCGCCGTTGCTCGACGCCCCGGGCGGCGAGCTGTATCGGGGGATGGGCCGGCTGGTCACCCGGCTGAACCGGATCCGCCAGCAGGTGGCCGCCGGACCGGAGCCGGTGCGGTGGTGGCGGCGTCCCGGCCCGGGCGAGCCGCTGCTGGCGTTCGCCCGCGACCACGGCGACGGCGTGCTGCTCTGCGTGGCGAACCTGACTGACCGGCCGCTCGGCTGGGACGCGGTCGCCGACCCGCGGGTGTGGTCGGTGCTGCTGGACACGGCGGACGAGCGCTACGGGGGCGCGGGACGGCCCGCAGGGGCCGGGATCGCCCCGGGCGCGGTCGTCTGGCTCACCGCCGCACGCACCAACCTGGCACCCACAATGCCAGGATGAACGGTGCCCTGGGTGGCCGGACCGCCCCGGGCAACACTGAACCGCGCGGGCGGGCTTCGTCGGTATGACGGGGCTCGCCCGCTTCCAGTTTCCGGCACGCCGCCGGCGCCGGATCCTTCGCCGAGCTGTTGAGGAGCGAGCACCATGCCACTACGCCAGCCGCCGACCGTGCTGATCACCGGCGCCACCGACGGGCTGGGCCGCGGCCTGGCCGTCGCCCTCGCCCGTCGCGGCGCCACCGTGCTGGTGCACGGCCGCTCGGCCGCGCGCATCGCCGCCACCGTGCGCCAGGTGCGGGCGACCGGCTCTGGCGAGGCGCGCGGCTACCGGGCGGACTTCTCCTCGCTGGCCGGGGTGCACGCGCTGGCCGATCAGGTCGCCGCGGCCGAGCCCCGGCTGGACGTGCTGATCAACAATGCCGGCATCGGCGCCGACGTGCCCGGTGGCACCGCGCGCCTGGAGAGCGCCGACGGGTTCGAACTGCGCTTCGCCGTGAACTACCTGTCCACCTATCTGCTCTCGCACCGGCTGCTGGACCTGCTGCGTCGCTCGGCCCCGGCCCGTGTCATCAACGTCAGCTCGGCCGGGCAGACGCCCATCGACTTCACCGACGTCATGCTCACTCGCGGCTACGGCGGGCGACGGGCATATTGCCAGAGCAAGCTGGCGCAGATCATGTTCACCTTTGACCTGGCCGCCGAGCTTCAGGGCAGCGGAGTCACCGTCAACGCCCTACACCCGGCGACGTACATGCCGACGAAGATGGTGTCGACCCCGATCAGCACCATTGCGGACGGGGTAGAGGCCGTGTCCCGGCTGGCTCTCGACGCCGATCTGGATGGCGTCACCGGACGCTACTTCGACCAGCTCCGCGAGGCGCAGGCGCATCCCGCCGCGTACGACGAGGCCAACCGGGCCTGCCTGCGGTCGCTCTCGGCGGAACTGACCAACCGATCGCCGGTCTGACCGGATGCGCGGATGCGCGGCGCGGCCGGCAGCCGCGCCGCGCATCCGGTGGCCCCGTCCGCGGGGGCGGGCGGCAGGGCCGGATCGGTCGGTCTTAGGAGGTGCGGTCGGCGCGCGTCCGGAGCATCACGGCGCCGATCACGGCCGCGATCACGGCCGCGATCGCGGTGCACACGAGCGAATACCGGAAGCCGGAGAGCAAGGCCGCCGGATCGCTGACGCTGCCGGTGGTGCCCTCCGGCAGCAGCGACGCCGTCCGCGAGGCGGCGATCGCGGCGAAGGCGGCCGCGCCGATCGCCGCGCCGAGCTGCTGCGAGGTGTTGAGCAGCCCGCCGGCCAGGCCCTGCTGGTGGTCCGCCACGCCGGCGGTGGCGGTGATGCTGATCATGACGACCGCGGCGACGTTGCCGAAGCCGATCAGCGCGGTGCCGATCAGGATGTAGGCCAGGGAGTTCTCGGCCGGGAGCGTGGCGACCACGAACGCGCCGACCGCCTGCAGCAGGACGCCGAGCAGCATGGCCCGGGTCAGGCCCAGCTTGCCGGCCAGCTTGGCCCCGGTGAAGCCGGCGACCATGGCGGTCAGGCCCAGCACCGCGAAGCTGAGCCCGGTCTCCAGCGGGCTGTAGTCCTTGATCCGCTGCAGATAGAGGGTGAGCACGTAGGTGATGCCGACGAAGGCGCCGATCAGCAGGACGTTGACCACGTTGGCGCCGACGATGCTGCGTACCTTGAAGATCTCCAGCGGCACCAGCGGTTCCGCCGAACGGCGCTCGGCCAGGACGAACAGCGCCAGCAGCACCAGGCCCAGCGCGAACGACCCCAGGGTGCTCACCGACAGCCAGCCCTCGGTGTTGGCGATCGAGAAGCCGTAGACGATGCTCACCGCGGCGCCGGTGATGGTGATCGCGCCGGGCACGTCGAGCCGGGGGCGGGGGCCCGCGGCGGCGGTCGGGCGGGGCACGAGCACCGGGGCGAACAGGGCCGTGGCGAGGCCGATGGGCACGTTGACGAAGAAGACCCACTCCCAGCTCAGCGCGTCGGTCAGCACGCCGCCGAGGATGACGCCGGCGACGAAACCGAAGGACAGCACGGCGCCGTACGCGCCGAGCGCCCGGTTGCGCTCCTTGCCCTCGGGGAAGGACGTGGTCAGCAGGGAGAGGGCGGCCGGCGCGACCAGGGAGGCGGCGAGGCCCTGCAGCCCGCGCAGGATGATCAGCTGGGTGGCGTCCTGCGCGAAGCCGGCCAGCAGCGACACCACGGAGAAGGCGACCAGGCCGATGATGAACAGCCGGCGGCGCCCGAACAGGTCGGAGATGCGGCCGCCGAGCAGCAGGAAGCCTCCGAAGCCGAGGGCGTAGGCGCTGACCACCCACTGCAGCGAGCCGTCGCTGAAGGACAGCTGGCGCTGGATCGTCGGCAGCGCCACGTTGGTGATGGAGAAGTCGAGCACGATCATGAATTCGGCCATGCACAGCAGGAGCAGCAGCAGGTTGGCGCGCACGCGCGACGGAGGCGCCGGCGATAGGTCCGCCGTCGCTTCCCGACCCGATGGCACTGATTCGGCGAGATTGGACACCGCGGGACACTCCTTGCAGACAGTGGACAGGTGAGTCTCACTGTCCGCCGGCGCGGCCTGGGCAAACAGATCAGCAGATTTGCTGGTAGCGGTGGTACCACTCAGCAGTGGTGTCCGGCGGGTACCTCTATCGTTTCCCCACTTGCCGGACCGCTCGGCCGGCCGAGACAGCGGAGGACATGATGAAGATCGGCATCCTGGGTACCGGCACGATGGCACGCACGCTGGGCGGGCGCTGGGCGGCAGCGGGCCACGACGTGCTGGTCGGCGGACGTAGCGCCGCCAAGGCGCAGCAACTGGCGACCGCCCTGGGGGCGCGGAGCGGTTCGCTCGCCGACGCGGCGCAGGCGGCGGACGTCACCCTGTTGGCCGTGGCGTATACGGCCGTGCCGGAGGTCCTCGACGCGGCCGGGGCGGGCCGGGGTGCACTGACCGGCAAGGTCGTCGTCGACTGCACCAACCCGGTGGAGTTGACGGGTTTCTCGGTCACCTCCGGCGCCACCTCGCTGGCCGAGCAGATTCAGCAGCGCACCGGCGCCCGGGTGGTGAAGGCGTTCAACCTCTGCGAGGCGAAGGTCTGGCAGCTCGACCCGCCCGCCTTCGACGGCCGGCCGCTGGTGGTCCCCTTCTGCGGCGACGACGAGGAGGCCCGGGCCACGGTCGGTGCGCTGATCGAGGATCTGGGTTGTGCGCCGCTGGCGGTCGGCGATGTCACGTACGCCCGGCATCTGGAGGCGATGGCCGCGCTAGTCATCTCACTGCTGTTCCGAGGACACGACCCGTACACGGTGTTCAACCTCGTCACGGCTGCTGACGAAGCCCGAGGGAGGGTGGCCGGGGCGCCTGCGCAGCGCTGAAAGAGCGTTCCAGGCACCTAGGCCCAGGGGTCCTGGTATCCGCCAGGACCGCCGGGGCGTTCCGCCTGCGGACTCGGCGGCCCGGGTGGCCTAGGCCGCGAGTTCTACCGCGGAGTGCGCGTCGCGGAGGTCGGCGGCGACAAAGTCGGCCACTCCTCCCTCGGCACGGATCTGTTCCACCACCTCCAGTCCTCGTTCGGCATTACGCCCGGAGACGATGACACGGACGCGCAACACGCGCTGGCGATCGTCGACCGGGATGGTTTGGCCGGGCTCACCATGCGCTCCCTCGCGGCCTCACCGCAGACCGGCCCCATGACCCTCTACAACTACGTCGAGAGCCGCGAAGCGCTTGAGGAGCTTGTGGTCGACGCCGTCTCCGCTCGCGTCGCGCTACCCGGGCCGACCGACGACTGGCTGGCCGAGACGCGGGCCGTGGCCACCGCTCTGTGGCGCACCTACCGCGCCCATCCGGCAGTCATTCCGCTCATACTCACCCGTCGCACCTCGTCTCGCGCCAGCCTCGTCCCCACCGAGACGCTCGCGGCAGCACTCGCTCGCGGCGGCCTGAAGGGCGTTGACCTCTTCGTCGCATTCCGCGCCGTCTCGGCGTTTGTCACGGGTATCGCGCAGAACGAGCTGGCTGGTGCGCTGACGCGCGAGAAGGATCCCGCCTCCGCCGCCGCGCATCGAAGCACTTGCGCAGGGCGCACTACCGACCCTCGCCGAGCTGGCCCCGGTCGGGGCAGAGTTCACCGGCCAGGAGTTCGAGCGGACGTTCCCGCATCCTCAGCCACCCATCATTGGCGCGTCCTGCGCGAGAGCGGGGTGCTGTTCGCCCGCAGGCAGGGCCGAGTGATCCGCGACGACCTGGATGCCAGGTTTCCCGGCCTGCTCGACGCCGTCCTCGCCGCCATGGCGAGCGGAGGCCTCACCCACCGTGCACGGCACTCGGTAGCCGCACGCTGTCCGTGCGCTGACACCGGCATCCAGACGAGGTGCGAGCGCCGTCGAAGAAGATCGCTTGACGCTTTTAGTTAACGCCACTAACCTGTAGCTAGCATCATTAACCAATCCTGTGGGAGGTCGTCATGACCGAGTCCTTGAGCATCGCCGGCAACAACCTCGCCTACGAGGTGTCCGGGCAGGGCCCTCTCGTGGTCCTGGCGCACGGCATCGGCGACAGTCGGCACTCCTACCGGTTCCTCGCTCCGGCCCTGGCCGGCGCCGGGTACCGGGTCGCCAACGTCGACATCCGCGGCTGCGGCGACTCCAGCCTGGGCTGGGACGGCTACAGCCGCACCGACATCGCGGGTGACCTCGTCGCCCTCGTGCGCCACCTCGGCGGTCCGGCCGTGATCATCGGCCAATCGATCAGCGGCGGCGCGGCGACCATCGCGGCGGCCACCGCGCCCGATCTGATCAACGGCGTCATCGAGCTGGCGCCGTTCACCCGCGTACAACCCTTCGATCTCGGCGGGCTGATGCGGGTGAAGCGCTTCCGGACCGGTTACAGCCAGATGGCGCAGGTCCTGATCCGGGGAAGTCTGGCGAGCTGGAAGAAGTACCTCGACGCGGCGTACCCGGTCAAGCCCGCCGACTGGGACGCCGAGCTGAGGCGCATCGAGGCGAAGCTGAGCGAGCCCGGCCGGATGAAGGTCCTGCAGGCCATGTGCAAGACCAGCCCGACCGACGCCGGCGCGCAGCTGGCCAACGTCACCTGCCCGGTCCTGGTCATCGAGGGCAGCCTCGACCCCGACTGGGCCGACCCCCGCGCCGAGGGCGAGAAGATCATCGCCGACCTGCCCAGGGGCATCGGTGAGCTCGTCGTCATCGACGGTGCCGGTCACTACGCACACGTCCAGACGCCGGATGAGGTCTTCGCGCTGGCCCGGCCCTTCCTCGACAAGACGCTGGCGAATGCCTAGGGCCCGGCTCACCGCGCAGTCGGTCACCGAGGCCGGCGCGGCCCTGATCGATGACATCGGCTTCGAGAACTTCAGCATGGGCCTGCTCGCCGAACGGCTCGGAGTCAAGACCCCCGCGCTCTACAAACACGTCACCAGCCAGGCCGATCTCGCACACCGGATAGCTGTCCTGGTCATGGCCGAGTTCGCTGACGCCATTCGCGACGCCATCCAGGGAAGGGCCGGCAGCGATGCCCTCGCCGCCGGGGCGCAGGCGATGCGGACCTACGTGCAGAAACACCCGGGCCGGTACGCGGCCGGCAATGCCGCCCGCCCGACCGGACCCGACGACCCGCTCGTCCCCGCCCTCGAACGGGTCGTCGCCTCCTGGGCGGCCATGCTGCGCGGCTACCACCTGGACTCCGTTCAGGAGATTCACGCCCTGCGGATGCTCCGCAGCACCCTGCACGGGTTCTCGACCCTGGAAGCGGCCGGCGGGTTCCAGATCGACACATCCGTCGACGACAGCTTCACCTGGATGATCAACTTTCTCGACCACGGCCTGCGTGCCGCCGCCAGCGGCACCCACGCCCGCTGACGGATCGTCGACGAACCGACCCGACCACATCGTCCCGGAGGTCCGACATCAGGCTCAACGCCGACACCCTCGACCGGTCGCTCGGGTGGATCAGCTAGGGGTGGCGACGGTGACGTTGCCGAACATCACTCCGAAGCCGCCCGCCGCCTTGCCGTCGCCGCGCCCGTTGATGCCCAGGGAGATCTTCCCGCTGGTCCGAAATCGGTCGCCGTACGGCCCGACCTCGCGTGGATCATGCGGCCTCAGCGGTGTACTCATCCCCGCGGTCCCCTTCGCCAGTGATCCGTCCCCGATCGAACGCCGACGATACTGGTACCTGGACCGACTGCCCTCCGGGTTGATGCTTGCCCGCGCCTCTCCGGTCGCGCACCGGTGAGCGGGCGGCACACGTGGGACATCCTGGTCAGCAGGACGACCACGGCACCTATGATGCCCAGTCGTTGGCACCGGGCGTCGCCGTCGGCCGCTACCCTTCGGCTCGTTCGGCCGCCTTGCCGTCAGGTTCGGACTCGCTTTCCGGATCGGACTTGTAGATGGTCGCGGCGATCTCCGACATCCACGTTTCCGGCGCGACCGCGTCGGGCCCGATGACGCGGATCGACGCCAGCACGGTGAGCAGCATCCCGGTGGCGAGGAACTCGCGGGTCTCCTCGGCGGTCGCCCCGGTCAGGTCCCGGACCAGCTGATAGATCCGGCCGAAGCAGGCGCGTACGGCCGAGCCGATCGTCGGGTCGGCGCTGGCCGCGTACCCGTGCAGCAGCACGGCGAGCAGGTCATGCTCGGCCAGTAGTTCGTCGTAGGCGGTGGCCAGGCTCGGCAGGTCCGCCTGTCGTTCGGCCGCCCGCCGGAACGCCTGCTCGATCCGGCCGGCGGCGTGCTCGACCGTGGCAATGAACAGTCGCTGCTTGGAGCCGAACAACCGGATCACGTACGGCTGCGAGACACCGGCCAGCCGAGCCACGTCATCGGTGCTGGTGCCGGCGTAACCGGCGGCGGCGAACGCCTTGACCGCTGCGGCCACCAGTTGTTCGCCGCGCTCGCTGGCGGTCAGCCGGGTCCTGGTCATCGGCGCTCCTTCAGAGGGACGTTGACATGTTATCAGTCGATAGCTACTTTCATTGAGCCTAGTTATCATCGGATAACAACAAGGAGCCTCTGATGCCCGGTGCAGACGCCGTCACCGAGAGCGCCGCCAAGCTTCCTCCCCCGCCCGACCGGCCCGACGGCCCTTCTCTGGCTGCGGTGCTCGCCGCCGTCGGCGTGCCGATGTTCATGGTCACCTTGGACAATCTCGTCGTGACGACGGCCCTGCCGGTGATCAGGACGGAACTCGGCGCTTCCCTGACCGACCTGCAGTGGTTCGTCAACGCGTACACGCTGCCCTTCGCCGCGTTGCTGCTCACCGCCGCCGCGCTCGGCGATCGGATCGGCCGTCGCCGGCTCTTCCTCGCCGGCATCGGCCTGTTCACGGTGGCCTCCGCCGCCTGCGCCCTGGCCACCGAACCGTGGATGCTCATCGCCGCCCGGGCAGTCCAGGGAGCGGCCGGAGCGGCCGTGCTGCCGCTGTCGCTCACCCTGCTCGCCGCCGCCATCCCCGAGCGGCTCCGCAACGCCGCCATCGGAATCTGGAGCGGAATCAGCGGTCTCGGTGTCGCTGTCGGCCCACTGGTCGGCGGAGCGGTGGTCGAAGGGCTGGACTGGACGTGGATCTTCTGGCTCAACCTACCGGTCGGACTGCTCGCCGTCGGACTGGCCGCGATCACCCTGCGCGAATCACGTGGCCCGTCATCCCGGCTGGACCCGGCCGGCCTGGGCCTCTCCATCGTCGGCGTGCTGGCCCTGGTCTGGGGCGTGGTGCACGGCGAGGAGCACGGATGGACCTCGACCAGGGTGGTGGCGGCGCTGGTCGGAGGCACCGCGCTGATCTGCGGCTTCCTCTGGTGGGAGCGGCGCACCTCGGCCCCGATGCTGCCGCTGCGGCTCTTCCGTTCCCGCACCTTCAGCCTCGTCAACGCGGTGGCGTTCACGTTCTCGGTCGGCGTCTTCGGCTCGGTGTTTCTGCTCGCCCAGTTCTTCCAGGTGGTGCAGGGACTGAGTCCGCTGGAGGCAGGGATACGCACGATGCCGTGGACCATGGCGCCGATGGTGGTTGCCCCGCTGGCCGGGCTCCTGGTGGGCAGGCTCGGCGTCCGCAACCTGATCGTCGCCGGTCAGGGCGCCCTCGCCATCGCACTCGGCTGGCTCGCCCTGGTCAGTACGGCCGACGTCGCCTACGGCGTGCTCGCCGTGCCATTGGCGCTGGCTGGCATCGGGATGGGACTGACCTTCGCCCCGATCAGCACCGCGACCATGGCCAGTGTGCCGGAAGGCGCCCGGGGCGTCGCCTCCGGCACCAACAACTCGGTCCGCGAACTCGGCGTGGCCGTCGGAGTCGCTGCCCTCGCCTCGGTCTTCGCCGCTCGCGGCGGGTACGCCACCGGCGCGACCTTCGTGGACGGCCTGAGGCCGGCGGTCGCGGTTGGCGCGGCCGTGGTCGCCCTCGGTGCCGTGCTCGCCCTCTGGCTACCGAGAACCACCCCGGTCGACATCGGAACGCCGAGCGGGGAGCGCTGATGGACAACGGTGTGCCGACACCGGCACGTGGACCTGCCGTGCGTTGGTCAGGCTGAGTGCTCGGCGTGGTGCAGCACTTCCTCGACGAGTCGCCGGGTGGCCTCCCCCTGCAGCGCGTAGGTGACCTCTCGCCCGCGACGTCTGCGCCGGATCAACCGGGCGTCCTTGAGGTACCGCAGGTGCCGGGCGATGATCGTCGAGTCCGCCGACATCGCCGCCGCCAGGGACGCGGGCGTCTGTTCGCCGTCCCGCAGCAGCACGAGAATGTGTATCCGGTGCTCGTACGCCATGGCGCGCAGCACGACCACCGCGCGGTCCAGAGCGCGCCTCGTCTCGTCGAGGTGTGCGGTGCTCATGCCGTGGACGCCCGTAGGCGGGCGGTCGCCGTGTGCCCGAACGTGACCAGCCGGGACAGCACTGTCGACAGTGCCAGGATCGCGGTGGCGGTCAGGGTGATGCTCGCGCCGGCGGCGACGTCCCAGCGGCTCGACGCGTACAGGCCGCCGAGCCCGCTGAGCGCGCCGAGAGTGACGGCCAGGGCGGTGATGATGCCCAGCCGGTGCGACCACTGGCGCGCCGCCGCCGCTGGCGCGACGATGAGGGCGAGGGCGAGGATCGTGCCGATGGCCGGAACGATCGTCACAACCGCCACCTGGATGGCGAGCAGCAGCACGACGTCCCAGGCACCGGTGGCGAAGCCGGCGGCCTGCGCGCCGTCCCGGTCGAAGCCGGTGTAGCGCAGTGGTCGGGCGCAGGCCAGCAGGACGCCCGCGACGACGACGAGCACGACCGCGGTGGTCACGAGGTCCTGCGGGCTGACGGTGAGGATCGATCCGACGAGGAACGAGGTCAGGTCCCGGCTGAAGCCGTTCTGGGTGGCGACGAGCCCGGCGCCGAGGGCGAAGCCGCCGGAGAGCAGGACGCCGGTCGCCGCGGCCGTGTGCTGGCTTCGTCGGCGGCTGAGCGCGGCGACGCCCAGCGCGACGATCGCACCCGCGACCACGCCGCCGACGAGGATGTTGACACCGATGATGGAGGCTGCCACCACCCCGGGGAACGTGGCGTGGGTCAGTGCCATGGTGAAGAAGGACAGTCGGCGGAGCACGACGTGAACGCCGACGAGTCCGGCGAGCGCGCCGGCGAGCAGTACCTCGGCCATGGCCCGGTGCAGCGCGTCATCCCACCAGTTCATGCGGCGATCTCCTTGCGTCGGAGGCGATCCGCCCGTGGTTGCGCCTGGAGCGCAGCGCGCCCAGTGGAAGGAGCAGCAGGTAGGCGAACACGAGCAGCAGGACGACGGCGGAGGCCGAGGTCAGGGAGATGCCGTAGTCGACCGATGCGGTCCAGCTGGCCAGCAGGCCGCCGTATGCGGCCAGGAGGATGAGGCCGGTGCCGATCACCGCCATCAGTGACAGGCGGGTGGTGAGCATGCGGGCCGTCGCGGCCGGCACGATGAGCAACGCGACCACGAGGATGGTGCCGACAGCGCGTACCGCGGCGACGACGACGAGCGCGACGATGATGTTGAGCAACAGATCGAGCCAGGCGATCCGGAAACCGACGGCTGCCGCTCCGACCGGGTCGAAGGTACGGAAGATCAGGGCGCGGGCGCTGATCACCAGCAGCCCGAGGATGACGACCGCCAGCACGGCGGTCTCCGCGATCTGGCGCGGCGTCACCGTCAGGATGCGCCCGAAGAGGAACGATGTCAGATCCGAGGTGTACGAGGAGCGCCGCGACACGAGCACCACGCCGATCGAGAACATGGCGGTGAGTACCACGGCGGTGGAGGCATCGTCGGACAGCGCCCCGCCCCGGCTGAGCAGGGTCAGCGCCACCGCGGTCACGACGCCGGCGACCAGCGCCCCGACGACGATTCCCTCGATGCCACCGGCCAGGAACCCGATGACGACGCCGGGGAACACGGTGTGCGTCAGCGCGTCGGAGACGAACGACAGGCGGCGGGCGAAGACGAAGACACTGACCGGTCCGCAGACGAGGGCGAGCAGCGCGAGCTCGGCCAGGGCTCGCCCCATGAACGGTACGGTGAACGGCTCGATCACGGCTCCACCAGCACTGTCCGGCCGTCGGCCACCTCGACGGCGTGTCCGCCGTACGCGCGGCGCAGCGTGTCGGCGGTCAACGTCTCGTCGGGCGGGCCGACCGCCCACTGTCGGCCGTTGAGCACGCAGACCGTGTCGGCGAGTTCATGCGCGACAGTCAGGTCGTGAGTGCTCAGCACCAGGGTGGTCCCGACCGTGCTGAGTTCGCGCAGGACGGACAGGATGGCTGCCTGGCTCACCGCGTCGACGCCGTTGAACGGCTCGTCGAGCAGCAACAGCCGTGGCTCGGCGGCGATGGCGCGGGCCAGCAGCACCCGCTGGCGTTGGCCACCGGAGAGCACTCCGAAGTGTGTCCTCGCGTGATCGGCGAGGCCGAGGCGGTCGAGCGCCTCGTGCACCGCTCGACGGTCGGCGGTGCGGGTGGGGCGCCACCAGCCGATGCGTCGGTAACGGCCCATCATGACGACCTGGGCTGCGGTCACCGGGAAGTCGGCGTCGAGGGAGTCGGTCTGCGGAACGTATCCGGTGCGGGTCCGGGCCTGGGCCGGTGTGCGCCCGAGCACGGTGGTCGTGCCGGCGAGGACCGGCACCAGGCCGAGGATCGACTTGATCAGCGTGGACTTACCGGCGCCGTTCGGTCCGATCAGGGCCAGGCGCTGCCCGGGGACCAGGTCGAGGTTGACGTCGGTGAGCACGGGCGTGCCGTGGTAGCCGACGCTCACCTCGGCGTAGCGAAGGGCGGCGTCGGCCACCGCGACATCGCCCATGTCAGCCGCCCAGACCCGTGACGATGACCTGGGTGTTGTGCCGCTCCGCACCGAGGTAGGTGCCCTGGGGCGTGCCCTCGGCGCCGATGCTGTCGCCGTAGAGGGCGTCCGCACCGCCGATGACCTTGACGCCGGCCTGGTTCGCGATCGCCTCGGCGCTCTTGGGTGGCAGTGACGTCTCCGCGAAGATGGCCTTCGTACCGGTCGCCTTGATCTTCGCGACGAGTTCGTTGAGCTGCTTCGCGCTCAGCTCGGCGGAGGTGTCGAGGCTGGGGATGACCGAGCCGATGAACTGCAGCTTGTACCGGTCGACGTAGTAGCCGAAAGCGTCGTGGTTGGTCACAAGCTTGCGCTGGTCGGCAGGGATCCGGGCGAAGGCGGCCTCGTTGTCGGCGTCGAGCTTGTCGAGTTCGGCCGTGTAGTTCTTCAGATTGCCCGCGAAGGCCGCGGCGTGCGCGGGGTCGGCTGCGGCGAGGCCCTTCTCGATGTTGGCGACCATCGTCTTGGCGTTCAAAGGGTTGTGCCAGATGTGCGGGTCGTGCTCCTCGCCCTCGTGCCCGCCCTCGCCCTCCTCGTGGCCGCCCTCGCCCTCCGCGTGGCCACCCTCGCGCAGGGTGACGCCCTGGCTGGAGTCGACGACTGTGCCCTTGAAGCCGGCCGATTCGATGGTCTGGTCGAGCCACTCCTCGAGGCCGACACCGTTCTTGACGACGACGGCGGCCTTGCCGATGGCCTGGATGTCGGCCGGCGTGGGCTCGTAGTCGTGCGGGTCCACGTTCGGCTTGATGATCTGTGTGACGGTGACATCGCCGCCACCGATGGTGCGGACGAAGTCGGCCACCTCGGGGGTGGTGGCGACCACCGCCAGCCCGGTGCCGGCCGAGGCGTTGCTACCGCCCTCGGCGGTGTCGTCACCCGAGCCACAACCGCCCAGAAGAACAAGCGCGGCGGCGGTCGCCGCGGCGATGATCGTGCGTTGTCCATGCTTCACGAAAACACTCCGTTCCTGAGACCCGGAACGGTAATCGTTTTCGCTAAGTATCGTCTAATAGCGAGATGACCACACGTGCATGTGTCGCCCCCGCGCTCGGGGATCGGGCGGTCGACCCTCAGGCCACGGCCGTCGCCCGGAGCCGCACCTCCCAGGACGCCACAGGTGTAATGCCTCGTTAACTCTGCGCAGGTACATTTCCGGAATGTCCGCCCTCAAGGCATTCCGACATGATCTTTCCGCATCGATCGTGGTTTTCCTGATCGCGATCCCGTTGTCCCTGGGTATCGCTGCGGCGTCAGGGGCGCCGTTGCTGGCCGGGCTGCTCGCCGCCGTCGTGGGCGGTATCGTCGCGGGCGCACTCAGCGGAGCTCCGCTGCAGGTGAGCGGGCCGGCGGCTGGCCTCACCGTGATCGTCGCGGGCACCATCGTCGAGTTTGGCTTCGCCGGCACCGCCGCGATCGTGGCCGTCGCCGGAGGGGTGCAGATTCTGTTGGGCGTCACCCGCCTCGGCCGGGCAGCGCTCGCACTGTCACCGGCAGTTGTGCACGGCATGCTCGCCGGCATCGGGCTGGTCATCGCCCTGAGCCAAGTTCACGTGGTGCTCGGCGGCGCGCCCCAGAGCTCCGCGTGGGCGAACCTGCGTGACCTACCCGGTCAGATCGCCGGTCACCACGGGGTGTCCGTCTTGCTGGGTGCGTTGACCATCGCGCTGTTGCTGATCTGGCCACGTCTGGTCAAGACGACTTTACTCCCGGCGGCACTGATCGCGGTGGTCGCCGCCACCGTTCTCGCGACGGTCCTGGGCCTCGACGTGCAGCGGGTAAATCTGCCCGCCGAGCCACTCAGTGAACTGACCACCGCCCGCTGGCCGGAGGCACCGCTGCGCGAGATCGCCGTGGCCGCTATCACCATCGCCCTGGTCGCAAGCGTGGAGTCCCTGCTCTCTGCGGTAGCCGTCGACCGGATGCACGACGGGCCACGCGCCGACCTCAACCGGGAACTCATCGCCCAGGGCGCCGCGAACGCCGTCTCGGGCACGCTGGGCGGCCTGCCGGTCACCGGCGTCATCGTCCGCAGTTCGACAAATGTCGCGGCCGGCGCCCGCACCCGAGCCTCGGCTATCCTGCACGGCGTCTGGATCGCTGTGTTCGTGCTGCTCTGCGCCGCGGTGCTGGAGATGATCCCGATAGCCGCGCTCGCCGCGGTCCTCGTGGTCGTCGGCCTGCGGCTGGTGAGCCTCGCGCAGATCCGCACTTATGCCCGGCACCGGGAACTGCCCGTGTACCTGATCACCGCGGCCGCTGTCACCGCCACCGACCTGCTCACCGGCGTCGGCCTCGGCATGGCAGCAGCGGTGCTGTTCATGCTGTGGCGCCTCGCCCGCTGCGAGATCCGGACCACGCAACCGGCACCCGACACGTGGCTCGTGTCGATCTCCGGAACCCTGGCGTTCATCGCCTCCGGGCGGCTCACCCGCCGACTCGCCGCGCTACCCGCCGCCCAGCGGGTGGAAGTCGAACTGCATCTGGACTATCTCGACCACGGCGCCTACGAAACCCTCCGCGACTGGCAGCAGTCCTACATTCGAACCGGCGGTGACGTCCACATCAGCGAGGTGCACGACTCCTGGTTCCACCGCGCCGCCTCCGACCGACTCGGCGCCGGCAAGAGCACCCCGCGCTTCCTCGGCTCCTGGTCGAGGTGGCAGGGTGCCGACCGCGACCGCCAAGGCGCCATGGCAGCCGGCATCCGCGAATTCGAACGCAGCGTCGCGCCGCTTGTCCGACCCGAACTCGCCGAACTCACCCACAACGGCCACGCACCCGACCAACTGTTCATCACCTGCGCCGACTCACGCCTGGTACCCAACCTCATCACCGCCAGCGGCCCGGGCGACCTGTTCTGCGTGCGCAACGTCGGCAACATCGTGCCCGCCAACGACGCCCCCGACACCTCGGTCGCCGCCGCGATCGACTACGCGGTCACCGTCCTCGGCGTCACCACCATCACCGTCTGCGGGCACTCCGGCTGCAGCGCGGTACGAGCCCTGATGAGCGGCACGACTGACACCGACTCGGCACTGGGCCGCTGGCTCGCCCAGTCCGGTGCGCACTTCGCCGACCCGACCGACGAACAAGCCTGCTGCACCGCCAACATCACCCAGCAACTAGCGAACCTGCGCACCCACCCCACCGTCAACGCCGCCGTCGCCGCCGGCCGCCTCACCCTGACCGGCATGTACTTCGACATCGCCCAAGCCCGTATGTACGCCGTCGACTCCAACCGCCACCACCACCCCATCTCCACCTGAGCCAGGTACTACCCGACCGGCCCACCCAGTTGAGGCGTGGCGCTGAGGCGAACCAGAGCCGCGTTCTTCCGGGCTTCCCGCCCTGGTTTCGACGCAACGATCCGTCGATCGCTCAGCGGACGCACTCGGCGCAGGTGCCGAAAATCTCCAAGGTGTGGCCGACGTCCACGAACCCGTGCTGGGCGGCAACCTGGTCGGCCCACCGCTCCACGGCCGGACCGGCCACCTCGACGGTGCGCCCACAGTCTCGGCAGACCAGGTGGTGATGGTGTTTGCTCTGGCTGCACCGGCGGAAGAGTTGTTCGCCGCCCGGCAGCCGAGTCGAATCGATCTCACCAGCATCCACCAACAGCTGCAACGTTCGGTAGACGGTGGTCAGGCCGACTCCCGCCTTACGCGCCAGCAGCATCTGGTGCAGTTGCTGCGCCGAGTGGAAGCCCTCCACCTCGCGCAGCAGCGCCAGCACCTCTGCCCGCTGTCGGGTGTTCCGGGTCACATTCGGCATCGCCTGGTTCACCGTGGCCGCCATCCTCCCGTGATTTCGGGCGCCGCCGGCCTGCCGCTTCCGACACGTCGCCTCGCTGCCCGTCGGACCATTATGCGTCGTTGTGCATGAGCGTCGCCCAGCCATCTCCCGACCCCGCCTCCGGTGCCATCGCGGGGTAGTGCAGATGGATTCTCCGCAGGTCGAGCGTCGGGCGCACGGTAACGGAAACCGAAACGAGTGCCGATAGGGCGGCGGGGGCGACAGTGCGGCAGCACCGAGGGCCGTGGTCTCTGCCGTCGAACTGCTGGCGGAGCTTGTCTGCGGAGGCCTGGCCGGTGATCCGGGCCGGTCGACGTCATCCGCGCCGCTCGCCCGACATGAGGTCCGCCTGCTCGTGAGCTGCCACCTGCCGAGCGACGAACCCGCCGCCCGACTGCTGCGGCGCGGCGCTGGCCGATTTCGGTCAGGGGACCGTCCTTCGAGGTCATGGCGGCCGATCTCATCCTCGTCGGGGAGGGCGCACGCTGCCGATGTCACGGAGAGATCACAACGTCGAACCATCTATCGACATCGACTACCAACACCACGAAGGATCGCTCACGCGTGCCCTGTCATCTCAGGGCCCTGTTCTCTGGAGGAAAGAGAACGTGAGTAGACCCCGCAACCTGAGCAGGCGTACCTCCGCCGCGCTCTTCGCATCGGTTCTGGCGGCCGGTGCCATGACCGTGACGAGTGGCGCCGCCACCGCGACCGCCGCTCCCTCCACCCCCGACACTCCGGCGGCCACCCCCGCCGAGGCGTTGGGCTCGCACGACGCCAAGCTGCTCGCGCAGGCCGAGGCGAAGCACGCGCCGACGGTGACCCTGATCGTCGCCGCCGAGAAGGGCCGGAGCAAGGCTGTCGTCGACGGCGTCGAGGCCCTCGGTGGCGCGGTCAACCGGCGCTTCGACCAGATCGGCTACGTCCTGGCCACCGTGCCCACCAGCAAGGTGCTCAAGGCCGCCGGGCTGCCGGGCGTCGCCGCGATCGACCTGGACGAGGTCATCCAACTGCCGGACCCGACCGCCGGTGCGGCGGCCTCCGGTGCGAAGGCCGCCGCGCAGGGCGCGACGCTCAGCGGTCCCGGCGCGGGCACCGGCGCGGTGAACCCGTACATGCCGACCAACGAGACCGGCGCGGAGTCCTTCAAAACGGCTCATCCGCAATGGGACGGCCGTGGGGTGACCATCGGCATCATGGACTCCGGCATCGACCTGGACCAGCCGGCGCTGCAGAAGACCACGACCGGTGAGCGGAAGATCGTCGACTGGGTCACCGCCACCGACCCCGTGACCGAGAACGACGGCACCTGGCGGCGCATGGTCACCGAGGTGACCGGGCCCTCGTTCAGCGCGGGCGGCGCGACATGGACCGCACCGGCGGGTGCCTACACGTTCAACCTGTTCCGTGAGTCGATCACCGCCGCCAGCGACCCGGCGGGTGACGTCAACCGCGACGGGGACACCACCGACGCGTGGGGCGTGCTCTACAACCCGCAGACCCACGACATCTGGGTCGACGTCGACCAGGACAACAGCTTCACCGACGAGACGCTGATGCGCCCGTACCGGGAGCGCTTCGACGTCGGGCACTTCGGCACCGACAACCCCGCCACCGCCGTACGGGACCAGATGCCCTTCGTGGTCGAGTACCGCGAGGACGTCGACATCAACCCGGGCGACGGCAAGCCCGGCCCGTACGCCGACTACGTCAACATCGGCATCATCGAGGCCACCCACGGCACCCACGTCGCCGGCATCACCGCCGCCAACGACATGCTCGGCAACACCGCCTTCGACGGCGCCGCCCCCGGCGCCAAGCTCGTCTCCGCCCGGGCCTGCTCCTGGGGTGGCGGCTGCACCGCCGCGGCGCTGACCACCGGCATGGCCGACCTGGTCATCAACCGACACGTCGACGTGGTCAACATGTCCATCGGCGGCCTGCCGACGCTCAACGACGGCGCCAACGCCCGCGCGCAGCTCTACAACGACCTGATCACCACCTACGGCGTACAGATGTTCATCTCCGCCGGCAACTCCGGGCCGGGCCTGAACACCGTCGGCGACCCCTCGGTCGCCGAGAACGTCGTCAGCGTCGCCGCGAACATCAGCAAGGACACCTGGCTGGCCAACTACGGCTCGGTGGTCACGAAGAAGAACGCGCTGTTCAACTTCTCCTCCCGGGGACCGCGCGAGGATGGCGGCTTCAAGCCGAACATCACCGCCCCCGGATCGGCGATCTCCACCGCGCCGACCTGGCAGCCGGGCATCCCCGTTGCCGAGGCCGGCTACGCGCTGCCGCCGGGCTACCAGATGCTCAACGGCACGTCGATGGCCTCCCCCCAGGCCGCCGGCGCCGCCGCCCTGTTGCTCTCCGCCGCCAAGGCCACCGACAAGGGCGTCACCCCGGCCGCGCTGCGCCGGGCCATCTACACCTCCGCCAAGCCCATCACGGACGTGGCGACGTACGCGCAGGGTTACGGCATGTTCAACGTTCCCGGCGCGTGGAAGCTGCTCGCCAAGGGCGTCGAGACCCGCTCGTACGTCTCCGACGCCCCGGTCTGCACGGAGCTGTCGGAGAACCTCACCCGCTACGACCGCGACCTGAGCCGGTTCGTCCCCAACCCCAACCGCGGCGCCGGCGTCTACAACCGCTGCACCCCGGCCGAGGGTGAGCAAAAGGTCGGCCAGAGCCGCACCTACCCGGTCAAGGTCACCCGTACCAGCGGCCCGGCCGGAACCATCAGCCACAAGCTGGCCCTGCGCGGCAACGACGGCACCTTCACCGCACCCAGGACGGTCGCGCTCCCGCTGAACAAGACCGTCACGATCCCGGTCACCGCCAAGCCGTCAACCACCGGCGCGCACGGCACGATCCTGACCGTGGACGACCCGAAGACCTCGGTGCTCGACTTCGAGGTCTCCGCCGTCGTGGTGGCCGCCACCACCGTCACCAGGCCCGGCTACTCGTTCTCCGCCGAGGGCTCGGTCGCGCGCAACAGTTTCACCTCGTACTTCATCACCGTGCCGGCCGGCGCCGGGGCGCTACAGGTGAACCTGTCCGGCATCGCCACCGGATCGCAGACCCGGTTCATCGCCATCAACCCCTACGGCGTGCCGGTGGAGAGCACGGCCAGCACCGCCTGCTACACCAACTACTCCGATGCCGCCGCCTGCAAGCCGCAGGAGCGCGACTACCAGAACCCGATCGCCGGGGTCTGGGAGATCGAGGTGGAGGCACGGCGGACCTCCCCGGCATTGCACAACCCGTTCCAGTTGCAGGCCCGGGTGCAGGGCGTACAGGTCGAGCCGGCAGTGCTCGAACTGCCGGCGCTCACCGCCGGCCAGCCGACCCCGGCGACGTGGACGCTGACCAACACCTTCGGCCCGGTCGCGGTGACCGGCCAGGGCGGTCCGCTGTCCAGCGTGCACGCCGAGCGGCCGACCATCGCCGAGGGCGCCCAGCAGGAGTACCTGGTGGACGTTCCGGCCGGTGCCAGCAGGTTCACGGTCCGGATCGGCAACACCGCCAACCTGGGCGCCGACCTGGACCTGACGGTGTTCCGCGGCGACGCGCAGGTCGGCCTGTCCGCAGACGGTGACTCCGAGGAAGCGGTCACCATCGCCAACCCGCCGGCAGGCACCTACCGGGTCGTCGTCGACGGGTACGCCGTCGACGGACCGAACACCAGCACCGCCTACGACTACCGGGACTCGTTCTCGGCGTCGTCGCTGGGCACGCTGGACACCCCGCCGGCCCCGCTCGCCCTGGCCAACGGTGCCACCGCCACCCTCACCGGGACGGTGACCGCCCAGTCCGCCCCGAGCGCCGGGCGTGAGCTGTACGGCGAACTGGCCGTCGTCACCAACGACGGCGCGGTCGTCGGACGCGGCGCCGTCTCCATCGGCACCGTCAGCTGATCCATCCGCACCGCGTGGGAGCCCATCCCGATCTCCTGGGCTGGGCTCCCACGCACCGCGACCCGGGGCTGACAGTCGATCGGCAACCGGCGGGTCCAGGTCACCGGCTTCATCACCCCGGGACCCGACGGACAACCGATCCTCGCCCGCATGATCCTGTCCTGCTGCGCCGCCGACGGCCGACCCGTCAAACTCGGCATGGCCGGCAACGCGCCCACCGGCCTGGCCAACGACACCTGGATCCAGGTCACCGGCCGCTACACCGACCGCGTCACCCGCGACTCCGTCAACGACGAAGAAATCCCCTACATCGACATCGAATCCTGGCGACAGATGACCGCCCCCAAGGACCCGTACGAGTAGTCCTCCGCGCCCGGGAGCGACGCCGGGGCGAGTACGGCCGCCGGAGCGCCGCAGACACCGCGGGCTCCGGCGAGAAGCACGCCTGTCTTCCTACCGACGCGCCGAGAGCGCGCACCATTGCCCGCCGACAGCCCCTGGTCGCGGAACTCCGTGGCCCTCGGGCCGAAACGCACTGCGTTGACCTGCCAGCACACCGTAGTTAGCGTTGTCAGTTCCGTCCACCTTAGAGAGAAACCCGCCCCGACCAAGGAGGATCAGTTGAGACTGCGACAGCGAAGGCCACGTCTCGGGCTGAGTCGCAAAGGCAGAGGTGTCGCGGTCCTGGCACTGGGTGCGCTTCTCTCGGTCTCGTTCGCGGCGACGCCCTCGCACGCTGCCGAGGAGCAGCTCGACGAGGGTCTGGTGCACCACTTCGCCCTCGACGAGACCAGTGGGACGACGTTGGTCAACTCGGGTAGCGCGGGCGCGGCGGCGAACGCCACGCTCGTGAATCCCGAGAAGGCGGCCTTGACCGGCAAAGGAGTCAGGTTCAACCCCGACTCCTACGAGAGCGCCCTCGACGGCGCGTACGTGGCGCTGCCGAACGACATTACCGCCGGCATGTCCAACCTCACCGTCGACTACGACGTGTGGGTCGACCCGGCGAACGTCGGCGAGCACCAGATGTGGGGCTTCGGCCGCAAGTCCGGCTCGTGCGACGTCGACACCGGCGCCGAGGGCTCCATCTTCGCGTCGAACACGCAGCGGTTCCGCGTCGCGGTGGGCCCGACGAACCTCCAACAGAACCGGGTCCGCATGCTCGAGGGCGCGTGGACCCATGTCACCTACACCCAGTCGCTGAACTCGATCGGCACGAGCTGGACCGGCCGGCTCTACCTCGACGGCGTACTGCACGCGACGTCGACCGACCTGACCACGGCGCCGTCGGTGAACGCTGCGGGGACCAACTGCAACTTCCTCGGTCGCTCGCAGACGTCGGGCCACTACTCGTTCCGCGGAACGATCCGGGACTTCCGCGTGTACGACCGGGCAGTGCGTCTCGACGAGACACTCCTCCTGGCCGAGAAGACCGTCTCCGCTGGGGTTCGCGCCGACGCCGCAGCCATCGACCTCGGCCTGACCAGCGCGGTCGTACACGATGTCGTTCTGCCCAAAGTGGGCTCCGTGGCGGGCTCGACCATCACCTGGACGAGTTCGGACCCGTCGGTCGTCGAGGTCAACACCCCGCCAGCTCTCGCCAGCGCACGCAAGGTTGCGGTGACCGGCAGCATCACCCGGCCCGCGCAGGGACAACCCGACGCGACGGCCACGCTCACGGCGACTGTCCGCAAGGGCGCCCAGGAGGTCACCACCCGGGAGATCCCCGTCGTGGTGAAGGCCGAGTTCGACGACGCCCAGGCGGTCGACCGGGACGCCTTCGACCTGACCGTGGCCGCCACCGACGAGGTACGCGGAAACCTCGACCTCGCTGCCAAGGGCGAGTTCGGATCCACGATCACCTGGAAGTCGACCACCCGCCTCGTCACCCCGACGGGCGCGGTCAGCCGCCCGGCCTTCGGCCAGGAGGATGTTGCCGCCACCCTGACGGCGACCATCACCAAGGGTAGGGCCGCGCAGAGGAAGTCGTTCCCGGTGACCATCGCCGCCATGCCACGTTCCGAGGAGTACGAGCGGTACTTCATGGGGTACTTCAAGGGCGAGGGTATTGCCGACGGCGAGCAGATCATGTTCGCCACGTCCAACGGAAACACCGCTCTGGACTGGACCGGTCTGACCGGAGGTCGCCCGTCACTCATCTCCCAGCTGGGCGACCAGGGGCTTCGTGACCCGCACATCGTCCGCTCCCCCGACGGCGACACCTTCTATATGATCGCCACCGACCTGAACTGGTACGACCAGGGTGGATACGCCATCAACGACACCCAGCACATCGAGGTGTTCGAGTCGCACGACCTGGTGAACTGGACCCCTCAGCGGCACGTGAAGGTCGCGCCGGACAACGCGGGCAACGCCTTCGCACCCGAGGCGCTGTGGGTCGAGGAGATCGGCGCCTACGTCGTGTTCTGGGCGCAGTCGCTGTGGAGCGACCCCGTGAACCGCACAGGTCAGGGAAACGCGCAGATGTGGTATGCCACGACGCGAGACTTCCAGACGTTCTCGGCTCCCCGGGTCTGGCAGGATCCGGCCCCGCTGTCGCGGATCGACACGACCGCGATCCGGGTCGGTGACCACTACTACCGGGTGACCAAGAACGAGGCGGGCAACCAGGGCTCGGACATCTTCTCGGAGAAGCACACCGACTTCCTGGACAGCAACATCAACAACTGGACACTGGTCGCGCCCGCTCTGGGGCGCACGACCTGGGTCGCCAACCAGGGGTACGAGGGACCGGTCATCTTCAAGGCCAACCCCGGTGACACCTCCTGCCCCGGCCAGTTCTACCTCTGGGGTGACCGGTACACGAACGGTGGCGGATACCAGGCCGCGTGTCACGAGAACATCGAGGCCCCGACCTGGAGCGCCAAGGCGATCACGATGACCAACGCGGGTGTCGTCCGTCCGCGTCACGGCACCGTGATCCCGCTGACCGTTCGCGAGTGGAACGATATCCGCGGAATCCCGAACAGCGACGTCACGACCACCACCGAGGTGGCGGTCGAGCCGTACGCGAGCGGCGCGCAGACGACCACGGCCACCGTGACAGTCGCGGCGGCTGACGGGTTCGAGACCGGCGGTCAGGTGCGGCTCAGCATCGGCTCGTGGTCGAAGCTCGCCCGCCTGAGCGACGGCGCAGCCACGGTCACGCTGCCGACAGGCCTGCCGGCGGGTGCCCGGACGGTCAAGGCTGAGTACCTCGGCTTCGACTACCTGAAGGCGTCGGTGGGTACGGCGTCGTTCGGGGTGCCCTCCGGCCCGGCCGCCGTCAGGGTTCAGGCGAAAGCCGCGCCGGCATCTGTCGTCCGCGGAGGCACGTTCAGATTGAACGTGACTGTTGGGCCGGCGGGCGGGCGCAAGCACCACGCTCCGACCCCGACCGGCGAGGTCACCGTCACCTTCGGCGGCGCCGCGCACGTCGTGCCACTGGCGGACGGTAAGGCCGTCGTCGAACTGCCGACCGCCGATCTGCAGCCCGGGGAGTACCGGGTCCACGTTGCCTACTCCGGTAACCCGACCTACCAGCCCCACGCCGCCAATTACCAGAAGTTGACGGTGCGGAAGCCACCCAGGCAGCCCTAGGCGTACCGAGATGCGGCACAAGTAGGAGCGGGCGAGATCTGTTGATCTCGCCCGCTCCTACTGCACGGTCCAGCAACCGGACTATCGAGTGAGCATGCCCTTCTCGACGGCCAAGTTGTAGTTCTCCCCGAAGACGTTCAGTTCGTGGACTCCGACCTTGACGGTCTCGGTCGTACCCAGGACCTTCAGCCTGACTGCATTCGTCAGCACCCGGTCGAAGGTGACGTAGTCGGCCGTGTACGCGGTGGCGTTCGTACTCCTGTCGACCAGGGTCCGCCACGTGTTGGTGGGGATGTCCTTGTACTCCAGCGTGTACCGCACCGCGTTGTCCTTGGTGAACGTGCGTCCGAGTTCCTTCCACTGGATCTGCGCGGCGGAGATGTGGAAGACGGTCCCGAAGCCCCTGATGTACGTGGGCGCGGTATCGCCGTCAGCCGGCTCCCACCAGGTGGATAGGGAGCGGTCGCTTCCGTAGTACGGGTTGCGCCCGGGCGCATAGCTGCTCGTCCAGTACGCCTGGCTGTTGGTGGCCACATTGTAGAGTCCGGTGTCGTCCCTGCCCGAGATCTTCTTCCCCGGGGCCAGTTGCGGCGTGTTGGACAACTCGCAATCGATTGCTCCCCGCTTCGGACCGGCGGGGACCACGTTGCAGATGTCCATCCCCAGCCGCCGCTCGAAGAACTCCTCGTACGCGATCACATAGGTGTAGAAGAACACCAGGTTGCCGGACTTGTCGAGGACGAAACTGCCGTGCCCAGCGTTCGGATATACCGCACTCGGGTGGTTGTTTCCGTAGCCGATCGGGTTCTGCTGAGTGACCTTGTACCCGGACAGCGGTTTGTCCGACGTCATCACCCCGGTCGCGTACGTGGTGAACTCCGTGCCACCGGATGCGACCGAGAGGTAGTACGTGTCCCGCACCTTGAACAGCTGCGAACCCTCCACGTACCCATGCGTGTAGGTCGCCTTGTTGTCACCGATGTGCTGCCACTCCTGGCGCGGGTCGAAGGTCCAGAGCACGACCGGGTCGCTGATGAGTTGCCGAGGGTTGTTCGGGTCGAGTTCGACGCCCATGATCGGCGAGCCGATGTTGTACGTCAGGTACAGCCGGCCGTCCGTGTCCGGGAAGAACTGCACGTCGCCGACGCTCAGGGTCTGGCCGCTCGGGCGCAGGAAACTTCCCATGCTGGTCCACGGCCCGGTGGGCGAGTTCGCTTGATAGACCGGCGTGTTGTTGCCGGCCATGTAGAACTTGTCGCCGAGCTGCACGACGGTTGGTGCGACCAGGCCCAGGTTCATCTCGTGGGGCGTCCACGTGAGGTAGTCGGTGGTGGACCAGACAGTGCGGTTGTTGTTCGGTGCGTTCTGCATCGCACCAGATGCATAGAGATAGATGGTCCCGTCGACGTTCAGAGCAGACCAGTCCGCCCCGGTCCGTGCGGAGTTCTCGGAAATTCTGGAGAACCCGACGGTGGATCGGCTCGCGAGAGTCCGCCCGGACGCGGCCGTCCACGTCTCCAGGTTCAAGCTGGCCGGGATTTGCGAGGTGTCTGCGACATTCTCGTCCGTAGGCGGCATCGTCCCTACGATGTTGCGCACGGCCATCCCGGGCAAGTTGATCGGGTTCACGTACGTCTGAGCCATGTCGACACCGGCCAGTGGCACCTTGGCGGACGGGGTTTGCGGTCCGGCGCCGGGTGCCGCCGGCGGCACGGGCTTCTCCGCCGAGGCCGGCACGATCGGCGTCAGTTGACCCACGCCCATTCCTACCGCAAGAGCAAGGCCAATAGCCGCTAAACCTCGACGTCGACTGCCGGCAGTCCTCTCGATAACCATCAGGTCCCACCTTCCGTCTGGGCGTGTTTAGCGCCAACAACGGGCAGTCCGATTTTACGAATAGGACTGCCTGACGGGGTTAATTGCTGGATGTGAGGCATCCTTCGACGGTGATCACGAAGGGTGGGGAAAGGATTTCCGCTCGACCAGTTGGGCTTCCAGCGCACACGCCCATCGACTCGTGTCTCGTCCGGCGCGGATCAGTTACCCGCGGCTGTTAGCGCTAACAACGTTTCGGTGATGTTAACGGGGCTTTCTGAAGCATGTCAAGAGCATCAATGCGACGCGACCAGGATGATCATCGTGCCGGGCCCGCTCACGGTTGCGGCTGGTGTACGACGACCCCAAAAGATATCGCTGCCGCCAACGCCACCCTGCGCCCCGCCTGCCGAGATCAAGGGCAGCTTGGCATCGACGGGGCCCGCACCGTAGATCGGTGGATCGAGGCTCAGGCACAGTCTGTACAGCATCCTAGGAGGATGGTTTGGAGTGCCTTTGAGTTGGCGCTGGTCGCCAAGGGGTTGCGTAGAGGGCCCGCGCTTCCGAACCCCGGCGATCGACGTCGATGCCAGCTTTCAAGGCCGGCCTCTGCCCCCGTTTCCTGGCCTGCCGATGGCCAGCGAACGAGACTGATCCCTCGCCTCGAACAGCCGGTCAACGTCGACTCGGCAGATCAGGTGCCAGCTCTCAGGCGGACAACGTCGCGAACCACTTGTCGCAGGCCGCGTCGAACGCGTCGGGCTGCTCGATCCACGGGAAGTGACCGGCGTCCTCGATGATCTCCAGCGTGGAGGACGGCATCGCGGCGTGCATCCGCGCACCCTGCGATACCGGGTCGCACTGGAAATCGTCGTCACCGACGATGATCAGGGTCGGCGCGCTGATCCGGGGCAGCTCCGGGAGCAGGTTCTTGCTCTGGAATCCCGACATCTGGCTGTACCTGAGGACGTCGTTGTCGAACTGCAGGTTCGCCAGGCCGCCAGCAGCCTTCTCGGGGTCGTGGAAGTAGAGGGCTCCGGTCTTGTCGAGGATCTCTTCGATGGTGAGAGAACCGCCTCCGCCGCTCATCGTGGCCATGGCGTCATCGATGTAGGTCGGGTGCGCCCGGTAGAAGGGCTCCGTCCAGCGCTTGTCGATCATCTTCGTCATCTCGCGGTTGCGAACGTCGTCGGCCGCCGCGATCGCGTCGATCGAGATGATCCCCAGCAGGTGGGCGTCGTGCTCGATCCCGTAGGCCAGCGCCTGGTGGCCGCCGCCCGAGTGTCCGGCGACGAAGACCTGAGGCGCGTCCAGGTAGACACGGAGGGCTTCGATGTCGGCCACGTAGTGGTCGAGCGTGTAGCCTTCGGGGTTCTCCGGACCGGTCGACTTCCCGCTGTGCCGGGCGTCGAAATACACCACGGTGCAGTGCCTTTCCAGGGCCGGCTGCGGCATCAGGTAGTCGACGGAGGGGCCCCAGCCCGGCGAGGGCAGCAGCAGGATCGGGCCGCTGCCTCGGACGTAACAGTGCAGGGTAATGCCGTTGACCTCAACAAACTGCGCACCTTGCCGGATGGTTCCCACGACGATGTTCTCCGTTTCTCGTTGCCGGTAGCGCGAACGGAACAAGATGCGTCGGCATGCGGAAAAGTGCGCAGCTGCCGGAGTGAACCCCGTCACGGACGACGCGGCAGGACCGCGAGCGGGCCTGAACTCAGCCGGGTACGGGAGCCAGCCGGTAAGCGAGACGCAGCCACTGCGTGCGGCCCTGCGGCGGACTGTGCAGCCAGTCCAGACCGGGAGGGCAGTGCTCCGCCGGGTTGACGAAACCGGTCTCCCAGTTCGCCGCAACCGGCGGTCGGGTGCGCCGGACCGTCTGTCAGCGCGACGAGAACCTCACCGACGACCAGGCAACCCGCGACCTCCGCGCCCCTCGTCCGGGCGGACATGCTCGAACAGCACGGCGAAACACCAGACAGGTTCTACCTCAGCGCAGGCCGGCAACTGCGATAACCGATTCGGCTTTGATGTTGGTGGTGGCGGCCCCCGTTACTGTCGGTGTGTCCGGCGGTAGCCCGGCCAGGCGTGGTCGAGGATCAGCCACCGGCTCACGTAGTCGGAGGGCCCCGTCAGCGGATGCCCTGGCTGAGGTAAAGAACCGCGAGGGCTGCAGCGAGACTGCCGAGCAGCAGCCGAAGTGCGCGTTCGGGCAGTCGTGGTTGCAGGCGGGCACCGAGATAGCCGCCGACGAGGCCGCCGGCACCGCAGAGCAGGCCGAGGGCCCAATGCGGTGCGATGTCGCCGTCGGTTCCGAGCGCGAGCAGGCCGTAGGTGGCGGCACCGCCGATCGAGGTGAGGAACGTACAGGCCAACGCGGCAGGGGCAATGGTTGTCATCGGGGTGCCGCGACCGGCGAGGATGGGGCCGAGCAGGGAGCCGCCGCCGATGCCGTAGATGCCGCCGACGGTGCCGACCACTGCGCCGAGGCCGAGGGTGGTGCGGCGGGTGAGCGGTTGCCGATCTGGAATCCCTGGGCGTGCGGCGCGGGCAATCAGCCAGATGCCGAGGGGTAGCAGGACCACGGCGACGACGAGTCGGAAGGCGTGTGGGCCGGGGATGGCGAAGACGCGGACGCAGGCGCCGATGACAACGCCGGGCAGGGTTCCGGCGAGTAAGAGCCGGGTCAGTGGGCCGGCCAGCCCACCTGCTCGACGGTAGCGCAGGAGCGCTCCGGGCCCGGCGACGATGTTGAACAGCAGGTTGGTGGGGGTCACGGCCGGGCTCGGGACATGCAGGAGGCTGAGCTGCACCGGAAGCAGGAACACAGCGCCGGACACTCCGGCCGGGGCGGTAACCAGAGAGATGAGCAGGCCTGCGGCGAATCCGAGAGATCCACTTTGCCAGGTCACCAAGATCGCTCAGCTCCTGACCGCGCCTGCGGTGATGCTGCCACCGGCAACGACGAGCACCGGCACCAGCCTGAGGGGCGGGGTTCGGACACCAGGGAAACCATAAGACCTACCGCTTTAGTAGACTATCGGATCGATCATCGGTGTGCCGGATTGGCCGGGCATACCGGCGATGCGCAGCACGTCGGGAAGCGCTGCAGCCCAGGGGTGAGCCAGTGCAGCGTTACTCAGGCCGTGCGGGGCCCGCCGGGGCAGCGCTGCGCGGTGACCCGCATCGGGTCGACGACCCGGCGGGAGGTGAGCCGGACAGGCAGCCTGCGATCGACTTCCCTACCAATCGAGTAGGTTTCAAGTTCTTGTGTGAGCGTCCTTGGAGGCGGACGGTGAGTGAAACACCTGTGTCGAAACAGTCGGCGCCACTGCGAAAGCTCGGCTTCCTGACCATCGGCCTGTTCGACGAGGCCGACCCTCGCAACGGCCACGAGGCGACACTCCAGCTCGTCGAGTTGGGCGAGCAACTCGGCTTCGACAGCACCTGGGTACGGCACCGCCACCTCCAGTACGGCATCTCCTCACCGATCGCCGTCCTGGCGGCGGCCTCACAGCGGACCCGGCACATCGAGCTCGGCACCGCGGTCATCCCGCTCGGCTGGGAGAACCCGCTGCGGCTGGCCGAGGACCTGGCCACGGTCGACATCCTCTCCGGCGGGCGCCTCAACCCCGGGGTGAGCGTCGGCCCACCGATGCACTACGACCAGGTCCGCCGAGCGCTCTACCCGGACACCGCGGACGCGGAGGACTTCAGCTACACGCGGGTACGACGGCTGCTCGACCTCGTTCGCGGCGAGCCGGCCAGCGACGTCGACGGCTTCCAAGGTTTCGAGCAGTTCTCCCGCCGGGTGCAACCGCACTCCCCCGGCCTGGCCGCCCGGATGTGGTACGGCGCCGGCAGCCTCAGCTCCGCTCGCTGGGCCGGCGAGCAGGGCATGAACCTGCTCACCAGCAGCGTGGTCAAGGCCGAGGAGTCCACCGACTTCGCCGAGATCCAGCTCTCGCACATCCGGACTTTTCGCGCCCACCACCAGGACGGCGAGCGGGCTCGTGTCTCGCAGGGGCTCGTCGTCATCCCCACCGACACGGCCACCCCGACCCAACGTGCCCGCTACGAGGAGTACGCCCAACAACGCACGCCTCGAACGGCGTCACCCCAGGGCCCGGCCCGGATGATGTTCGCCGCCGACCTCGTCGGCCCGTCGGAGCTAATCGCCGAACGACTGCTCGACAATGTCGCGTTCCGCGAGGTCGACGAGGTCGCGTTCGCCCTGCCCTTCACCTTCACACCGGCCGACTACGCGCAGATCCTCACCGACATGGCGACCCGGCTCGGCCCCGCGCTCGGGTGGCACCCCAGCCGCTGACGTGGATCGGCCAGGTTGGACGGGGGAACTCGATAATTCCCTACTAATCCGGTCTGTGTTGTAGGTCTCTAGTGCTGGATTTTCCCGGCGCGGCTCACGGAACATGGTCGCTGCGGCTGCCGGGCCGCGCGGTGTGGCATCGACAGGTAAACGGTCTCCAGCTACCGCAATAAGCACCGAGAGGGGTCAGCGTGGGCAGGAAGTGTTGCCGGGAGCGCTGAGCTTCCCGGCCCACCCACCCCTGGACCCCCGTAAGGAACCAACGTGTCCGCCGACCCTCATCTCGCGCCGCCGGCTCCGACCCGACCACCGAGGCAGGCCCGCAGCACGACCGCCCGCCACCTCTGGCACCATCTGGCCGCCGACCGTTGGGCGCTGGGCGGAGCCGGCGGCGTGGCCTTCTTCCTCCTCGTCGCGGCCGCCGCCCCACTGCTCAGCGCGATCGCGGGTCAGGGCCCCTACACGTACGACCTTGACGCCCTGTCGGACTCCGGGGCGCCGAAGGGCTTCGGTGGCGGAATCAGCGCCGAGCACTGGTTCGGGGTGGAACCGATGACCGGGCGCGATCTGTTCGCCATCGTGGTGCACGGCGCTCGTACCTCGATCCTGGTCGGCGCCGGGGCCACCACCGTCTCGGTGCTGCTCGGAGTGATCGTCGGCCTCACCGCCGGCTTCTACGGCGGCTGGTACGACCGGATCGTCACCCGGATCATCGACGTCCTGCTCGGTTTCCCGTACCTGATCTTCGTGATCGCGCTCGGCGCGATCGCTCCGACCAGCCTCCCGAAACCACTGCTCCTCGTCGGCGTCCTCGCGATCTTCGGCTGGCCCTCGATCGCGCGGGTGGTCCGCGGTCAGACGCTGGCGTTGAAGCAGCGCACATTCGTGGTCGCCTCGGTCGCGCTTGGCGCAGGTGGCTGGCACCTGCTCAGACGGCAACTACTCCCCAACCTCAGCGCCACGATCATCGTCTACGCCACCATCATGATCCCGTCGATGATCGGCGCAGAGGCCGCACTCTCGTTCCTCGGGGTCGGCGTGCCGCCGCCGACACCGGCGTGGGGCCGCTCGATCGGCGACGCGATCGGCTGGGTCCAGACCGACCCGATGTTCCTGGTCTTTCCCGGCGGGGCGCTCTTCCTCGCCACGCTCTCCTTCAACCTGCTCGGCGACGGCCTGCGCGACGCATTCGACCCGAAGACGCGAGGGCTGCGGCGATGAAACTCCTCCGACTGGTCTCCGGACGCCTGTTCAGCATGATCGTCACGCTGCTCGTGATCAGTCTGCTCACGTACGCGATCTTCGTCCTGCTGCCCAGCGATCCGGCGCAGCTCTCCTGCGGACGACCCTGCACACCCGAACGGCTCGCCGACGCCCGCGCCTTCATGGGCTACGACCAGCCCTGGGTGCAGCAGTATCTGGCCTTCCTCGGCGGGATCTTCACCGGCCGCACCTTCGGCTCCGGGGCTGCCGCCGTGCACTGCGCCGCGCCCTGCTTCGGGTACTCCTTCCAACTGAACGAATCGGTCACCCAGCTCATCCTGGAACGCATCCCGGTCACCTTCTCCATCGCCATCGGCGCCGCCGTGCTCTGGCTGATCATCGGCGTCGGCACCGGAGTCATCTCGGCCGTCCGCAGGGGCACCGCCCTCGACCGGGCAGCGATGACGTTCTCCACGATCGGTGTCTCCGCCCCCAGCTACCTGGTCGGCCTGCTCGGCATCCTGCTGTTCGGCTTCACCCTCAACATGGTGCCGGTCAACGGGTACGTGCCGCTGACCGAGGATCCGGTGGGCTGGTTGTGGCACCTGGTGCTGCCCTGGTGTGTGCTCGCCCTGATCTCCGCGGCTGTCTACGCCCGACTGACCCGGGGTCAGATGCTCGACGTGCTGGGCGAGGACTACATCCGCACGGCCCGCGCCAAAGGGCTGCGGGAACGGCGGGTCATCGGCCGGCACGCCCTGCGCAACGTCCTCATCCCGGTGGTCACCGTCTTCGGGCTCGACCTCGGGTCGCTGCTCGGCGGCGCGGTCATCACCGAACGGGTCTTCAGCATGCCCGGCCTGGGCGCCCTGCTGCTGGACGCGGTCGGCAACGTCGACCTTCCGCTGATCATCGGGATCACCCTCTTCTCCGCGTTCCTCATCATCCTCGCGAACTTCCTCGTGGACCTGGTCTACGGCGTCCTCGACCCAAGAGTGGCGCCCTGATGCGCCAACCATCGAAAGGTAAGGCACTGATGAAAAGACGCAGCGCTCTCGCGCTCGCAGCCGTCCTCGCCCTGGCCGGCTGCAACGCGAACCCGGACGTCACACCGGACGCCGGCGGATCGACCGGGGGCACCGAGAAGGGTGGCACGTTGACCATCCTCAACGCCGCCAGCGACATCAACTTCGACCCCGCCAAGAGCCAGAACCTGGCAATCACCACCCTGGGCCTGGTCCTGCGCCGACTCACCACCTGGGAGGTCCAGCCAGGCAAGGCGGCGCAGGTGGTCCCCGATCTGGCGACGGACACTGGTAAGACCACCGACGGCGGCAAAACCTGGACCTTCACCCTGAAGGACGGGCTCAAGTACGCCGACGGGGCTCCGATCACCGCAGGCGACGTCAAGTACGGCATCGAGCGCTCCTTCGCGCCCGAACTCTCCGGCGGCCTCGGCTACCACAAGAGCCTGCTGGTGGGCGGCACCGAGTACAAGGGGCCGTACTCCGGAGCGGACCTGGCCTCGGTCGAGACCCCGGACGCGAAGACCCTCGTCTTCCACCTCAAGACGGCGTACGGCGACTGGCCGTGGATTGTCTCCACGCCGGCGTTCGCACCCGTTCCCAAGGCGAAGGACGACCCGAAGAAGTACAACCAGAACCCGGTCGCGTCCGGCCCCTACCAGGTCGAGTCGTACCAGCAGGGTGTCTCGGTCAAGCTGTCCCGCAACCCGAACTGGGACGCGGGGACCGACCCGGTCCGCACCGCCGGGCCCGACCAGATCACGTTCCAGCTAGGCCAGGACACCACGGTCCAGTCGCAGCGGCTCATCGCCGACTCGGGTGACGACCGCGCCGCCTTCGGCGCCGGCTTCGTGGCGCCCGCCCAACTCGCGCAGATCGAGCAGAACGCCGGCGCGAAGCAGCGGCTGGTCACCTCGGACGCGGGCGCACTGTCGTACCTGGCGCTCAACACCCAGCGCGGACCGTTGAAGGACCTCAAGGTCCGCCAGGCCATCCAGTACGCCGTGGACAAGAAGTCCTACCAGCTCGCCTCCGGCGGCGCCATCGGCGGCGACCTGGCCAGCACGTTGATCACCCCCGGCATCGCCGGACGAGTCGACTACAACCTCTACCCAGCCGACCCGTCGGGGGACGTCGCCAAGGCCAAGCAGTTGCTCGGCGAGGCGGGACAGACCAGCCTGGAGCTCACGCTGCTGTCCGAGAACGACCAGCCGAACCTCGCCAAGTCCCAGGCCATCCAGCAGGGGCTCCAGCGGGTGGGTATCGCGGTGACCATCAAGCCGGTGGACGATGACGCCTGGACCGCCGAGGTCACCGGCGACAAGGGTGACTACGACCTGACCGTCTCCAGTTGGCAGCCGGACTTCCCCAGCGCCAACGGCAACATCCAGCCGCTGTTCGCGTCCAGCGAGATCGGCGGCGGTGGCTACAACATCGCCCGCTACTCCCAGCCCGAGGTCGACACGCTCATCGAGCAGGCCACGGCCGAGACCGACCCGGCGAAGGCACAGGCGCGGTGGGCGCAGGCGGACAAGCGCATCCTGCAGGACGCGCCGGTGGTGCCGCTGACCTACACGAAGAACTCGTTCCTGCACGGGTCGAAGGTGCAGAACTTCTTCGTGCCGTCCTTTCCGGCCTACCCGAACTACCTGAAGGTATCGCTGAAGCAGGGATGACGGTCTCCCCCACGGAGCCACGCCTCACGAAGGCCACCCGGTCACCGCTACTCGCGGTGGCCGGGCTGGCCGTCGAGTTCGAGGTGGATGGCGACACGCACGCAGCCGTTCACGACGCGTCCTTCGAGCTGCACGGCGGGCAGGTCCTCGCCCTGGTCGGCGAATCAGGATCAGGCAAGAGCGTCACCGCGATGGCCGCCCTGGGCCTGCTCCCCGCCACCGCCCGGGTCAGCGGCAGCATCACCCTCGACGGCGCCGAGCTGATCGGCGCGGAACCGAGCCTGCTGCGGGAGGTACGCTGCGGCCGTATCGGCACGATCTTCCAGGAGCCGATGACCGCGCTCAACCCGGTCTTCACCATCGGTGACCAGGTCGCCGAGGCGATCCGGGCGCACCGCCCGGTGACACACTCTGCCGCCAACGCCCGGGTTCTGGAGTTGCTCGCCACCGTCGGCCTGGACGACCCCGCGCGAGTGGCGCGGTCGTACCCGCACGAACTGTCCGGCGGCCAACTCCAGCGGGCGATGATCGCGATGGCCATCAGCTGCGACCCGCTGCTGCTGATCGCGGACGAGCCGACCACCGCACTGGACGTGACCGTCCAGGCCGGCATCCTCGACCTGCTCCGCGACCTGCGCACCCGACTCGACATGGCCGTACTCCTCATCACGCACGACATGGGCGTGGTGGCCGACGTCGCCGACGATGTGGTGGTGCTGCGCGACGGTCAGATCGTCGAACAGGCGCCCGTCGCACAACTCTTCGCCGCGCCCCGGCACGAGTACACCACCGCGTTGCTGCACGCCGTACCCACGTTGCCGGAGCTGCGGCTCGCCGAGCCGGAACCGGCGCCGCCGCCGGCGCACGAGCCACGACCGCTCGACACATCGACCGGTACGAAACCCGTCGCACTGCTCCGCAACGTCGTCGTCGACTACCCGGGAAGGCGGCGCGGCCGGCCGGTCCGGGCCGTGGACGACGTCTCGTTGCACATTGGCCAGGGTGAACTGGTGGCCCTGGTCGGCGAATCAGGCTCCGGCAAATCGACCCTCGGCCGGGCGATTGCCGGCCTGGTACCGGTGACTGCCGGCACGGTGACCGTCGCTGGCGTCGACGTGGGGCACGCCTCCCGTCGGGAACTGCGCACGTTCCGCTCTCAGCTCGGCATCGTCTTCCAGGATCCGGCGTCGTCCCTGAACCCCCGCCGGACGGTCGGCGCGAGCATCGCCGAGCCGTTGTCGCTGCACACCGATCTGCGCCCGGACGCGCAACGCCGCCGCGTCGACGAGCTGTTGGACGCGGTCGAGCTGCCGTCGCGCCTGCGCGACCGCCACCCGTACGAGATGTCGGGTGGGCAACGGCAGCGGGTGGCCATCGCCCGCGCCATCGCCCTGAACCCGGCCCTGTTGATCGCGGACGAGCCCACCAGCGCCCTGGACGTGTCGGTGCAGGCACGGATCCTGGAACTGCTCCGGTCGCTACAGGGCCACTTTGGTTTCTCCTGCCTGTTCATCAGCCACGACCTGGCAGTGGTCGAGCAACTCGCCGACCGGGTGGCGGTGCTGCATCGTGGCCGGGTCGTGGAGGAGGTCCGGCGAATGATGTGCTGCGCGCGCCCCGGCACCCGTACACGTCGCGGCTGTTGGCGGCGGCACCGGTTGCCGACCCGGCCCAACAGGCGCTGCGGCGGGCGGCGTGGCGCCAGCTCAACAGCGCGTCGAGCTGAGGGGACCACCACGGCTCGGAGTGGATCCTCGCCGAGGCGGCGCGACCGCCCGACGTCGACCAGCCCATCGGCCCCGGCGACGCACACGGGCGGCGGCCCGATCCGACGGTCTCCTATCCGCCCGCCGGCACGCGGCTCCAGATGTCGTCGCATTCGGCGCAGACGGCCTCGGGGGATCCATCCGATCCGCCTGAGCGCCGCGAAGATCGCGCAGCCCACGCAGAACGCGAACACGGATTCGAGTGTCGCCGCCACGATCACCGCGCCGAGGACGAGGTATGCCACGAGGTGCTGCCCGAACCCGAGCGCCAGCACAGCGGCGGTCAGGGCCAGCACAGCGCCGATCCCCTGGGCGAACCGCTTGGGCGGCCCGGCGACGAGCTTGGGCCGCACCGGTAGCCGCGGCGTGATCACCCGAGTGACGAGCAGGGCGAGCGGGCTGAGTTTGGGGCCGGTGAGCACCCGCGCGACGAACCCGTACGCGATCAGTGCACTAACCCAGGGCTGGTCCAGCACGATCGTCGCCGTGGTCGACCGGGTCGTGCGCGCCCTGCGCTCCGAGTGGATGCCGGCCGTCACCGGCGAACTGATCCATGTCGACGGCGGCGCGCACGCGGGCACGACACCGACGCGCAGCAGTGGCGCGATCTGTGTGATCCGGAGGGCTGTCTCGGTGCGTCGGCGTGGCGCCTCCGGCCCTCGTGCTGGTCGCGGCCACGGTCCCGGGCTGCGGCCGACGGCAGTGCTGACGTGGTCGCGCGGCACGCGTCCTCAGCCAGCGGTGGCGGTCCGCCGGGCGCCCGCTGGCCACACGATGCTGGTCGGGATGTCCCGCTGCCGCGCCCAGCTCACCGTCCGGTCGGTCGCCGCCTCGTGACAGCCGGGCTCCCCGTCCCAGACGGCCACCAACCGGTGCACCCGACGCAGCAACTCGCGGTTGGCGGCCACGTAGGCCGCCGTGCCGGAGTGCTGGAATCCGGTGTGGACGACCTCGTCCGCCCGGCCGAGCAGGTCGTCGAAGGCCGCGCGGTTGGCCGGGGGGATCACCCGCTCCCGGTAGTCGGGCGCCGGCAGCACCACCTCGTACGCGCCGCCGGTGGCCAGCACCGCCCGCGCGAACGCCTGGTCGGCGCCGACGGCCAGGCAGGTGACACCCCGCACCGGCCGGCCGCTGATCCGGCGCAACTCGGTACGCAGGGCGTCGTACACGAGCCGTTCGGTGCCGGGGGTCAGGTTGATGTGCCCAGTGACTCCCACCCGGACCGGCCGAGGCTCCCGCGTCATCCGCCGATCCTCTCGCCCGACGCATCACCCGGCGCACGCGGGGCGTCGTCCGGGCCAGCTACCTGCCGCGACGGCGCCGGCGGGTCGGCGGGGGCAGCCGGGTCGGGCGGGTCGGCGGTCAGCCGGATCATCTCGAAGCCGGCGTCGGACAACACCTCCGGCAGCGCCCGGATCTCGTTCCGGTTCATCTCCTGCACGTCCGGCGCCAGCTCGTCCCACGGCCGCAGCGTGGGATGCCGACGGCGGGCGTCGTCGCGCGGCTCGCCGTACAGCCAGCCCTCCCCCCGTCGCTCCCGACACCACCGCTCGTGCTCCAACCGGGCCAGCTCGTCGATCCGGTCGTCGATGGCCCGGCTGGCGCCCGGGTCCGCCGGGCCGGCTGTGGTGCCGTGTCGGGGCGCCACCACACAGCCGAGGCTCAACAGCTTCGCCGCGATGTCCTGCACGTGAGCACGGTTGGCCCGGCGCAGCGACTCGGGCAGCCGGGCCCAGTCCACCATCGCGGGGGACGCGCCCAGGCGTACCCCCGCGCGCACCTGCGCCTGGACGTACCTGTCGTGGATCTGCCGGGCCAGCCGTTCGGTGAGGTCCTCGGCGATCAACTGGGCGTCGCAGGCCCGGGTCAGCACCGGGTAGAGCTGGAGCCGCCCGTGCACCTCGTCGAGCAGGTCGTGCCGCCGGTCGCCGTGGAACGCGGCGGCGAGAGCCGCCTGCCGGTACACCGGGACGAACACCGTGCTCTCGGCCCGCTGCCAGAGGGCCGGCGTGTCCAACGCCAACTGGAGCCCGGTCCGCTCGTCCTCAGCGCAGACGTAGAGCCGGTCGTAACCGTGGCGCAGCATCCCCGACCCGACCAGACCGTCGAGGTCCAGGTCGTACGCCCGCACCTGGCACGCGCCGGCCAGGAAGGGGTGCCGGGCGCTCGCCAGTTCGAGTTCGGCGGCGGCGTCCGGTGCGACCAGGTCGACGTGCAGCGGTGGCAGGGGCCGACCGGCCGGCGCCTCGGTCTGGCGCAGCTGCCAGTGCCGCGCGCTGGCCACCAGCGCGGCACGACGGAAGCTGCCCCGACCGGCGATGAGGATCCGCACCGGTCGTCGGGGCGCCGAGGGCAGCGGGTGGTGCCGGTGCAGGGCCCGGGCGGCGACGTCGTCGACGTGGAAGTAGTCCAGTCGCAGCCGGCTGGAACCAGCGGCACCCAGGCGTCGGGCCTGCAACGACAGGCACATCTCCGGGTCGTGGACCTGCACGTAGACCCGGGCCGGATGCCGCCGGTCCTGGATGAGGCGGCTCGCGGCGTTGGCGATGGCGTGGTTGCGGTCGTCGTCGTCGGTGCAGGCGTACACGGTGCGGGCGTGCGGCAGGCCAGCGCCGCGCAGCACCTCGGGACTCGTCGGATCCCCAACGACCCCCAGGTAGCGGCGGCGTCGGTACTCCAGTGGCCCGAACGGCTCGGCGCGGACGACGACCACGCGCTCACCCTCGCTGAAGAGCCGGTCGGCGAGCATCTGGGCGAACTGGGAGTCGCCGCAGACCACCGAGTGCCCCCGCGCCCGGCGAGCACGCAGCCGCCGGATCTCGGCGGCCAACAGCAGTCGGCTGGCCTCCACCACGGCGAGCAGGGTGAACAGCGGGGCCGCGAACCGGGCGACCTGCAACTGCCACGGGTACGGGCCGGGATTCTGCAACGGCTCGGCGCCCAGCACGAAGAGCTGAATGTCGTAGTAGACCACGTCGTACAGGTCGTGGCCCGCGCCCGGCTCGGCCCGCAACAGTCGGTCGAAGCCGACGTAGCCGAGCACCAGCGCGACCACACCGATCACCGCGAAGACCATTCGCAGTGCCCTCCCGGCCGGGCGGTACGCGCCGGGGACCGGACCCGTCATCGACCAACTCCCTCGTCCGGGGGACCGTCGTCGCACCAGTGTCGCCGGACCGACGGCCGATGCCCACCGTCCGCGCGCACCTCCGGACCGACTCGTGCTCGGGCCAGACCGGGCCAACCCGCATCGTATTCGACGCAGTCGATCCGACCGGACCATCGGCACCCCGGCTGATCGGCCCTTTTTGCAGGTGAACACCGCAGCCCGCAGGTGCGGATCGGTCCACCGGGGTGGCCGCCGAAGGCTACGATTGCCAGACGGGCCGGAGGGGGCGCACGAGCGGGTCGGCCTCCGGTCCCCCGCCACCTGGCGCCCAGGCCGGACCTACCGGAGGATCACGGAGATGGACGCAACCGGAGGTCCACCGGCGGCAGGCCCGGTCAATCCCTTCTCGCCGACGGCCGTGGCCCGGGTGACCGAGCAGGGTACGGGCGCGAGCACGGTGGTCACCGCCGCCGTCCGCGACGCGACCGAACAGCTCGACGACTACCTGCACACCGGTGTCGGCGCGGTGGTCGCCCTCGTCGGTGACTACGGCACCGGCAAGACCCACCTCGCTGTCGAGCTGCTGGCCCACGCCCGGAACGTCACCGGAGCCGCCGGGCAGGCGATCTACCTGGACGCGCCCGGGGACACCTTCCTGTCCCTGCACCGGCGGTTCCTGTCCCGGCTGTCCCGCGACACCGTGCGGGAGCTGCTCACCGGATATCTGCCCGACCCCGCGGGCCCCACCTCCTCGACGGACGGTCTGGTCGGGCGGCTGCGGGCGAGCCTCACTGAGGTCACCACCAACCCGGCCTTCGGCACCGCCCTGGCGATGTTGCTCGACCCGGACACCGAGGTGGCCGCCTGGGACTGGCTCTCGGGTCACCCCCCGGGCCCCGCGCTGGTCGCCGCCGGGGTGACGGCCAGCGCGGACGTCGAGGCCACCGCCGTCGAGGCGATGGGCGTGCTGGCTCTGCTGCACTGTCGACGACACGATCGTTTCGTACTGGTCCTCGACGAGCTCGACAAGATCCTCACCGCGGGCGGCCGGCCCGGCCCGGAGACGATGGCCCGCCTGCAACGGCTGCTCGGGGTGTTCACCTCCGCCGGGGCCTTCCTGGTGATCGCCGGGTTGCCCGACATGCTGCACCTCCTCAGCACCGACGTACGGCAGCGGATCGGGCCGATCGTGCGGATGTCGGCGCTGACCGGCGAGGACGTCCGCACGTTCATCCGGCAGACCCAGCTGCGCGCGTCCGGCACGGCCCGACTCGCGCCGTTCACAGTGGAGACCACCGAATACCTGGCGAACCTCGCCGACGGGGTGCCCCGGCGGGTGATCCGGCTCTGCTACCACCTCTTCCAGCGCGCCGCCCAGGCCGGCACACCTGTCACCCACGTCATGGTCCGCGAGGTGGTCCGGGTCCAGTTCGACCTGGCCAACCGGCAGGACGTCGCCGCCGACGTGCGGCGGGTGCTCACCCAGGACGGCTGGTCGTACCAGCGGGATCACCTGGTCGGATCGATGCGCGACCTGCCTGTCGACTTCTGGATCCCCCTGGAGGAACGCAACGCCGGCTGCTGCGTGCTGCTCAGCGAGTCGGTCCTCAAGGCCGAGGAGGTCGACGACCTCAACCGGCGGGTCGTCGCGATCCGGGCGGCAGTTCCGGACAGCGAGGTGATCCTGGTGGTCGTCGGTCACCTGCCCGCGGAGTTCGCCGCGGAACTCGCCGGAACGTTCAGCGTCGAGCCGATCGTCCACGACCCGCAGTCGTTCGCCGAGGACCTGTCGGGCAGCGTCAAGGCCCTGATGCGGCGGCTGGAGCAGGCGATCGGGGCGGACGCGCTCACCTCGGTGCGCCAACGCGTCGAACGCATCCACCGCCAGCAGAGCAACACCCAACGATCCATCGAACACCTGTCGTACCAGCTCGACGAGATGCGGGGCGAGTTGCGGCACGATCTCACCAGCCCGGCCGGGCGGTTGGGCGTCGTCCCGGGGCAGCATCCGGCGTCGACGGGGGTGACGGCGCCGCTGCCGGGGCGGGTGGCACGAATGTTCGTCGAGGCCGTCGCCGCCCTGGATCAGCTCGCCGGGTTCGAGCGCCGGTTACGCGACGCGTTCGCCCCGCACCGGGTCGCGAGCGTCGGCGGCGCCGACGGCGGGCAGGCGCTACGGTCGCTGCTGCGCTCCCGGGACGTCCAACGCGCGGTCGGCACGTCGGTGGTCCTCCGCCGCCTCATCGAAGCGTTCCGCGAGGGGGTCGAGCAGTGGTATGACGGCCACCGCGCGAATCCCCAACCGACTGACCTGGAACGGCTGGACCTGCTCTGCGAGACGTACGACGGGATCGCCGAGTATCTGCCGCTGTTCCAGTTGGACACCCTCAGTGGGCTGGCCGCCTCCGGCCCGGGCGCGGAGGACGGCGGCGACCCGGTCGAACGATCGCGCACCTGGTCACAGGCCCGGTCGGTCTTCGACGGGCTGGGCGGTCGGGTCCGTCAGTTGTTGCTGGCCGGTTGAGCGCGTCGGCCGGGCTCAGCGTTCCGGCTCCAGTGCCCGCGCCGCCGGGCCATCGCGCATCCGGGGCGGCCCGGTCGGGTCGACGTCCGGCCCGGGTGGGGCGTTGCCGGGGCCGTCGGGGAGGCGCCGGTCCAGCACGGCCGTGGCCAGGGCGTGGATGATGTTGATGACCACGATGGCCGTCGCCACGATCCCCACCGTTCCGGGGAAGTCCCGTTCGAGGACGAGAGCGAGGATCACCGCTGTGATGCCGTTCTGCTGCCCCCAGGCGAGGTAGCGCCGGTCGGCGGTGGGCAGGCCACGGCTGATCGGCAGCGACACCACCAGCTGCGCCGCCACGGCCGCCAGACCGAGCACCACGCCGGGGACGATGTCGACGCCGTGCACGAGCAACAGCCCGAGCAGGAACGAGGCGACCAGGTACGCCGCCTGGGTGGAACGGCCGACGACGGGGCCCAGTCGGGGGCGGAAGAAGAGCCCGGCCAGCGCGATGCCGAGCATGAGGAACTGCCAGGCGGCGAAGAGGACCAGCGCGATCAGCAGCGCCACGGCCAGCCAGTTGAGTGCCGTACGGACCCGGGGGCGGGGGGCGTCGTCGCGCAGGCCGGCGGCGTGGAGCAGCCGCCACAGCAGCCAGGCGCCCACGGCGAAGGCCACGTTGGCGAGCAGGCCGAGCAGCAGGTCCAGCGGCCGGTCGCTGATCGCGCCGGCGAGCGCGCCGCCGCCGCCTCCGCTGAGGTCCAGGGCGAACGCGGAGACGTAGACGGTGAGCAGCACGGTGATCGGGTCGTCGAAGGACGCCCAGATGGACAGGATGGAGCGCGCTCGGGCGGACGTGCGGTCGGGGCGGCTCATCGCGGCCACCGCGAGCGGGTCGATCTGGGCGACGGCGACGCCGAGGACCAGGAACGCGGGGTCGCCGAAGACCAGCACCATGACCGCGGCGATGAGCGCGGCCTTGGCGACCACGCCGACGGTGACGGCCAGCAGTACGGTGCCCAGGTGGGCGCGGACCTCGGCGAGGCTGATGTCCCGGGTGCTGCCGACCAGGCCGACCGCCAACAGGACCGAGGCGAGCATGAGGTAGGCAGGGGAGCCTTCGAGCCCGCCCACGTCGCCGGCCCAGGCCAAGAGCAGCCCGGCCAGGGCGGCGACCACCGGCGCTGCTCTCCTCAGTCCGGTCACGGCCACCCAACCGACACGTCGAACCCCCGTTGATTCGAATCGAGGATATCGGCGCTGGGCGATCACCTCAATCACAACCCACGGGGACCGCCGGCAGAGTTCAGGCCGGCCGCGTGAGCCGTCGGGCCACCGCGGCCATCTCCTGGTCGGCGACGGCGACCCGGTCCTGGTCCAGGGTGACGCCCACCAGGTAGTCGTCGGCGGAGAGCCGGTAGTGGTAGACGGCGCCCATCTCCACGTCGAGCACCAGCCGGGTGACGTCCCCGGCGACGGCCCGGCGCAGGTCCCGGCTCACCTGTAGGGCCAGCAACGACAGGTCCCCGGCGAGGCGCTGGTAGCGGTCGCGCCGATCCGCCACCGTGACTCCCCGGTTGAAGAACGTGTCCAGGTCGGGGTGGCCGAGAATGTCGACGGCCCACGCCTGCTCACCCGCCCGGTGGTGGCTCAGGTAGTGCAGGCACCCAGGGCGCAGCGCCGCCATGACCGCTTCGTCGGGCGTGGACGACCCGGTCAGGTGCGGCTGGAAGCCGTCCGTCGGCGCGCTGGTCGGCAGCGGCTCGTCGACCACCTCACCTTCCCAGCCGCCCGGGTTCTGCGACCGCTGCCGCAGCAGCCGGCGCAGGTCGGTCGCGGCGTGCGCGGCGGCCTGGTCGACGAGGCTGACCCGAGCAGGGTCGGCCACCGGCGCGGTGTCCGTTCCGGGCACGGCGGCGAAGCCGACCACGTGCTCGTTGCCCACCACCGAGTTGCAGAAGACGAGACCCGCGCGGGTCTGCACCACAGTGCGGATCAGCGCCCCGCTGTGCAACTCGCCCAGCCGACGGTTCAGCTCGCTGACCCGGTACACCAGTTGGGCGCCGACGCGGCGGTACACGTCGCGCTGCTCCTGCGGGGTGGTCTCGTCGCCAGGTACCGGGGTGGATGGGTGGGCGAGCAGGTCCAGCGCGAAGTCGAGCACCCCGGTGGTGTAGTGGGCCACGTGGTAGACGCCGCCGCCACCGAGCAGCAACCCCCGACAGAGGTCACGCTTCTTCAGGAAACCCGGGACGTCCTGCTCGGCCGTCTCCTCGATCAGGACGTCGTGCAGTTCCGGATCGGTCACCAGGTCACTCCCTCAACTCTGCGGCACATCGATGTCGGTATCGGTCAGGACGGCAGCACCACCGGGAGTGCCGTCGCGCAGCGCGCGGACCGCCATGAGGTTCGCGGCGGCGTCCCGGGTCACCGGATGGCCGCGGCCGAGGTAGTTCAGGGCGGTCGCGTGCGCCTCCTCCTGCGTCGACAGCGCGCCGCCCAGGTCGCCGCTGGCGGCCAGGTGGCCGGCCTGGGCGGTGCTCGCCGCCAGGGTCCACGGGTGCGCGTCGCCAAGCTTGGCGCGCAGCGACCGCAGACCGCGCTCGCCATACCAGACGGCCTGGTCGGACTCCCCCAGACCGCGCTGGAACAGACCCAGATTGACCGAGCAGACGGCGGTGAAGGGGTGTCCCGCCGCCAGCTTCCGCTCGTAGCCACGCAGGCAGCGCATGGCGCTCTTCACGGCGATCCCGGCGTCACCGGCCCGGTAGTAGTCGGCTGCCAGGCTGAGCAGGCTGCCCCGGGTGAGGGGGTGGTCCTCGCCGAGGTTCTTGACATAGCCGCTGTACGTCTCGGCGCTGCGCTTCTTGGCCGGAATGATCAGACCGAGGCGGCGTTCGGTGACGGCGAGGCTGCGGTGCACCCGCAACTCGTCGAGGAGGCTGCCGCTGGGCAACTCGTGGATGCGGGCCAGGGCCTCCCTGAGGGTGGCCAGTGACAGCTCGTACTCGCCGACCTCCCGCTCGCACGTGCCGACCTGGCACGACGCCCGCCAGGTCCGCGGGTCCTCCGGGCCGAACAGCAGCATCCGGCGGTCGCGTTCCTGGCGAGCCAGCCGCAGGGCCTCCGGGGCGTCACCGGTGAGCAGGAACGAGATGCCGAGGTTGTTCACCGCCATCCGGGTGCTCGGGTGGTCGTCGCCGACGATCTCGCGGAAACCCTTGAAGGTGGCCTGGTCCTCGACCAGGGCGTCCTCGAATCGGCCCAGACCGCGCAGGTCACCACCTCGACCGCGACCGGCGACGAGGGTGTGGACGTGGCGCAGCCCGTAGCGGCGGCGCTGTTCGCCGAGGACCCGTTCGTCAAGGCGCAGCGCCTCCTGGTGGTTGCCCAGTGCCCGATGCAGATTGGCCGTCTGGACGAACAGCCGCATGGTCAGCTGGTCGAGCTCGTCGCCGTCGTCCCACTGGTCGCAGGCCGCCGAGGCCAGCAGCAACGCGGAACGCCAGGCATCACTGTCGTTGGACAGGTACAGGTGGCGCACCTGCTTGACGACCCAGTGCCGGACCTGCCGGTCGTCGGAGTCCAGCGCGCCGGTGGGGACGAGGTGCTGTTGCAGCTCGTCGAAGACGTCGGCGTAGCGGCGACCGTCGGCCTCCGGGTCGGTCGGGGCGTAGCCGGCGAGCCCCTGGAGCACCTGCCGGTGCCGCTCACCGCGCTGCGGCTCGGGGATGGCCTCGCGAAGCAGCACCTGGATGGCGCGGTGCATCCGCAGCGCCGACCCGTGCCCCCAGTCGACGTCGTAGAGCGCGAAGCGGGCGCCGACGGTGAGGACGAGGTCCACCTCGTTGGCGTCGAGCAGCAACTCGTCCACGTCGGTGCCGGACGCGGCGGCGAGCTGGGTCAGCATCGAGGTGGACCGCAGCAGCGGCAGCCCGATGCCCTCCGGGGAGAGGAAGGCACTCAGCTCGGCCAACCGGATGGCCAGTTCCCCGAAGGGGGTTGCGCGCAGCGCCTCCAGCGTGACCCGCAGGACCCGGGCGACGCTCGAGGTGTGCGATCCGGGGATGTGTTCGCCGGGATCCTCGTCGGACTGCCCGTCCAGCGCGACCAGCAACTCCCGGACGCCCTGGCCCACCGCCTCCAGGCTGGGCACCCCGGCGCGTTCCAATCCCAGGGCACGTTGCCGCATCCAGGCGGTGGCCAGACGCAGGGCCAGCGGCAGGTGTTCCAGCGCCACCGCGATCGACCGGGCGTCCTCGGTGCTGATGCCGAGCACCCGGCGCAGCATCGCGACGCTCTCGTCGCCGGTCAGCGCGGCGACCTCCAGTGGAGAGGGCAACCCGGAGGAGCCGTCGTCCCGCGAGGTGATCAGGACGTGGCCGACACCGTCTCGCGGCCGGAGGCCGGTCAGCACGTCGGCGTCGTCGGCGTTGTCATAGATCAGCAACCAGCGTGGGAACGCGCCGTCGGCGGCGGAGAGCGCCTTCAGTGCGGCCTCGGCCGCACCGGTGCTGTCCACCGCCTTGATCTCGTTGGCGAGCGCGCCGAGCCCGGTCTGCACGGTCTCCCGGTCCTGGGCGGGGATCCACCAGACCACGTCGTAGTCGTAGGCGAACCGGTGGGCGAACTCCCGGGCCAGCTCGCTCTTGCCGACGCCCGCCCCACCGGTGAGGGTCACCGGGCCGTCCTCGCTGGTGAGGTGGTCGCGCAGCCGCTCAAGATAGTCGTCGCGGCCGACGAACGACAGGTTGCGGGGAGGCACGTTGAACCGCACCCGACGGTCCGGGTCCGCCGGGAAGCGTGGCACGTTGCGCAGGTCGCCGGACGGTTGCGCGGGGGCGATCAGACCGAGTTGGCTCAGCAGCAACGACTGTGCCCGGACGGCGTCGGCCGTGCGCAGGTCGACGACCCGTTCGGGCCCGAACGGCTCCCGCCACGCCTCGCCGGTCACCAGCACGCCGAGGACCTCCTCCGGCCGGCCGGCCAGGTCCGGGCGAAGCCCGGCCAGGTCCGTCCCGGCGGTCTCGGCGAGATCCGGCGAGAGAACCGCCAGCACCGTGCCGTGCGGCGCGACGTCGAGCTGCGTGCCGGGGCGCACCGCCCGCAGGTGGGGCCGAACCCCGGCGCGGCGCAGTTGCCCGCCGATCCAGTCCGCCCAGGGCCGGTCGACCGGGTCGTACGCCACGGCGATGTCGCCGAGATCCTCCGCCGGGTCCAGCAGCACGGCGTGCCGGTAACGTCGGCGGATCCGCTCCGGGACGGGCGCCGCCCGGGTGACCTCGCCCCCGCTGATCCACTCCGTGATCCGCTCGTACGCGGTCAACGGGCTGTTGGCGTCGTCCGGCTCGTCGCCGAGCACGGACAGCACGTCGTCGAAGGTGTCGTAGTTGTGCGCCGGCACCTCCACGATCCCCGCTGCGGCGGGGCCGAGGGCGTCACCCGGCGGCTTCTCCAGCAGCCAACCGAAGGCCTGCCGGACGTAGTCACGGGAACCACCGTGCCCGGGCTCGGGACCCTCGTGCAGGGTCGGCGCGGCGAGCACCCGGATCCCGCCGGCGGCCCGCTGCTGCAGCTCCTTGGCGAGCCCGGCGGCCTGTTGCACGGACAGCCGGCGGGGTGGCATGCAGACCACGGCGACGTCGCTGAGCACCGCGCAGTGCGTGATCCCCGGTGCGCTCAGGTCCACCGGGGCGTCGATGAGGACGTAGTCGTAGTCGGCCTGCTGGAGCAGCTGCCGGATGCGGGCGGCATCCCCGGTGGGCAGCCCGTCGGTGGTGGCGCCGAGCCCCACCATGCTGAACGTCGCGGCCGAGCCGGACACCGCGTACCGGTAGAGGGTGCCCTGCTCGGGCGCGGCCGGCGCGATCACCGTCGAGGGTGGCACCAGCGGCACGTCCGGTGCGGGGGTGAGCGCGGTGGCCAGGTCCTCGCCCAGCTCCCGGGCCGCCGAGACGGCGTCCACCTGCACCGGGCGCAGGAAGTCGTAGACCCGTGGGGTCTTCGGGCACCAGTCGACGGCGAGCACCTTCTTGCCGTTGCCGGCGAGGATCCAGGCGACGTTGGCTACCGCGCTGCTGCGGCCGGTGTCGTCGGCGGGTGACACGAACGAGACGATCGTGGCGACACCCGGCGTCTCGTCCCTACTGATCTTCATCGGTCTCCCCCGGCCCGGGCGGTGGTGCGGGTTGCCTGCGTCGTCGCGGCACCCGTGGGGTCAGTCGTCGTCATCGAGGGCGCTTTCGAAGCCTGCGTACTGGTCGACGGCGGCGCGGCGGTCGAGTCGTGCCAGTGCGGCCACGAGCACACCACCCGGGATCGCGTCCAGCTCGGCGAGGTCCATGTCGGTCAGGTCGATCAACTCGGAACGGAGGTCGTCCTCTTCGGTGTCCATCACCGACCACCGCCTGTCTCCGTGTCGTGCCGCGCCCGGTCGGCCCACCGCCGGGCCAGATATCGACCGGTCGCCAGCTCCGCTGAGTGTGCTCATGATAACCGTGCGCCGCCTCGACGGCCGACACCCGGACGGCGGCCGGACCAGGTAGGACGGGCCCGTCCCGGCGCCGGCCGGTCATTCGCGGCACCCGGAACGTCATCTGTCGATGTATGCTCCACTCTGGCAGGTGGCCCGACCGGCGACCGACAGGACGGCGGAGCGTCTGATGCCCGGACCCGTTGGTGGTCACCGGCCGTCACCCGGCACGGTGGTCCTCCCCGCGCCAGTGCGGCGTCCGTCTCCTTTCCGACAGTTCGTGGTGAAGCTGCACAGCCGCTGCGACCTGGCCTGCGACTACTGCTACGTGTACACGATGGCCGACCAGCGCTGGCGATCCCGACCCCGGACGATGTCGGCGGCGACACTGGCCCGCACCGGTGAGCGGATCGGCGAGCACGCCCGCCGACACCGGCTGGGCGGGGTGAGCGTAGTGCTGCACGGCGGCGAGCCGCTGCTGGCCGGGGTTGCCGGTGTCGAGCGGGCCGTCGAGCTGCTGCGGCGCGGTGCCGCCCCGGTGCCCGCGCGGATGACGGTGCAGACCAACGGCGTCCGACTGGACGGCCCCTTCCTGCGTCTGTTCGACCGGCTCGACGTGGGGATCAGCGTCAGCCTCGACGGGGACCGCGCGGCGCACGACAGGCACCGGCGAGGGTCGGACGGTCGGGGCAGCCACGACCGGGTCGAGGCCGCACTGCACCAGTTGACCGGATCGTACCGGCGGCTGTTCAACGGTCTGCTGTGCACCGTGGACCTGCGCAACGACCCGGTCAACACCTACCGCAGCCTGCTGGCCCACAGTCCCCCGACGATGGACTTCCTGCTGCCGCACGGCACCTGGTCGTCGCCGCCCCCGGGCCGCCCCGCCGACCCACGGCAGGCCCCGTACGCGGACTGGCTGACCGCCGTCTTCGACGAGTGGTACGCCGACGACAGTCGACGGACCCGGATCCGCCTCTTCGACGAGATCATCCAGCTGTTGCTGGGCGGCTCCTCCCGGCTGGCCGGGGTGGGGGTCAGCCCGGTCGCCGTGACGGTGGTGGAGACCGACGGGGCGATCGAGATGGACGACACCCTCGGCGCCGCCCACGCCAGTGCCGGCAGCACCGGCCTGCACGTCGACCGGGACACCTTCGACGCCGCGCTCGACCAGCCAGGCGTGCGGGCCCAGCAGGCCGGGGCAGCCGGGCTCTGCGCCCAGTGCCGCGCCTGCGAGCTGCGCCAGGTCTGCGGCGGCGGCCTCTACACACACCGGTGGCACGCCGGCCGCGGCTTCGACAACCCGTCGGTCTACTGCGCCGACCTGTACCAGCTCATCGCTCACATCCGCAGCACCCTGCGGCGGGACGTGACAGCACTGCGGGAGGCGCACCGGTGACGACAGCCGGGCACCGGCTACCCCGAGCCGTCCTCGACGGGCTCGCCACCGGCGGAGGCGGCCCGACCGCCCTTGAGCTGTTGCGTGCCGCCCAGCACAGCAAGAACCTGCTGCTGGTCCGGGCGCTGGTCGTCCTCACCCATCGGGTGGACCATCCGGACCGGGCGGCGGTCGAGGCGGCGTACCGCGTGGTGGGTGGCCTCGACCGGGACCAACGCCAGGCGGCGTGGGGTCATCCCCCGGTGGCCGCCTGGGCCTTCGGCACCGCGGCACTGCTGCGCCGGGGTGACGAGCGCGCGGCGGCGTACCCCGGTCTGCTCGCGGCGGTCGCCGCCGCCGCAGTGGTGCGGGCCCGCGCGGACGCCGACCTGGACGTGCCGCTCGACCCGGCCACACCGGGCCGGCTGGACCTGCCCGGCCTCGGCACCCTGCGGGTCGACCCCGCTGCCACCCGAGCCCGCGTGCGCTGCGCGGGTGGGCGGGCCGAGGTGCGCTGCGCCGGGCAGCGGACCGAGATCGGGTACGACCACCCGCCCGACCACCGCTGGCGGCCGGTCCCCGAGCTGCGTGCCACCCACGGCGGGCTGGCGCTGCGGCTGCTGCTGGACACCGGCACCTGGCGGCACGTGCCGATGGCAGCCGAGGCCCGCGCCCACCCGATCGCCGGTTCGGTGCGCGACCCCGGCCGATGGCAGCACCGGCTGCGCGGGGCGTGGCGCCTGCTCACCGACGAGCACCGGGCGGTCGCCGAGGAGGCGTCGGTGGCGCTCCGCGCGCTGGTGCCCCTCGACCCGCCGCGGTCCGGGATCCGCAGCGGCACGTTCCACCACGGGTTCGGCGCGGTGGCGATGTCCCTGCCGCCGGATCCCCGCTCGGCGGCGGTCACCCTCGCCCACGAGATCCAACACCTCAAGCTGGCCGCGCTGGCCGACCTGTTCCCCCTGGTGGAGCCCGGTCCGGATGAGTCGTTCTACGCGCCGTGGCGACCCGACCCCCGCCCCCTGGAGGGCCTGCTGCACGGCGCGTACGCCCACCTGGGGGTGGCCGGCTTCTGGCGACGGCAACGGTTCGTCGAACGGGACCGGGCGGCCCGGCACCACGCCGAGGTCGAGTTCGTCCGCTGGACCCGAGCGGCCCGGCAAACCGTGCGGGTGCTGGCCGCGCAGCCACGCCTGACCCCGGTCGGCCGGCGCCTGGTCGACGGCATGGCACCGGTCCTCGACCGGTGGGCCTCGGAACGGGTGACTCCCACCGCGGTGGACGACGCCGGACGGCTACTCGCCGCGCACCACGCCCACTGGGAGCGGGCCGAGGCGCGACGGGGGTGACAGCGAGGCTTGCCGACCTCCTCTACGCTGTGCCGCATGGGGGACGCTAACGGGCAGCCCAGCCGACGTGAGTGCTTCGTCATCGCTCCGATCGGCCAGGAGGGCTCCGAGATCCGCCGCCGCAGCGACCAGATCCTCAAACACGTCATCCGCCCGGTCGTCGAGGCGCGGGGCTACCAGGCGATCCGGGGTGACGAGATCGAACGCGCCGGCCTGATCACCTCGCAGGTGCTCGACCGGATCATCCAGAACGACCTGGTCATCGCCGACCTCACCGACCAGAACGCCAACGTCTTCTACGAACTGGCGGTGCGGCACGCGCTTCGCAAACCCTTCGTCCAGCTGATGGCGAAGGACCAGCAGCTCCCCTTCGACGTGCAGGGGATGCGGACGATCCTGGTCGACCACACCGACCTGGACAGTGTGCACTCGGCCAAGGAACAGTTGGGCCGCGCCATCGACTCGATCACCACCGACGCCGACATCGTCACCCCGATGTCGGTGGCGCTCACCCTGCAGGACCTGCGCGGCTCGTCGAGCCCGCACGAAACCGGTCTCTCGCAGGTCATCGAGACACTGCCGCAGATGATGGACATCCTCCAGGACCTGCAACGGCAGGTCGGCGGCGGCGGCCCCGTCGAACCCTCCGAGGCGGACGACCACCGGCGGCTGCGCAGCCTCATCGTGTCGCTGACCGACCGGGGCGCGGTGACCGAGCAGGACCTGGCCAGCCTGGCCGGCGGCGCCAGCAGCAAGTTCGACAAGTGGGTGCAGCACCTCATCCAGCGCTCGGGCGGGGCTGGCTGAACGGGCGCCGGCTCGAAGAGCGCGGTTCCTGCGGATGGCGGAGCTGCTGGAGCGCCCGGTCGACGAGGTCCGCACCGACTTCGACAGGCCCAGTGCAGCGTGAGCACGCCGGTCTACGTGCTCGACACGGGCGCCCTGCTGGCCTACGCCGATGCGACAGTTACCGTGCCGTTGGTCTGCCTGATCGAGGCGTACAGCCTGCTCGACCACACCGAGCATACTGGCGGGTTCGGATATCAGAACGTGCGGGATGCCAGGATCAATTGGCGGCCATCGTGATGCTGGCTCAGCCCTCGAACCGCGTCCACGGGATCTCGAGACCACGCAGTGGGCGTAGCACGCTACGGTGAGCCGCGCCGATCCACATCGAGAACTTCCCGTGCCCGGAGTCGGTCACTTCGGCGATCATGCCTGGCGCGACGAAGAAGCGCGTCGAGTCATTCGGCCAGCGCCATGGCTTCCACGGCAGCGGTGTCAATCTTGCGGTGACCATCTCAACGTGCTCGGCTTCGAGCTCGGTGCTCAGGGCCTTGTAATGGGCGTTCATCATCGTCTCGTACACGGCGAACTTGAGAAGGAAGCCGCTCATCCGCTCGTGCTCGGGCCGCAGCCCGTAGTCGTCTTGGTCGATCCACACCACGGGGTCGGCGTCCGAAGGGTCGAAGAGCCAGATGAAGCCTCCCTGGTTTTCGTGTCCGAAATCGATGAGGCCATCGTGTGCCAGCTTCCACTCTTCCGGGCGTCTCAGGAAGTTCTGCTGGCCGAGGAGGGCCGGCCGATGCCGGGCCAGCCGGTAGAAGGCGGTCAGCGGTTCGGGCAGAGTCCAGCCACTCGAGGAGAACTCGCCGAGATCCTCGTCGGTTTCGGGGACCCAGCCTTCGACGAATTGGTTGAGTGCAGTGGTCGGGCTGGCCTGGATGTTGGCGAGCCAGGTCTGGTCAGGCAGAGTGTCGGGTTCGGTCGGCGGCCGGACGCGGTCCAAGAGGTCGCCGGTCAATTCTGGGGTGATTGTCAGCTCGGCACTGATCATGACCCCGTTGCTGTGGTGGCTCTGTTCGTGCTTGCCGAGCCCGAGGTAGAGACAGCCTGCGGGAAGGCGGGTCAGCAGGTGGATTGGCCGGACATCGCGTCGTCCCGCCCAGCTCCATTGCGGCGAGGTTGGCGGGTGGCCGAACAGCCGAACTCCGACTGCCTCGACGAGTGGCCCGTGCAGGTGGAACCGACGACTGTTCGATACGCCGCTGACATCCAGACCGTTTCCCCGCTCAGCGATGATCACCATGGCGTCGTTGCCGAGAAGGACGGACGCGCCGTCTGTCTCGCAGACGATGATGTCGTCGCCGGCGAGGCGTATCGCGGCGTGCTCGGTCAGGGTGTCGTTCGGGGCAAGCGGCACGGCGGGGAGCCTATCGGCTCGGTGTTTGGTGAGGTTGCCGCTGGGCGAACTCGAAGTGTCGTGGTCATTTGCCGCGTCGGCTAAATGTCGCTGCGTAGCCGGTTCTGGTGTTGCCGGCCGCTTGCGACCAGGCGGTTGCTGTGTGGATGTGGATGCCCAGCAGCTGCTGAGGACGACCGGTGGCAGCTCGGCACCCAGCTCCATCAGCGCGGTGGCGCGGCCAGCGCGGGTGAAGAAGCCGAGATCGGTCAGTCGGATGCCCATGCGGGCCGCACTGATCCCGGTGGTCGAATCGGTGACGTGGTCAATGCGCAGAACGACGATCCGGCTGACGGGCTGGCCGTACAGCAGCACGAGGCTGGCAGCGACCCGGTCGATGGTGGACGATCCGCGTCACTCCTGACCGAGTCAGGCACGCAGCACCCGCCACCGCCGGGCGGGTAGGGGCCAGTCACTGTCGACGAAAGCCGTGCTGGTCGGCGCATGGGGACTGAGCCCGGCCAGCTCAGTTCGACTTCCGAATGGGCGTACCAAGCTCCGCTGGTGGTGGTGGGGTCGAGTGGATGCGGCGGTCGAGGCGGATGGCGGCGAAGCCCAGGGCGGACACGGCCGTCACGATCAGTAGGTCGGTGGCGGCGACCGGTTCGGTGCCGAGCAACTCGCGCAGCGGCGGCGCGTAGATGGCGGCGAGTTGCAGCAGCAGCGCCGCGCCGACGGCGGCGAACAGCATGGGGTTGGCCGCGGTGCCGGGGCGGGCCCGTGATCCGAGGGCCACGGCGAGTTGGGTGAGGCCCAGGGCGAGGAACGTCAGGGTCTGCCAGGGCCGGTCGGTGGTGTGCGCCCAGGCGCCGACGCCGATGGTGACGGCGACGATGACCGCCGCGACGCGCAGGACGCGTTGCCACAGGCCGGCGCCGAGGACGGTTTCGGCCGGTGGGCGTGGGGGCTTGCGCATGGCGTCGGGGTCGGCGGGTTCGCTGCCCATGGCCAGGCCGGGTAGGCCGTGGGTGAGCAGGTTGATCCAGAGGATCTGGGCCGGGAGCAGCGGCAGGGGCAGGCCGACGAACGGCCCGATGAGCATCACGGCGATCTCGGCGGCGCCGCCGGACAGGGCGTAGAGCAGGAACCGGCGGATGTTGGCATAGACGCGGCGGCCCTCCTGGGCGGCGGCGACGACGGTGGCGAGTTCGTCGTCGGCGAGCACCAGGTCGGCGGCTTGGCGGGCGACTTCGGTGCCGCGCTTGCCCATGGCCACGCCGATGTCGGCGCGGTGCAGTGCGGGGCCGTCGTTGACGCCGTCGCCGGTCATCGCGACGACCTCGCCGGCGGCACGCAGGGCGTCGATGATGGCGACCTTCTGCTGCGGGGTGGCGCGGGCGAAGACCCGCACGCCGCGGGTGGCTGCCGGGCCGGGATCGGTGGTACGACAGTCGACCGCGGTGTCGCCGGCGTCGATGATGTGCAGTTCGGTGGCGATCGCGGTGGCGGTGGCGGGGTGGTCGCCGGTGATGAGGACCGGGGTGATGCCGGCGTCGCGGCACGCGGCGATGGTGGTCGCGGCGGACGCGCGGGCCGGGTCGAGGATCGCCACGAGGCCCAGTAGTCGCAGGCCGTGCTCGTAGCCTGCGGCGTCGCCGGGCACGGTGTCGCGTTCGGCCTGGGCCACGGCGAGGACCCGGTATCCCTCGCGGGCGAGGGTGTCGGCGCGGTCGGTGGCCTGACGCAACACGTCCGAGTGGTCGGTGATGATCGCCGGCTGCAGCAGCGACTCCGGGGCACCCTTGCAGATGATCCAGACGCGGCCGGCGGCCAACTGGTGTGCGGTGCTCATCCGTTTGCGCTCGCTGTCGAAGGGCGCCTCAGCATGCCGGGGTGACGCCCGGTGCAGGGCGTCGACGTCGATGCCGAGCTTGCCGCCGGCGGTCAGCAGCGCCGCCTCGGTGGGATCACCGACGGCCAGCCAGTCGTCGTTGTCGGGGCTGGGCGCGCGCAGCGACGCATCGCTGCAGAGCACTGCCGCCCGCATCAGCTCCACGAGGTCGGGGGCCTGGTCGCCGGCTTGGTCGGCGACGATGTTCTCGCCGTCTCGGTGGATCTGCCCGTCCGGAGCGAAGCCGAAGCCGCTGACCGAGGCATTCCCGTGTGGGGTCCACAACTGCCGGACGACCATGGTGCCTTCGGTGAGGGTGCCGGTCTTGTCGGTGGCCAGGATCGTCACCGAGCCGAGGGTCTCCACCGCCGGCAGCCTGCGGATCACGGCGTGGCGGGCGGTCATCCGGCGTGCGCCCAGGGCCAGGCTGAGGGTGACCACGGCCGGCAGTGACTCCGGTACGGCGGCCACCACCAGGCTGATCGCGGTGACGATCATCAGCTGCAGCGGTTGTCCGCGCAGCAGGCCGAGGGCCAGGACCAGCCCGCAGAGCAGCAGCGCGCCGACAGCGAGTTGGCGGCCCACGCCGGCCAGGCGACGCTGCAGGGGCGTCCGGCCGGGGCTGGTGACCATCATGGCGGCGATGCGGCCCATCGCGCTGGCCGCACCGGTCGCGGTGATGACGGCGCGTCCCCGGCCCCGGACGACGACCGTACCGGCCGACACGACCGCTGAAGAGGCCGAGTCCACGCCGGTGGCGGCGAGGAACTTGTCGACGGGCGCGGATTCTCCGGTCAGCGCCGCCTCGTCGACGAGCAGCGCGACCGACTCCACGAGGCGGGCGTCCGCGGGCACGACGTCGCCTTCGGCCAGGATCAGCAGGTCGTCCGGGACGAGGTCCGCGGCCGGGACTTCGCGTTGTCTGCCGTCGCGGACCACCCGGGCGGCCGGGGCGGTGAGCGCGGACAGGGCGGTGATGGCCCGCTCCGCCTTGATCTCCTGGAGCACGCCGACGGTGGTGTTGACGGCGATGACCAGCAGGATGACGGCCGCGTCGGTGAAGTCGGTGGTCGCCAGGGTGAACCCTGCCGCGGCGAGCAGGACCAGCACCAGCGGGTCGCGCAACTGCGTGGCGATCCTTCGCCACAGCGGTGTGGGTTGCGGCGTCGGCAGCACGTTGCCGCCGTCCCGCGCCAACCGCGTCGCGGCGTCGCGCGACGACAGACCACCGGCCGAGGCGGTGCGCAGTTCGCCGTTCGGCCGGGGCTCCAAGCCCACATTTGGTACGACCTGCGCTTTCGAAACGGTCATTGTGGTTTGCCGCCTTCCTCGATCGTGGTGGCAGCCTCGCGGGAGCTGGTGGTGCGCGACGGCTGGTCAGGCCCGCTCGATGACCTGTTCGGCAGGGATCCGCGGAGTGTGCGCAGCGGCGGTGCCGGCCGGGTCCGCGGTAGTGAAGCGCAGCACGAGCTGCGGGTGACCGACGTCGGCCAGCAGGCGCCGCAGACGTTCACGGGTGACTGCCACCTCGATCGTGGCGCTCAACGGCAGGACGGACACGCCGAGTTCGGTGGCGGTGAGCCAGGCGGCGGAGAGCGTCTCGCCGGCGCGGAGCCAGTCGAGCCGGCCGTCCTCAGGGCCGTAGAGGATCGCGAAGGTGGCGGCGTTCTCGTGCGCCTCGGAGATGGGCAGGTCGCCGTAGTGGCCGAAGTCGCGGCCGGGCACTGTCGTCTGCGGAGCGCGATCACCGATGGCGGAGTCCGGAATGCCGGTGCCCAGCGGCCGGGTGCCGCCGGTCCAGTAGGCGAGCTCGGCCTGCCAGGCGACCTCGCCGGTCTCGGTGCGCTGGGCGTGATCGACGGCGGTGGCCAGGTCGTACACCTGGTCGGGTTGGAGCAGATGTAGGTGAGCGCCGGCGGATTCGACGGCCGTGACGATGGCGTGCAGCTTGTCGGCGGCGACCGGGTCACTCACGGCGGGCCGGCGGTCGGTGTGCCGTAGCGCGATGGTTCGCAGGTGGCGTACCGCAGCCGGATTGACCGGGATTCGGTGGTCGATGCGCACCCGCGCGAGGTGGTCGGGGTGCGCGGGGTTCGGCATTCGGGCGACGAGCGTGTGCCAGCCGGCCGTCGCGAGGCTGACCAGAGCATGGTGCAGCGCGGCACCGCAGCTCAGGACGGCGAGCCGGGAGTCGGGGTCGGTGATCTCGAGGCCCCGGCTGTGATCGAGGTAGAGGTCCAGCTCGTTGCCGGATACCCGCCAGCGCCAGGGTTGGGTGTTGTGGATCGACGGGGCGTGCCCCGCCGTTGCGGCGGCGGCGGACAACGCCCGGCCCTCGGCGCGGGTGTCGGCGGCTCGGATGGAAGCGTCAGTGCTCACGGTCGGATCTCCTTCTGCACCATCGGACGTCCGGCCGGTCAGGGCGTGCGCGGCCACACCCAGTCGCGGATCTCGGGCAGGTCCTCGCCGGTTCGCCGCACGTAGGCGCGGTGCTCGGCGCGTTTGTCGACCATCTGCTGGCGCAGGACGGCTGCCCTGCGGCCGAGGCCGGGGACCCGATCGATGAAAGGTTGCGGAGTTCGTCGTCGCCGATGCGGGCCAGGATGGTCGGGTTGGCGATCTTGTAACCGTTGAGGTGCAGGATCGGCAGCACGGCACCGTCACCGACCGGGTCGAGGAACTTGTTCGAGTGCCACGACGCGGCCAGCGGGCCGGTCTCCGCCTCACCGTCACCGATGACACACGCCACGACCAGGTCAGGGTTGTCCAGGGCCGCGCCGTACGCGTGCGACAGCGAGTAACCCAGCTCACCGCCCTCGTGAATCGACCCAGGCGTCTCCGGCGCGACATGCGACGGAACCCCGCCGGGAAAGGAGAACTGCGTGAACAACCGCCGCATACCGACCGCGTCCTGCGGTATCCGCGGGTATATCTCCGAGTAGGTGCCTTCCAACCAGGTGTTCGCGACCAGGCCGGGGCCACCATGACCCGGGCCGGTCACGTAGATGACCTCCCGGCCGCGAGCGGCGATGATCCGTGACAGGTGGGCGTAGAGCAGGTTCAGACCGGGAGTGGTGCCCCAGTGCCCGAGCAGTCGCGGCTTGACCTGCGCGGGTTGCAGCGGTTCGCGCAGCAGCGGGTCACCCATCAGGTAGATCTGCCCAACCGACAGGTAGTTTGCCGCCCGCCAGTACGCGTCGATGCGTTGCAGCTCGTCGGAACCCAACGGCTCGCCCGCCGCCACCTGGAGAGTGGATGCGGTGTCCAAAGGTGCGGTGCGGGTCGCGGTCATCAGGACCGCCGCCTTCCTATCGGTAGTCGAAGATTGCGGTTCACGCGTGCATGACGACCGTCTGCCGAGAGCGCGAGGCGCACATCCGTCGGAAGCCCGTCGCGACCAACGGTGCCAATGGCCACCGGCACTCTCGCCGCGGCTGATCGGGGCAGCGGGGACGTGAGCGCCGCGCTGCTCTCGCGGGAGACGAATGCGACACGTTCGCCGATGTGCTCAGCCTGCGCTCGACACCGGCAAGTGGTCAGGGCCAGAAGACCCCTTAAGCCGGGCCTGTCTCCTCAGGCCGCCACCGAGGGCGGCATCAGGTGACGGACGTGTCCCGTCCCATCCAGTGATGCGGACCCAACTCCGCTCGGGTGGGCAGTGGCGTGCGGTCAGGGCCGTGAAGACTCCAGAGCGGACCCCGGACTTGCTGTCGCGCCTGACGGCCCGTCTCGACGGTGGTGGGCGGAGCGCCACCGGGTCCAGAGCGACATCCGCAACGCGCGCCGTTGACCAGGCGCGTGCGATGAACGCTGGTTCAGAGCCGTGGGGGCAAGGATTGATCGCCCACCTCCCGGCCGCCGCGCAGTAGGTCGAACCCGACGACCCCTGCGAGCACGACGGCGGCTGCCGCAGCGGGTACCAGTACGGGTTGCCCGACCAGGGGCGGGCCGATGGCGATGAGCACGCCCAGCCCGATCAGCCGAGGCATGGACACGCGGGTGAACACGTGCCGCCCGAGTAGTGCGTGTCCGGCGAGGAAGAGCGCCGGTCCGCTCAGGATGATGACCAGCCAGGACGCCGGGGCCGCGGCGGCCGCGTGCGCGATCGTCATCTCGTCGGAGACGGTGATGGCGACGATGCCGGCTCGTCGACCAGTGCGCCGGCGATCCAGGGCACCGCCGAGACCACGAACCAGGGAACTGCGCGCAGCGGTCGACAGCCGAGCGGATCCCGGCGCAGGGCGATGGCGAGCAGGGAACTGCGGCCCAGGTTGATCGCGACGTATGCGATCGCGAAGAGCATTCCGCGCTGTTCGAACGCCTCCGGGATAGTTGTGGAGATTAGCAGGCCACCGAACATGGTGGCGATTACCAGCAACTGGATATGGATCAGCCGTGAGTCCAGGGTGTCGGTCACCAGGTTGGTGTACGACCAGACCCACCACACTGCCAACAGCAGGATCAGCGTCTGGTAAGCGCCGGTCCAGTCCAGCCGGTTGAGCAGGGCCTGAGAGAGCCGGAAAAGGATAAAGATGTAAATCACATCGAAGAACAACTCGACGTAGGTGGCCTGCTTCGGCTGGCCAAGATCGCGGACCAGCCCGGGGCGCTTCGTTTTCACTCCAACCCGCTTCTTCACCCGTCCGGTCTACCGGCTCCCGGAAGAGTCATACCACGGGCAAGTCAGACCGACGGGCGATTTGTTCATCGTCGCAGCTGCTCCGATGACGCCACTGCATCCGGGATTGTGGATGAACCCGGGCGGTGTAATCGATGTGTCTAATTACCCCGGCAGGAGATCCGTTTCATGGTTCGGTGAGGGCTTGCCGGGCGTAGTGGCTGATCTTGGCTTGTTGTGGTGCCGACGTCGGTAGCCCGAACAGCCGATGATGTCGGCAACGCGTCGTGCGGGTTCGATGATCAGGGCGTGGAACAGCCGCGTGCCCCGAATACTGGCACGAGCCCGCTACCGGCTACCAAGGACCGGTTCGGCCCTGTCTCCTGTCCACTCGAGGCAACAGGAAACACGTTCCGGAGCGGAAACTGATCGACGCATCCTGATGACAGCGAGCTGGTTCACCGGCCAGCCCCGATCATCGAGGAGAAGCACGATGTCGAAGAGCAATACGGCGGTTCGCCGCCGTCTCGCAGGGATCGCCGCGATCGTCGGTGCCACCGGCGCTCTCCTTGGCGCGACGGCGATGCCCGCGGCGGCGGCGGGACCGTACATCAGCTCCAACTCCGGCGGCGCCAACATCCGCAGCTGCGCCAGCACGGGCTGCTCGTCCAACGGCTACTACGGCAACGGTACGGGCGTCACGATGCTCTGCTGGGTCGACGCCCAGTGGGTCTACCCGCCCAGCTCCAACTACGCGTCCAACCGCTGGTTCAGGGTCAACAGCCCGACGAGCGGCTACATCCACTCATCGCTTGTCGCGAACCAGGTATCGACGCCGGCGTGCTGATCGGGGCGGTGGTCCGGCGGCCGGGTTCCCGGTCGCCGGGCCACCGCCACCGGGCGCCCCAGCCGGAGCACCGCCGTGCGAAGCCTGAGATTGATACAGTTACGGAGTGTCCTGCGAAGACGACTCTGCGCCGTGACGAGTGTGCGGGACGACAGGTGCGAGTCGCCGACCGACAGTGCGGAGCGGCTGGGAGAGTGCCTTCGCCGGTGCCGGGAGGCCGCCGGCCTGTCCCTGTCGGGGCTTGCCCGAAGGGTCAACTACAGCCGGGGTTATCTCAGCAAGGTGGAGACCGGCCGCGCGCCGGGCAACGTCCAGCTGGCGCGGCGCTGCGACGACGCACTGGCGACCGACGGCATCCTGGCCAGGCTCGCGCAGGCGCAGTTAGGCGATTCCCGACCTTCCCGGGCGGCCCAGCCGAGCGACCGGACGCGGGACCCGGCGACCGGCTGGCCGCGACAGCCCGGCCCTGACGAGGCGATGCCACAGCGCAGACCCGACGATCCGTTGCACCAGGGTGAGCTGCCGATCGGCTCGGCTACTGCGGTCGCCTTCATGCTCGCGCTCGACGAGGCCCACAACGCGCTGCGCGCGGTGGCCCGCACCAACCGGTCACCTGCGGCACGCCGTGACCCGGCCAACGGGACGCTCGACCACGCCGGGGTGTACGCGATCCGAGAACGTCTTCTGGCGCTGGGCACGGTGCCGCTGGTGACCGCGGCAGAAGTCGCCTTCCTCCGCCTCGTCGCGATCCGCGACGCGATCCGGGCCGGGGCGGGCCTGGCTGAGGCCGACTACCACCGGGTCTACCACCCCTTCGCCGAGGCGCTCTGGCTCTTCCGGATGGCCGTGCGAGTCGAACTGGGACAGCCACCGCTGACTCCGGACGCGCTCGGCCGGGCGGACTGGTCCGATCGCGAACGCTGCCGCGACTGCGGCGAGCCCTACCAACCCTCCGAGTGACCAGGACCGGTTGGTCTCAGCCGAGCGTGCTCAGTACGGCCGCCGCGGCCTTCGCGCTGGTGACCCGCTCGGCCATGGTCCGCCGGATCCGTTCGGCGATGGCGAAGGACCCCGGCGGGTCCCGCAGGATTCGCGCCGTTTCGAAGGCCCAGCGTTGGGTGTCGGTGGGTTCGTCGTCCTCGACCGGCAGTACGACCAACGCCGCGTCCTCCGCCGGCAGCACCTCGCGGAGCAGCCCGCCCAGCCCGCTCCTCGCGCTGACCAGCAGCGGGGTGCCGGCGACAATGGCCTCGCACCCGACGAGGCCGAACGCCTCGGCCCGGGAGGGCATCAGCGCGAGGCACGCCCGGCGCAGGTCGGCCCGCAGGTCGTCCTCGCGGGTGGAGTAGGCCCGGGGGGTGACCTGTAGGGTGCGCCGGCCCGCCCACCCGAGCACCAGCTCCCGCAGCCGACCATGTTCGGTCGGCGGTACGCCCCGCAGCACCAGTTCCGGCTCGGTGCCGCCCAGACTGAGCAACTCTACGGCCGCTCCCACCGCCCGGGCGGCCAGATCCAGCCCCTTGACCGGCCAGTCGTCGAGCCGGCCCGTGAGCACCACCTGGCGTTGGTGCCACCCGGGCGGGACGCGGAGCGTATCGTCGTCGAGCTCGAAGCCCGGATCGATCCGGCCCGGAGCCGGGGTGTCCGGATAGGCGGAGAGGTCGCGGCCGAGGAGACCGTGCAGCAAGGGGCCCACCCCGAACGCCCGGGTCGCGGTACGGGCCAGCTCGATGTCCTCCTTCCAACGATCCTCCGCGATGGCCCCGGCGTCCGGCCGGTCACCCCGCTGCCATTCGATGTGGTCCGACCAGGTGTGCACGATGTGCGCCCGAGCCGCCGCGGGGAAATGGTCCTCGACCTGGATCCGGGCGTGCCCGCCGGTGATCCGGCCGTGTCCGACAACCAGGTCGGGCACCCAGCCGTCTGCCAGCCGCGGACGCCGGGCCAGCGCGTCCCGCGGTCCGCCGGTCGCCGGCGCGGGTGCGGCCAGCAGCGTCACACCAGCGTTGCGGGCGTGTGTGATCTCGTCCGGGGACGGCTTGAGGACGACGCAGACGACGTCTGCGCCCGCCCGGGCCAGCGCCGCGCAGAGCGACCGGTTGAACGTGCTCACCCCGCCCTTGGCGGAAAACCAGTCAGTGTCCAGCGCCAACACCCGGGGCGGGGGGCCGGTGATCCGGGCGGTCGGCTGCGCCGGCTCAACGGCCCACCGGTCGCCGTCCCAGGCGAGCGGGCCGCCGGTGGGGCTGCCGGCCGGGTCGCCGGTGAGGCCGCTGGGCAGGACGCGCTTCAACGCCTCGGCTGCCCGGTCCGGATCGCTGGCCCGGATCACTATCAACTGACGGGTGACGTCGACCTCCAGCTCGACGAAACCCGGTACGGGGGTGACCACCAGCCAGTCCCGCGCCGCCTGTGTGGCCTGAGCAAGCCGCTCGGCACCGGCCTCGGCGACCTCGTGGAAGAGTGTGATCACCGCGGCTGGCAGCAACCGTTGGGGAATCGCACCGCGATCACCCAGGTCGAACCCGACCCGCGGCGCGAGCCCGACACCCTCGAGCCGGCGAGTTAGCTCGTCCCGATCGGCCGCATCAATATCCTCGACGAACTTGACGACCACCCGCCCGGCAGCTGAGTCTGTCACGGTCACCATGGTCTCATTCCACAGTCGACCTTGAATCGGACGGTGCCACGGTGATCGACTCTGGCGCACCGGCGGCGCTTCTCGACCGGCTGATCGATCCTGCGGTCGCGCTGCCAGCCGAACACCCCAACCGGCCCGCCGCCGAGCACCTGCACGCCGAGCAGCAGTGGCGACCTCTGGCGGATCTCTACCAGCAACAGGCGACGGCCGCGTGGCGGGAGCGGCAGCCCGGGCTGGCGCTGCGCCTCCTGCTCGCGGAGAGCCGGACCGCGCTGCGCGCGGACGACCGGAAACGCTGTCAGGAGGCCGTCGCGTTCGTCGCCCAGTGGCACCGACTCAGCGGCGGCTTCACGGCCGCCGAGCGGTGGAATCACGCACTGCTGCGGGAACCGTTGCAGGCCGCGACGGCGGGGCTGCACGCGTACGCCTGGCGGGAGCTGGCAGCCCTGCGGGAGGTGGCGAGCCGGTACGACACCGGCCTGTCCTGCTGCGATCGGGGCATCGAGGTGTGCCGGCAGTACGCCGAGGAGCCTCGCGTGGCGCGACAGTACGTTCGGGTGTTGATCCAGAAGGCGACGCTCCACCGGCACCGGGGCGAGCTGGCGGTCGCCCGGGATGTCCTGCACGGGGCCCGCGAGTTCGCCGACGAACGGGATGTCGATCCGTTCACCCGGGGGTTGATCTCGCACCGGGAGGGCGGGGTGGAGATCGTGCTCGGCCGACCCGAGGCGGCGCTCGAGGCATACCGGCGGGCCGCCGCCGCGTTCGACGGGGTGAGCGAGGGCAATCTTTTCTACGCCCGCCTGCGCGAGGTCGCGGCGCTGCGCGCACTCGACCGCCTCGGCGAGGCGCTGCGGATCACCGACGATCTGGCGACTCGATTCCGCGCCCGGCGCGACACCTACCGGCTCGGTCAGGTGCTGTTGGAACGGGCCGAGGTGCTACAGAGCCGCGGCGACACAACCGCCGTCGCGGCCACCCTGCGCGAGGCTCAGCCGTACTACGAGGGGGCCGAGACGCTGGAGGCGCTGCGCTGGCACCGGCACGTCGCCCGCAACCTCATCGGCTCGAACGGCGATCCGGCAACCATCGTCGGCCACCTCGCCACGGTGCTCGACCTGGCCACCCGGCCGGAGCGGCAGGACCTCAACCGAACCATGCTCGCGCTGTACGACCTGCACCGGGCGCCACCCACGGACGCACTGCCGCGTGGGCTGCGGCACGCCGCCGGCCGGGCCGCGCTGCTCGCCGCCGACCTGCAACGCGGGGAGCTGTCCGACCCGGACGACAGGTGGTCGACGCACGCCGCGCGGGAGGAGGTGTACGCGGCGGCGCTGCTGGCGCACACCGAACTCGACGAGCCCGAGGCCGCCGTCCGGGTCGCCGAGACCGGGCGCGCGGACCTGTTGAACCAGTTGCTGGCGGGCAGCTCGGCCAACCTGGCGGCCGGCTCCGGCGGTTCCGCGGACCCGACCGGATCAACCAGCTCGGCTGACCCGGCTGGCTCGGGTGGCTTGGCGGGTGCCGTCGCGCGGTCCCGGATTGCCGCACCGCGCGCCGATCCGGCGTTGGCCGAGGAGGTGTTCGGGGTGGCCCGGCTCGCCGCCGCGTCGATCAGATCGGGACGACCGACCGATCGGGTGCCGCTGCCGCCGTTGCCCGGCCACCTGCCGGCCCCGGACATCCTCGACGCGATGGCCGACGTCGTGGTGGTGATCACGCTCGGGCCGAGGTCGGCCGGCTGGTGGTCGTCGGTGCTGACCCGACCGCGGTACGGGGAATGGCGGGCCACGCTGTGTACCGCCTCCGATCACCTGGCCGCGCTGCTCGACAGCCTGACCACCGGGGTTCCTCCCGAACGAGGGATGAGTCGGGCCAGCTGGGAAGAACTGGGGGCGTTCCTGCTGCCCGATCCGGCCGTCTGGGCGGGTTCGCCGGACCATCCCCGGTCAGTGATGATCATTTCGGATCCACGGCTGTGGCACCTGCCGCACGCGGCCCTGACTCGCGACGGCGCGTACCTCTGTGACGTGGCCGAGGTCTCCCTGGCGCCGAGCCTGCGTACCACGGAACTTCTCCTGGCCCGGTCGCCGGTTGCTGGCGGACCGGGTACGGCGGTCGCCAGCGGGCCGGCGGTGAGCCTGCTCGACTCCGGCCTGCCGGGCTACCGGGTGGAAATGCCGGCCCTGGCCGACTGGCCGGGCGGCCACCGGGAGCTTCCCGCGCTGCCGGCCGTCGACGAGGGGGTCCGCCCCGCTCTGCTCTACCTCTCCGGGCATGGTGACCAGCCGGGTGCCACGGCGCTGCTCGGACCCGGCGGCGTCACGATGGACGCGCTGGCCCAGCGCCGACTACCCCGGCTGGTGGTGTTGAACGGCTGCTGGAGCGGCACCGCGTCGAGCCGGTACGGGCACGACCCGCTGAGCCTGGCCGTCGGCGCGCTGATCGGAGGTGCCGACACGGTGGTGGCGGGCACCGGCCAGATCGGCGGGGTGGCGTCGGCGCATGTCGCCGCGCGCCTCATTCAACGGGTCGGCCGGGGGGCGTCGGTGGTGCCGGCGCTCCGCGCGGCGCAGCGGGAGATCCGCGCGGAGAATCCCGACCTCGGCCCGTTCGATTGGGCCGGTCTCTGCGTCGTCGGCACCCGGCGATGACTGTCGGGCGCCCCAGCCGGATGCCGCTGTTTCCTGGCGCTGTTTCCGGACGGCGTTTCCTCACCGACGCGAACTGGCGACAGGGCTGGGTAGCTGGTTCGTCACCGTGGGTAGAAACTGGAGGTGTGGCATGGATCTCGGTCATCGGCGCGGTCTGCGGAGCCGTCATCGCCCTCGCTGGCGCGGTCACGGTGGAGGCGCAGCGCAACCGCGATGAACGGCGGCGCAACCGTGCGGCCGCACGGCTCGGCTACTGTCTCGACTTCGCGGTGGCGCTTGACTCGGCCCACAGTGCGCTACGCGAGATCGCCCAGGATGACAATGCCGCACCGGATCGTCTCCGTCGCGCCAACCGCGCTGTCCAGAGCGCTGACGTGTTCGCCGCACGAGAACGGCTGCTGGTCGCCGGCACTGTGGAACTCGTCCAGGCGGGAGAACTGGCCTACCAGAGACTGATTGCCATACGCAACGCCATCCGGTCCGGCGCGGCTCTCTCCTCCCGGGACTACCACCGGGCGTACCACGCGTACGCCGAGGCGATCTGGCAGCTCAGGATGGCGGCGCGGGTGGATCTCGACCAGGCCCGCATGCACCCGGCCGACCTGCGGCGACGGAGCTGGTCCGAACGGGAGAACTGCCAGGGCTGCCGCGAGACGACCGCGCGACGAGTCGATCGTCAACGGCAGTCGATGGAACGTCGTGCTGCCGGGCTGTTGGCCCCGCAACACGACGACCCTCGACCCGCATGTCCGACGGTGTCCTTCATGGATGAAACCGACGGTTTCCGGACTCCCCGGCTGCGGGGGTTACCCGGCGTCGTCTGATCGTCGGCGGCGCCACCGCTGTCAGTGCCGAAGTTCGGCCAGCACAACGCCCGGCAGGTCAGGCCGGAAACACCGTTAGATCCACAGACCCCAAGAGTATCGACTGCATTGGTGCACGCCAGTTTTGGTCAAGATCGGGTCGTGGTCTACTCGGGCGCGGGAATCCCCGCGCCCGAGTAGACCTCACGACGATCGTCAGGCGGTCATCGGCGGTCGGACTTGCCAACCACCTCTGTCACTGGTCAGGCGGGTACGAACTGCCACTGCTGGTTGGTCCCGCCGTTGGCGGTCCACTGCACGACCTGCGCTCCGTCGCTGGTCGAGGCACCGGAGACGTCGGCTGTCAGTCCGCTGCTGCGGCTGACGATGGTGTAGT
>NZ_JBEZED010000017.1:0-165873 GCF_040648675.1 Micromonospora sp. NPDC049101 | reverse complement strand
GCCCCCGCCAGACGCTCGACTGGGCAACCCCAGCCGAACGCCTGGACCACCTCATCGCTACCTAACGATTGCACTCACCCCTTGACCCCAAGCCGTGGCGCATGACAACAACCTCATGATCAACCACGCGACTCGCGTCCGTCGTCGGTCACCCGTCGCCGGCGGCGCGGTGACGATCGGCCTCGGCGTCCGCGGCACCTGTCGGCACGCCGCCGCTGTCGCGGGTGGCATGGGACAGGTCAACATCAGCGCCGGTACGGGCGGCGTCGGCCGCCGCGTCGTCCGCGCCGACAATCTCCCCGCCGGAGTCGGCGCCCGCCCCGTCGTCGTCGATGAGCTGTTCGGGGGCGGCCACTGCAAACGGTACGTACCTGGGCTCGGTCATCTCGTCCTCCTCCGGGGTTTCGGTGTGCCTCTCTACCGCTACCCCGAGGAGCGCTCGACACAACCTCGACCACACCGCCGAGTTATGACCGACGTCGATCGCTCGGCGCCGGGCGCGCCAACCACCGGAGGGCCTCGTCCCCGTGCCCTGACCTGGGGATTCGGACCGGCCGGGGCCTCCTGGGTCAGCGGTCCACACTGCCGGTTGGTGCCACGTCGCCGTCCGACGTCATACGTCAGACGATGATGCTAATCTATTTCGGCGCGGTAAACGGATCTCGACTGCGGAAGGATCACGATGCCATCGGATCGGTCGACAGTCGACTCCGCGTCGCCCGTCCCTGCCCGCACGGACGTCCGCACCGCGTCAGCCACGCCGTCCCCTGCTGGCCGCCGTCCCGACAACCACAACGGGACGTCCGTCCAGCCGCGTGTCGCCGACGCGGATCGGACGCCGCACATCGTCAACAACGCAAACCCAAGGAGGTTTGACTGTGCCACTTCGTAAACTCGCCACCCCCTGGATAGGGGCGGCCATGGCCGCCATGATGCTCGTCGCCGTCGGGGCGTACGTCATCATGACCGGCGCGTCGGCGTCCGCGGCCAGCACCGCCGGCTGCGGCAAGGCGCCCGGGTTGAACAGCGGCACCCACACCATCCAGAGCAGCGGAAAGACCCGCAGCTTCATCCTTCGGCTGCCCGACAACTACAACAACACCTATGCCCACCGGTTGGCCTTCGGGTTCCACTGGTTGGGTGGCACCGCCAGCCAGGTCGCGAGCGGCGGCACCGACGGAGCCCCGTGGGCCTACTACGGCATGCTCTCCCAGGCGAACAACACGACGATCTTCGTCGCGCCGCAGGGCATCGGCAACGGCTGGGGTAACTCCAACGGTGAGGACGTGACCTTCACCGACGACATGATCCGCATGATCGACAACGCGCTCTGTGTGGACACCACCCAACGCTTCTCGGTCGGGTTCAGCTACGGCGGCGCGATGAGCTACTCGTTGGCGTGTTCCCGGCCGACGGTGTTCCGTGCGGTCGCGGCAATCGCGGCCCCCGGGGCGATCAGCGGATGCAGCGGCGGCACCCAGCCCGTGGCGTACCTGGGGATCCACGGCATCAACGACAACATCGCGAGCGGACGGTCGCTGCGCGACAGGTTCGTCCGTAACAACGGTTGTGCCGCGCAGAACCCGCCCGAGCCGAGGGCGGGCAGCCTGACCCACATCACCACCGCCTACTCCTGCCGGGCCGGATACCCGGTCCTCTGGGCCGCGTTCGACGGCGGCCACCAGCAGGGCCCGGTCGACGGGTGTGCCGGCTGTGAGAGCGGCGCGCGGAGCTGGGTCAAGCAGGAGGTGTGGGGGTTCTTCAGCCAGTTCGGGTCCACCCAGCCCACCAGCGCACCGCCCACCACCACGCCGCCGCCGTCGAGCCCGCCGCCGGGTGGTCAGCAGAACGTGCTGATCGCGGGTAACCAGTCCGGGCGATGCATCGACGTCCCCGGTTCCAGCACCACAAACGGGGCTCGCCCGGCGCTGTGGGACTGTCACGGTCGCACCAACCAGCGCTGGACCCACACCACCAACCGCGCCCTGACCGTCTACGGCAACAAGTGCCTCGACGCCAGCGGGGCGGGCACCAGCAACGGCACCGCTGTCATCATCTGGGACTGCAACGGTCAAGCCAACCAGCAGTGGAACCTGAACTCCAACGGCACCATCACCTCTGCCCAGTCGGGGCTCTGCCTCGACGCCGTCAACTCCGGCACGGCCAACGGAACGCAACTGCACCTCTGGGCCTGCCAAGGCAGCGCCAACCAGCAGTGGAGCACGCGCGCCTAGTGCCGCATCCGGCCTCTGCCGGCGACGCGCCGCCCGGGTCCCATCCCGGGCGGCGCGTCGCCGTCCGGCGTGCGAAAACCCCCCACCCCACCCCACCCCGCGTTGATCATGGAGTTATTGCTGCGACACGCCGGCGCGCAGGGCAATAACCTCATGATCGACGAGGCCCGGGGCACCGAGCGGCGCTTCGCCGGGGTCGGCGCCGTCGATCATGGCCGACCGTCATGATCATGCGGCTGATCGACGGATGGCCCGCGTTGACCTGCTCCGTAGCATCAGCGGCGATCACGGCCCAGACGGAGGACACCATGAACCAGAAGCTTCAGACCCGCGCGTTCGAGCGGGTCGCGCCGATCCTGCGGCCGGGGGAACGGCCGATCACCGCGACCCGAGCGCTGGTCGGGAAATTCTCGGCCAGTCGGCTGGGCACGGTCGTCGCCCAGGGGCTGATCCAGGCGGGGGCCGGAGCGACGGGTGCCGCGCTGGCGCGTACCAAGAAGCAGTTCCTCGTCGTCACCGACCAGCGGCTGATCTTCCTGCCGCAGACCTTCTTCGGCGGGCCCGGCACCGGCGTTCTCGGCGAGGTGCCCCGGGAACACGTCGCGCTCGCCGAGGCGAAGATCGGCATTGTGAGCCTGTTGCGCGTCGCCTTCGGCGGTGCGGGCGACGGCATCACCCTGACCTTCCCCCGGGTGGACAAGAAGAACGCCGAGGCTCTCGCGGCAGCCTTGTCGCCGGTGCCGACGGCCTGATCAGGCCCGGCCCACGTGGGCTCGACCGGGAACCATCGTCCCGGTCGGGCCGCCCTCGCTTCCGCCGACCGAGCGCCGAGTCCTCGGCGACATGCTGACGTCGCGACTGGTGGCGAGCAAATCCACCAGCACGACCTACGGCACCGAGTTGGCAGCGCACTTCCAGAACTTCTGGAACGCCTACCAGAAGATGACCCCGGAAGAGCGCGCCAATCTCGCCTCCCACGCCCGACAACAAGAATGACGTCTCGCTGACAAGCTCTCTGCAGCGCGTCCGTCTGCGTCCGGGAATGTTCGTCGCCTCGGAGTAGGGACCTGCGCTGTCCTCGCCTGCCCATCCTTGTCCAGCGCGGTTGCTGTTCGACAGGTCATCACCCAGGGCCCCGGCAAAGTCGGGCCACTAGACTCCGCGCATGCAGCAATGCCGACCTTCCTCCGCCAAACGCACAGCGATCGGGGCGTTACTGCTGGTCTTGGCCGTAGCCGGCTGCAACTCCAAGGCGGAGTCGTCCTCCGATGCCACGTGGTCGAGCCCTGACACCGCCGCTACCGCGACAGCCTCCCGCGCTGCTTTTCCTCCATCAAGTCCCCGTGACGCCGAACCTTCCGCATCTTCCTCCCCCACCGCGGACGAGTCACGGGAGGCCGAAGCTGCACAGGAGCCCAAAGCGGCACAGAAGACCGAGCCGCCGAGCGGGGGCGGCACCAAGTACACGGAGTGTGCCGACGGCGACTGCAAAGTGTCCTTCTCCGGTTCGGTCAAATTCCCACTCGGCAGATGGACGGTGTCGTCCTCCGTGGAGAATGGCGGTGTCCGGGTGCGACTGACCGACGCCAATGGCAGGGGCGGCGGTGGCGGCTTCATGGCGCGCCCCGGGTGCACTGTGGCGATACACGCAGACGGCGGCGGGCAAGTCGGATGCGACCAACCCGGAGCCGAGCCGAAACCGGGAGGGTGGGTCGTACACCTGCTGGAACTGGGCGGGAAAACCGCGGTCATCCGAGCGATCCTGGGCTGACTGTGAGGATCACTGTCGCAGCCTGATTGCGCTGGGGTGACCGCTTCCTGGTAGCGGGCGACGGCGGTGTCGAGGTGTCCGCGTGCGCGGTGGCAGTTGCCGAGGCCGAGCAGGGACATGCCTTCGCCTCGCGTGATGCCGGTGACGGAAGACCTCCCGTGCCTGGCCGTAGAGGTCCATAGCCTGGTCCATCTGCCCGAGTTCCTCGTGGATGAGGCCGCCGAGTCCGTGATGCATCGGCGTGTGAGTCGGCACGACGTGCACCTGAACGTGCGGCAGCGTGGCATACGCGGGTACGGCTCACAATGAGTCGCGCTTGCAGCTCCGGTGGCCTGGATGGTCTATTCCAAGGGGCTCGGTGAGCAAAGTTGCTGGTGCGTCTGATGGTCGAAGACAGTGCCGGCGACGGCGTCCGGGGCGCGGGAGGCAGTTGGCAGGGTGAATCTTGGACACTTTCCGTTGGCGGCTAACGGAAAGTGTCCAAGATTGCCAGCGAGCGCGGGTGAAGCGGCCCGAGGTCGTGCCGCACGGGAGCATCTGGTCCCTGTCGTCCGGCGGAGGTCAACTCGCCGCGAGACGTGACCGACCGACGGGCGTTCGGCGGTTAGACCCCCTGGAATAGGTCATCTAGGTAGACGACGGCGAGGCACCGCGGGCCGAGCGTAGGTTGATCGCTGCCTGCCCGAGGTGGCAGTGCCCAGGCGGCAGTGCCCCAGGCACGCAAAAGGCCCCCGACCTGCGCCGAGGGCCTTCGCGGTGTCCTCGGTCAGCCGGCGTCCCGCGCCATCGTGACGAAACCCCGCCACGCGGCGGGGCTGAACGCCAGCGTCCCGCCGTCCCGGTCCTTCGTATCGCGGACAAGGACCACGCCCGGCATGTTGTCGGCGACCTCGACGCACGCGCCGCCGTTGCTGCCGCTCTTCGTGCTCTTGCGCCACTGCGCTTGGGTCATGTCCATGATGCCGCCGCTTTCCTGATGAGGTCCAGTGATTGCGCCCGGGGTAGGGCCTCGCCAACTATGCGCGCCCACCGCCGCCCCAGGGTAGCAATTTCCGCCGCATCGTCGATGATCTGCGCACTAACCTGACCGTCCTCGTGCGCCAACTGCGCGCCGTCGGGCATTTCCGCGATGATGAACGGCCCTCCCATCCCGAGGTACATCGGTGTGTCGGCGGGCACGACGTGCACCTGAACGTGCGGCAGCGCGGCACACGCCGCAATGTGCTCGCACTGCTCGCGCATGACCGTGCCGTCGGCCCCGACCCGGCGCCGAAGTACCGCCTCGTCGAGCACCGCCACAACCAGCGGCGGGCGGGCGCGGTGAAGGATCGCCTGCCGCTGCAACCGCGCGTCTACGCGTTCGTCGATCTCGTCCGGCGTCAGCGATTCCATGGCGAGCGTCGCCCGCGCGTACGCCTCGGTCTGTAAGAGCCCCGGCACCCACGCGAGTTCGAACCACCGCAACGCGACCGCCTCGCGCTCGATTTCAACCCACCGTCGGAACCACACGGGCGCCCGTCGCTTAAGGACGTCCGGCCATAGATCTTCCACACTCCGCCCGAGAATTTCCGACGTCTCGGCGCGCTGGCGGGGCCTCGGCGTACGTCCGGGGCTGACCCACCGCTGAACGGTCTTCGGATCTACCCCCACCTGCCCCGCAAGGCTCTCGGCGGTCTCTCCCGCCTCACTCATTGCGGCAATTAAGAGGTGGTTCACTACGCCTCCATTACGGACGTCCCGAACATCCCGTCAGCATACGCGCACGGCGTGTGATCGTCCCAGCACAAGGCGGCAGGGTGTTGGGTGAGCGGCACCGCTGGTGGAGGCGCAGCCCGGCGGCGGTGTCAGCCCGGGGCCGCCCCTTGGGCAAGCACTCACGGGGCGGCCCCCGAGCCCACCGAGGGGGAGCACATGCCGGATAGCCCGAAGCCGGAGCCGAAGACCGATCCGAAGCCCAGCCCGCCGCCGGTCCCGTGGCCACCGGGGACCATCGTCCCGGTCGGGCCGCCCTCGGTTCCGCCGATCGAGCGCCGAAACCGCGTACCGGAATCCCGCTGGCGCTCGTCGGGGGTGGTCGCATGACGGGGCCGCGCTTGCGCGGAGGCGACCTGGTCCGCCTGACCGTCACCGCAAGCGTGCAGTTCTTCCGCCCGATCACCGTTCGGGTTATCCGGGAGTTGGAGCACATCACGTACGACGGTTGGGTCTGGCTGGACGGGTACGAGTTGGACGTGAAGGGTGCCGCTGTTGCGCGGCGCGAGCTGTATGTCCGGCGCGTGGGCGTGCAGCTGGTGAAGGCCGCCCCGACCGCCGCCCCCGGCATCCGCCAGCCGGTCCGCCGCGCCCCGGTGCGCGTCGGATGACCCCCCGCCCGCGTTCGCGTGCGCGTTGGATACGCCCCCGGCCGCACCACCCCGGATGCCCGCACTGGCGCTGCACGACATGCGGTGCCCTGTGGCCGTGCTCGCCTGCGCGGCTGTCGCTGTTGCGGCAGTGGGAACGTGACTTCGACGGCTTGGGGCAATTGATGCACCTGCTCGCGGTAGAGGCACTGACGGATGCCTTCAAGCTGGGTCTGGATCCCAAGCCCGCGGCGTACGCGGAACGGTTTCTTGGCTGGGTGCTCGACCGCGCCCGGAAAGACGTCGAGACGTCGATTGTGGGGAGAGGTTAGTAGCGCGCGGCGAGGTCGTCGCGCTCTTGGGTTGTCATGCCCTGGTAGGCCTTCCAGAAGGTCCGGAAGGGCTGTGTCAGCTCGTCGCCGTACGTGGAGATACTTGCTGCCTGCCGGAGAGTGAGTTGTCCGTCCTGGACGGCAGCGGCCATCTCTCGAAGGAGCGGGTTGTTGCTCTTACCGAGGTGCCCGAGGGCGTCTCGTAGAGCGTCGGCTCGTCGTGGGTCTCCGTCGACAATATCGTCCAGGTCGTCCATGGTTGCTATGCCCTTGCTCCGGCGAGAGGGTGGTCGTAGCGGCCCCCGTCGGGTAGCGCGGGTAGGGCCGAGGTGTCGAGGTCGTTGAGTATCCGGACGAGGGCGGTGCGGAAGACGAGGACTGCTGCGGCGATGTGCTGGCACAGTTTGGTCGCTTCGCCCCAGAGGCGGAACATGTTGGCGACCTCGGCGGCGGCGAGACCGTAGCCCACCACGGCGCCAATCCCCGTCGCACTGGTCGCGGTGCCAGCGACGGCGCCGACACCAGCGATGATGGCGGCGTCGATGATGCTCTTCACCACGCCGCCGAGCGATTCACCTGCTGACCAGACAGCGTCTGCCAACGCAAGGTAGGCCTTGCTGATCTCGCCCAGAGGTCCACGAAGGTCAGCAACGGCATTGGCGGTGGTGGTGAAGTATCGGAAGGCCCCGTCGCCGGCGACGCCCTGCCAGAGTGGATGCAGGGTGGTGACGCCGGACTGCACGTTGTAGGCCAGCTCGTACGAGGCTCGTCCGATGTTGTCGACGACCGGCGCCATCTTGGCCAGGGCTTCCCAGTCGCCGGAGACCCGGTTCTGGATCTCGCCGATCGGATCGAAGCCGAAGACGTCAGCGAGGATCTGGTTGATCCAAGACGATGGGCTGAGGTAGTCCATCCAACCCAGCGCATTCGACGGGTTGTCCGCCTCCCCCGGGGCGTCGAGTTGGCCTCGGACGTCACGGGAGTCGACGAAGTTCGCCGGGGTGCAGGGGTTGCTCGCCAACTCCAGCTCAAGCGGGGTGATGCAACGGTCGAATGTGCCGGGCAGGGTGCGGTCGAGACCGTCTGCGGCGGCGAGGTCGATGCTGCGGTAGTAGTCGGCGCTGACCCGCAGTTCGGGGGCGGAGTTTTCCAGGAGGCAAGCGAGCCGGATAAGGGTGGCGTTGATGACCTCGACCGCGTGCTCATGTGCCGCCTTGGCGATGTGCAGCGCCTCACCTCCGGTAGCGACCTCGGCGTGCCGGTTGAGGTAGCTGCGGATCTCCCAGACGTCGGCAGCGGCGCGGTCGACCTGACGTGCGAAACCAACCAGCGCATCGGGCTGAACGAACAGCGTCATCTCGCCGCCTACTCCACGAGGAGGACGCCGACCAGGCCGGCGACGGTAAAAGCGACGGCAGCGACGAGCACGTAGAGGCGCGCACGAGCCTCCCGCACGGCGTAGGTGCTCAGTCCGAGTGCCCCGCCCACGATGGAGGCGGCGTACCAGGGCAGACGCGCACCTGTGACGTCACCGATGACGATCATCAGCGCGACCAGGACAGCCCAGATTATCGTCCCGAAGGCGATCGACTGTCGGAGGTTTCGATAGGCCGTCGCCTGCAACCGCGCAACCGAGTCGCGGTAGGCCTCCGCTGCCTCGGCATGTTCCTCCTCCGGGACCTTCCGCCAAACGCTTCGGCTGCCCGGCCTTCGCCCACGACTCATGCCGGCGAAGATATCAACCACAGTCACACCGCCGCTGCCCTGCGTAACATCCAGCGCCGGCAGAGCGGTCGTCGGCACGCCCGCGTCGATCCGCAGTCCGTCAGGTGAGGTAGTCAGCAGACGACAACGGGAGGAACGCGGTTGGACGGGGCAGCAGACATCACCGAACGGTGCGTGGCGATCAGTCGCGCGGCCTTCGGCCGGGGTGACCTGGACGCGGCGGTCGAGGACCTGCACCGGCTGCCGGCCGACCTGACCATCCGGGGTGTCCTGGCGGCCGACCTGCTCGGTGCCCTGGTCCGCGGCGGTCCGACGGCGGATCTCCACCGGCTGCGGCAACTCGACAGCCTTCTCGAGATCGCCGAGAGAAATCCACCCGACACCCCGGAGTGGCCGATGGTGCGCGTCGCGACCCGGGTGACGGCCCTGCTACGCGCCGGGATGGAGGGTGAGGACGCCGACCCTCGGGCCACGCTCGCCGAGGCGGAGTCCCTGCTCGCCCTGGCGCCGAGTGTCGGCGACGACCCGACTGTGGCGCCACTGTGGGACGTGATGAGGACCATGATCGGTCTCCTGCGGGCGATGGAGGACGGTGACGAGGCCGCGATGGGCCGGCTGCCCGAGGAGGCCCGTCGGGTCCGCGAGACGTTGGCCGGGAACCCGGCGCTGACGACATTCGGTGACGCCTTCGCCAGTCTGACCGACATGGTGACGGTGCACCACAGCGGTGGCGACTTTCGGCCGGCCTTCGGCCTGCTCCGCGAGACGGTGCAGCGGTTGCCGGCCGAGGATCCGCTGCGGGCCTCGGTGCTGTCGCTGGAGCCGATGCTGATGCCGCTGGCCGCGGTCTTCCGCGAGGACGTCGACGAGACGGGGTCGTCCGTCGTCGCCACTGACGAACAGCTCGCCGCCATGACCGCCATGGCGCAACGGCCTGACCTCTCCCCCGGCGACCGTGCGATGCACTACGCCGGGATCGCCGGCACGATGCTCGGCCTCGGCGAGGAGACCGATCAGGCCCGTGTCAAACAGGCCGTCGCGCACTTCCGCACGGCGGTGGACATCGCCCCACCCGAGGACCCCCGCCTCACCTCCCATCTCGTCGGCCTGGCGCTCGGGCTGGTGACCCAGGGCGAGGTGACCGGCAGAATGTCGGACGCGGTCGAGGCCGACGAGGTGCTGGGGCGGGCGAAGCGCCTGGCCGGCGGGCCGGCGCACCCCCTGTGGTCGGTCATCAACGAACTGCTGGCACAGGTACGGCGGCGGCACGCCGGGGTGGCGGAACCACACGCGGTCGCCCTGGAGGGCCTGCGCGAACACTCCTGGCGGGTGCTGCTCCAGACCGACCTGCGGGCGGCCAACTCGGCCGCCCGCCGGGCCGCACAGGAGGCCGTCGACGTCGCCCGCCAGTGCCTGGTGTTCCACGATCCGGCCAGCGCGATCCGGGCACTCGACGCGGGCCGGGGCCTGGCCCTCTACGCGGCGACCGAGAACCGGCAGATCCCCGGTCGTCTTGCGGACGCGGGCCGACCCGACCTCGCGTCGCGCTGGCGGACGACCACGGCGACCGGCGCGGCGGAGGAGGCCCCGATCGACCTGCGTCGCGAGGTGCTCACCGTGCTCACCGAACAGAGCAGCACGGGAGCACTGCTCGACGCGCCGACGCTCGGCGAGATCCGGGCCGCGCTGCACACCGTGGACGCGGACATGCTCGTCTACCTGGTGCCGAGCACGGCACCCATACCCGGCTACGCGGTCATCGCGCCCGCGCAGGGCCCACCCGCCTACCTACCCCTGCCCAACCTGCATCTCTTCGACGACCTGGACGTGGAGCGCTACCTGACGGCCCTGGTCCGACGCGACGCGGTCATCGCCGACCCGGAGCGGGACCTGACCGCGCTCGACGACCCCGACGACCCCGACGACTTCGCCGGCAGCCTCGACGCCATGTGCGACTGGGCGTGGCGGGCGGCGATCGGCCCACTCGTGCAGCAGTATCTGCCGACCCTCCCCCGCCCGAGCACCGGGCGACCGCCCCGGATGATCCTGGTGCCGATGGGCGAACTGGCCCGGATCCCGTGGCAGGCGGCCCGCCGGCCGGACGGCACGTACGCGGTGCGGCTGGTCGCCATCTCGCAGGCCGCCTCGGCCCGGATGCTCTGCCACTCGGCGGCGCTCCCGCCGATCGCGCCGACGCCTGTCGGCCTGGTCGTCGGGGATCCGGACCCGGGCGGCGCGGCACCGGACCTGGCCGCGGCCCGGGCGGAGGCGTACGCCATCCACCGGTCCTTCTATCCCGGCGGCCGGTACGTGGGCCGGCGGCCCGACGGGTCGACGAGCCGGTCCGGTCCCGGCAGCGTCGAGGAGGTGCGAGCCTGGCTGACCGGTGCGCACCCCGGGGCCGGCGGGATGCTGCACCTCGCCTGTCACGGCGTCATCAACACCGATCCGGCGGCGGCCACCTCCTACCTGCTGCTGGCCGGCGGTGGACGGCTGACCGCGGAGGAGTTGGTCGAGCTGACCTCGCGCTCCCCGGAGCGCGCCATCGGGCTGATCGTGCTCGCCGCCTGCCGGACGGGTCAGGCGATCAGCGGCTACGACGAGGCGTACAGCCTGGGCACTGCCTTTCTCGCCGGCGGCGTCCGGTCGGTGCTCTCGACCCAGTGGGCCATCCCCGACCGGGCCACCTCGGTGCTGATGTACATGTTCCACCACCACCTGATCACGAAGGGGTTGCCCGCGTGGGAAGCGCTGCGGCAGGCACAGAGCTGGATGCTCGGCCCGGACTGGCCCATTCCGGAAGGTATGCCGGAGCCGTTGCGCCGGCACCTGGACCAGGACGGGCTCTCCCATGTCACGGCCTGGGCCGGGTTTGTCCACTGGGGGCAGTGATGCGACCACGCGAGGACGAGAGGGGCCAATGGTGAACGACGACAAGGAGAAGCGTCTGCGGGATCAGCTGGCCCGGCTGACCGGGCCCGCCCGCGTCCGCCCCCTGATGGAGCTCTCCCAGATCCTGGCCGACCGCTACTGGCGCATCGGCCCCGGCCAGGCGAGCGGCCGGCCGGCGCTCGACGACGCGATCGCCTGCCTGGTGGAGGCGCACGGCATGTTCGACCCGGGTGACCCGCTGCGCGCGCAGATCGCCGCCCAGTCGGGCTGGCTGCTGAGCGCACGGCACGTTGCCCACGGCAGCCCGAACGAGGACCGGGAGCAGGCCATCAAGCTGCTGGAGGAGGCCGTGGCGGCGGTCGGTCTGCCACCCGTCTTCCCAGTCATCGCCCGCTTCGCCCTCGGTCAGCTCTACGTCACCGGGCTGGCGCGCAGCCTCGCCAGCGGGAACCTGGCGGGACGGCTGAGTGGCGCCCCGGCGGACCCCGCCACGCTGGCCGAGGCCGAGCGGGCGGTGGAGTGCTTCCGCGAGGTGACAAACGCCGAGCAGTTGGGCGCCGAGGTGGCCGAGGCCACGAAGGTCATGCTGGAGTTGGCCGAGGCGATGCGGGACTTCTACGGTGCTCCCAAACGCGGCGCCGCCCCGTTCGATCTCGGGCCGATGATGCGGTTGATGACCAAGATCCAGGAGATGCAGCAGCGGATGCAGGGCGGGGTCGGGCTCCAGATGCCCTCCCTGTTCGACCTGTCCGCCCAGGCCACCGGTGACCCACTGGACCGCCCTCTCGCCGTGGTGACCGTGCCGGACCGCGTCGAGGAGACCTTCGTACCCACGCCCCGGCCGGCCGCGGCACCGCCCGACCCGGCGACGCTGCGCCGCGCGCTCCGGGAACGACTCGGCGACGGTGAGCTCGACACCGCCCTCGCGGCTCTGCTGCGCCCCGGCGCTCCTGCCCCGCAGGTCGGGCTGGTGGACGACCTGGTGGGGCTGGCCAGCTCGGTCGCCCACGCGGCGGGAGTCGCGGCCACCGCGCAGGACCGGATCACCCTGGCGGTGGCGTTGTACCTGCGCGGCCGGGACGACGCCGACGACGGCTGGGGCGACACCGACGACGATGTCCGGTCGGCCGCCGCGCACCTGCTGGCCGCCACGGACGCCCTGCCCGCCGAGCCGTTCGGCGTCGTCCCACTCGCCGTGGACCTGGCCAGGCTGCTCGACGAGCGCCACCCCGCCGGACGGCTGGGCGAGACCCTGCGCGCCAGCTTCGCCCCGGTGGCCGCGGCGCTGCACGGCGTCCGGGTCGCGGCGCTGGGCTGGCCCGGGGCGGACGGGATGCTGCTGCTGCACACCGAGACCGGCCGATTCGACCGCGTCGGGCCCGGTCGGGCCCTACCCGACCGGCTCGCTGTCGTCGGCGGCCCGTTGCCGGACGACGACCAGGTGGTGGTCTCCGCGGTCACCTCGGCCCACCAGGCGACCGAGTTGGCCCGCCGGGTGCCGATGCGGGTCACCGAGGCACCGGTGCTCGTCAGCGATCCGCGCGGCGACCGCGGCCCGGCCGAGATGGAACGGCTTCGCCGGCTCTACCCACGGTCGGTCGTCCTCGGCCGGGTCGGCCCGGGCGCCGACGGCGCCGGCACCCCGGACGACGTCCTTACCCACCTCGACGCGTCGATGCTGCACCTCGACTGCGACGTCGACGCTGACGGTGCGCTGGCCCTGGCCGGGCCGGCCACGCTGACACCCGCCGCCATCACCGGGCAGGCGGGCCGGGCCGGAGCCGAGGGCGGGTTGGCCGTCCTGCCACCCGTCGGCACGCGATCCGCACCGCTGGCCGAGGCGTTGCTCACCGCCGGATTCACCGCCGTGGTCGACTGGGTCCGGCCGGTACCCCGCCCGGTTGCCACGCTGATGTTGACCCTCCTGCACACCGAGCTGGTGCGCGGTGGGTTACGCCCCGCCGCGGCCGTCCGGGCGGTGGGCCGACGGCTTCGGGACCCGGGACGAATCGCGCCCGCCCTGCTCCCGGCGACCCTCGCCGGCCGCACCGACCTGGACCTCACCGACCCGGCCTATCGGAGCGCCATGGTGCTGCGAGGGCTCTGACCCGACCGCTCAGCTCCGGGGCACCTCCACCTCGAAGGGAACTGTCACCGTCGTCCAGTCGTACGCGCCGTCCTCGGCGGAGGCCACCAGGTCGCGGTGCTGCACGGCGCGCCCGATCCGGTCGAGGAACCCCCGGACGGCCAGCGGCCCACGGTCGACACCGCGCGGCGCGCCGAGCGCCGGCAGCTCGAAGGGTGCCGGGCTGAACTGTTCCTCGGCCACCACCAGCTTGAGCCAGTCCCGCACCCGGGCACCCGGCTCGACTGCCTCCCCCGGTGGTAGGGCTGCCACGACTCGGCGCCCCCGCAGGGCCGCCGCCCGGGCGCCGGGGGCGACGAAGCCCCCCGGGAAGAGCTCGGCATGCGCCCGGAACCGCTCGGTCAGATCCAGCAGAACGCAGAACAGCATGCGGTCACTGCGGTTGTGCAGGCGGACGAAGATGGTCGGCGGCGTCCAACCGCCCGGCCCCCGCTTGTAGCGCAGGCGCAGCACACCGTCGGCGTCGGCGGCGACGGGCGGCCGGTCGAACGGCGCGATGCGCTCGCCCGGTCGTGCCGCGACCACCTCCACCGTCACCGCGCCGGCCAGGCCGGTCACCGGATTGTTCAGCTCCCGGATCTGTCGCCACCGGGCGATGTGCTCCAGGACCTGGACGGTCTGCCGCGCCCCGTCCCGGTCGATGTCGGTCACCTCCTCGGCGAGCGGTGTGCCGCGGCGGTCCAGCACGATGGCCAGCCCGCGCCGCGGCACCCGCACCAGCAGCTCCGGCGAGGTGTCCACGTCCGACGGATCGACCGGGCGCAGATGCGGCGACGGCCCGCCTCCGGGGCCGGCGGAGCCCAGCGCGGCAAGCACCGTCGCGGCGGTGACCGGATCCTGGCCCGGCCCGCCCACCAGGACGGTGGTGGCCGGCAGCGGCACCCGGCTGAGCACCATCCGGTACTGCCGGTCCCGATCGGGCTGCCAGCCGACCGGCTCGACCAGGCTCCGTTCGGCGAGCACCTGGACCGTACGGACCTCCCGGACCGAGGGCTCGCCCACCACGGCCAGCCGGATCTCCTCAGTGGTGCTGGCGACCAGACCGTGACAACTGCCGGCGTCGACCTGCCAGCCCTGTCGCACGTAGCGCAGCAGCAGGCCGGAAGCGGGTGGGGCCAACGGGCCGCCGAGGAAGGGCTGGTCGGCGACCCCCAGGTGGGCCGGCGCCAGCTGCGGCACCTGCCGGTAGGCGTTCTGCTCCACCTCCGTCTGTGCCGCGGCCAGCAGATCCCGGTACGTCGCCGCCGGGCCCAACCGGCCGAGGGCGTTGAGCAGAGCCCAACTGAACAGGCCCCGCCGCCGGCCGCCCAGCCTCATCTCCTGAGCCAGCTCGTCGGACCGGCAGGCGGCCAGCGCGACGTGCTCCGGAGCGGACGTCTGGCCGGGCACCGCGACCAGCAGTTCCGGAATCAGCAACTCGCGGACCGGCGCGGCGGCCATCGGCACCGCCATCCGGGCGCGGGTGCCCGGCAGCTCGCGGTTGCCCGGCAACTCGCGGGTGGCACCCGCCGAGTGGCAGCAGTCGAGGACCGCCGCCACGTGCCCGGCCCGCAGGGCGACCTCGTCGAGCAGGATCGACAGCTCCTTGTCCAGCAGGTCGGGCACCTCGCCGTCCCTGCTGTCCGCGCAGACGAGGGTCTGCAGCATGCCCGTCGACTCCTCGAACCACCACTGCGGGGCGGGCGCCTCGGCCCCGTGACCGCTGAACCAGAACAGGACGGAATCCGCCGGGCCGGCCTGGCCCAGGTGGGACCGGATCGCCTCGATCACCGCCGCCCGGGTCGCCTGGCCGTCGTACAGCGACAGCGGTGCGAGGGCGACGCCGGGCGCCAGCCGGGTCTCCAGGAAGGCCCGCGCCTCCACCACGTCGGTGCGGCAACCCTTCAGGTCGGCCACCGTCGGCGCCCGGTACGAGTCGATGCCGACCAACAGGGCGTAGAGCGTGCTCACACTGACTCCTCGGGTCCGATGTGCAGCCAGCCGTGCTCGACGAACCCCTTCGCCGGCAACTCCACGGTGACCGGCGTGAAGTCCGCCGGCAGCGGCGGCTCGGTGGCCTGCCGGATGACGTCCTGGAACAGCACGTCCGGAACGCCCAGGACGAAGTCGACGGCCGGACGGGCGGTCATCGCGTCGCGCAGGGGCGAACTGTCGAGGATCCGGTGCACCGCGATCGCCGCCACCCCGACCCAGCCGTTCGACCCCGGCTTCACCAGACCCCGGTGCAGTGCCACCCGCATCCGCAGCCGCTCTGCTACCGACCGGCCGGCGTTGAGCGCACGCAACTGCCGACCCAGGCCGGCGACCAGACGGGAGATCACCACCGATTCGTCGATCCCGGCCGGCAGCACGGTGAACTGGCCGTCGCCCTGCGGCTGGGGCCGGACGGACGACTCCGCTACGCCAGCGCCCTGTCGGACCCGGGACAGCAGCTCGACGAGATCGCGCTGAACCTGCTCGGTGCCGGCGGTGCTGCGCCGGCTGTAACCGGTGACGTCGACGGCCATGCAGAGCCGGACCGCCGCGCCCTCGGCCGCCCCGCCCGCCTCAAGCGCCTCGTCGAAGGTCACCGACTCGCGCAGCCCCGCGCCGTACGGGTCGCGCCCACCCGTCACCCGCACCCGCACGTCGAGCGCCCCGGCGACCCGGGTCACGCCGGGCGGCAGCTCCAACAGAGCGTGCATGCCGTGCGCGCGGGGCACCAGCAGGTCCCCCCGGGGATCCTCGTACACCCAGCCGAACTCGTGGCGGTGGATGCCGAAGACGTGGGCGCGGGGCGACTGCGCCCGACTCGCCAGTCGGGCCAGCCAGCCGGGCCGAGCCCGGGCCGCCGCCACCGCGTGCACCGCCGTCGCCGAGGTCGGCTCGGCGTGCGCGTCCGGCCAGCTCAGGCCGAGCGTCCCACCGTCGCCGTCGAGGCGTACCGCGAGGGCCGCCGGGTCGGTCAGGATCACCTCGAACCGGGCGGCCGAGTACCGCTGCCGCCGCGGCAGGGTGTCGAGGTCGAAGGCGAACAACGCCCCCACGTACCGCCGGCCGGTGGCCTCGGCGCGGCGGCGCAGGTGCACGGGCAGATCCTCGCCGGGCACCGGATACAGCAACGGCCGCCCGCACCGTACGCGGATCGGCTCGGTCGGCCGGTCGTCCCCCTGGCCACGGCCATCGGCCGGCACCAACTCGCCGAGGGCGAGGAGGTCGCTGTCGCCAAGCGGCACCGCCGCGCCCGGGCCCGGAGCGGATGCTGCCGGGCCGCCCTCCCCGGCCGGGCCGCCGATCACCGCGACGGCCCGGTCAGGCCGCTTCTCGCGGCGGAAGCCACCGGTGCCGTGCTGCGCCAGGTGAAGCCGACACCGCCCAGTTCGACTGTCTCGTCCGGGCCGCAGGTGCCGACCTCCCGGGCGGCGGCCGAGCCGTCCCGGGAGTAGCCGATCACCAACCGGACCTCGGACGCCCCGACGGAGGACCGGCGCGCGGTCACCTCGCCGTACCCGGGCAGCCCGGTCGAATCCGCGGTGATGGCGGTCCGGCGGCCGCTGAGCACCAGGTCACGTTCGGCGCCGGAGGCGTCGCGCAGACGCAGGGTGCCGGCGAGAGCCGGCTGCCGCCGCCGCCCGCGCCCCCACCACCCGGCGACTGCCATCGCCGCCAGCAGCACCGCGCCCAGGGCCCACCACCCGATGCTGCCGCGTTGGGCGGAGAGGCTGCCCCGGGTGGGGCCGCCGTCCAGCCGTGGGGCGAAGTCCACGCCCAGCTCATCGGTGAGAACCCCGGCCCACGGGGAGTCGACCTCGCCGTCCAGCGTCAACGCCGCGTCCGCCGTGACCCGGGCCAGCGGCGCCACCCGCCGGGGGCCGGCGTCCCACTCGACCGTCACCGGAACGACAGCGGTGCCGCCCGCCGGCAGTTCCACCGGCCCGTCCGGCACGGACAACCGCACGTCGGGCCGGTCACTGCGGACGACGAGGTGGTCGACGACAAGCGGAACTCTGGTGCTCGTCGACCGAAGCTGGACCTCCAGCCGGGTCCGGCCGGCCCCCAGCCGCCCCGCGTCGGCCGGCCAGACGACCTGGACACCGCGGGACGCGTCGTCACCGAGGACGCTGCGCGCCTTCGCCGCACGGGCCGACGCCTTCGGCTGTTCGAGTTGGTCGCCCAGCCGGTCGATCGCCGTGGGCGCGAGCAGCCTGGTGCCGGGATAGACCCGGGCGAGCAGCGGCGCACCCGTCGAGCCGGTCAGCGGCACGGCGTACGCCGTCAGGGAGGTCTTCGTCAGCGACCGGCCGGCACGGGTCAGCTCGTTCCAGGCGTAGCCCTGCTCGAACGGGTACGCGCTGCCGACTGGTGGATCGTGCCGCCCGTCGGTGAGCAGGACGACTGTGGCGATCTGCGGCGCGTCCCCGCGCGCCAGCAGCCGGAGACTGGTCTCGACGGCCGCGCCGATGTCCGTGTACCGCCCGTCCGCGCTTCTGGGCAGCTTCGCCACCAGCTGGTCGGGGGCACGGCCGGCCGGCCCGTCGTGGACCACCCGCGCCGAATCGGCGAAGGTGACGAGCGCGACCCGGTCGTCCGGCGCGAGCGCGGCCAGGAAGGACCGCAGCGCCCGCCGCACCTGCTCGTACCGGCCGCCGTCGCGCATCGACCGGGACACGTCGACCAGCACCACGTAGTCGGCCGCCACCTGGTTGACGCCGAGCGCCGCGTACACCTCGTCACTGCTCACCGGCGCCCCCGCCGCCGGAGCGACGGGCAGGCAGACCACCGCCGCCGCCGTCAGTGCCGCCGCGGCGGCTGCCGCCGTACGCCGAATCATGCTGATCGCCCTCCGCGTCTGCCGATCGTCGTGTGTCCCTGACGGACGACGCGGCTGTCCGTCAGAGACACACGACGAGACGCCCACCGTGGCGGCGGACGGATCAGGGGAGGAACACCGGTGCACGAGGAAGCGCACGGTCCCGCGCAGGAGGCCACCGAGCCGGTGGCCGAGCCGCCGTCGGAGCCGACGGCCGAGCCGCCGAAGCCGCCGGCAGCGGCACTCGGGGAGCCGGCGAGCGAGGCTGCCGCAGCGCCGCCGACCGAAGCCCTCGCGGAGCCGGCGAGTGACGCCCTCGCGGAGCCGCCGAGCGAGACCCGCGCGGAGCCGGCGAGCGACGCGCCGGACCGGCTGGACCGGCTGACCGAGCGGCTGGGGGACGAGCTGGCCGGGCTGGCGGATCGGGTCACCGGCGAGTTGGCCGGGCTACGGGCCGAACTCGCCCGCACGCAGGACCGGGCGGCGGCCCGCGAGCAGGTCATCGACCGACTGCACGAGGAGAACCAACGACTACGGGCCGGTGAGCGGCGGCTCCTGCTGCGCCCGCTCCTGACCGACCTCCAGCGGCTACGCCACGACCTGCTGCGCACCGCCACCGGGCTGCCCCCGACGTTCGACGCCACGGCCGCCGCGGAGATGCTGCGCAGCTATGCCGCCAACCTCGAACTGACACTGGAACGGGGCGGCATCAGCGTGCTGGCACCCGCGGTCGGCGCCGTCTTCGACCCGTCGACGCAGCGGGCCACCGCGACCGAGCCGGCGAGCGACCCCGCACAGCACGGCACCGTCGCCGCCGTGGTCCTGGACGGCTACCACGACGTCGAGGCGGGACGCACCGCCGTGCCCGCCGCGGTCCGCGTGCACCGCTGGACCTCCGACCCGGAACCTCCGGCGGGCGAGCCCCATCCGGAGCCGGGGCACGGCAACCAACACGCGCCCACACCGTGACAGCCGATCGATCGGCGGACAGGAGCAGGATGTCGGACGAGGACCTGACCTTCTACGGAATCGACCTGGGTACCACGTACTCGGTCGTGTCGTATGTCGACGAGACCGGACGGCCCGCCGTCGTCCGCAACGTCATCACCAACAACGAGACCACACCCTCGGCCGTCTACTTCGAGCAGGACACCGGTGAGGTGGTGGTCGGCGAGGCCGCCAAGAACGTGTCCCGGCTCTACCCGTCCCGGGTGGTCGAGCGGGTCAAGCGGAGCATGGGCAAGGAGGCGCAGTGGGAGTTCGACGGGACGACGTACACCCCTGAGTCGATCTCCGCGCTGATCCTCAAGCAGCTGGCCCAGGACGCCGAGTACTACACCAACCGCCCGGTCCGCAAGGTCGTGATCACCGTTCCCGCGTACTTCGGTCTGTTGGAGCGCGACGCCACCCGCAACGCCGGTCGGATCGCCGGCCTGGATGTCGTCGAGGTGGTGCCGGAGCCGGTCGCCGCCGCCCTCCAGTACGACCTCGGTGCCGACACGACCCGGACGGTGCTCGTCTACGACCTCGGTGGCGGCACCTTCGACACCACTGTCATCCGCATCGCGGCGGACGCGGTCGAGGTGCTCTGCACCGACGGTGACCAGCAGCTCGGCGGCACCGACTGGGACGCCCGCCTGGTCCAGTACCTGGTGGACGAGTTCGTCACCCGCGCGCAGCCGCCCGAGGACCCGACGCTGGACGAGGAGTTCATGCAGGATCTCGCGCTGACCGCCGAGGAGGTCAAGCGACAGCTGTCGACGGTGACGTCACGCAAGGTGCCGATGCGGTACGCGGGTGCGTCCGCCTCCGTGGAGGTCAGCCGGGAGACGTTCGAGGAGATCACCGGCGACCTGCTCAACCGGACGCTGGTGTACACCGAGCGGACACTGCGCACCCTCGGCGAAAAGCTCGGGGTCGACGACCCGGCCGCCGCCATCGACGACGTGCTGCTCGTCGGTGGTTCCAGCAAGATGCCCGCCGTGGCGCGGCAGCTGACCGAGAAGTGGGGTTGGACGCCACGTCTGCACGACCCGGACCTCGCGGTGGCGAAGGGCGCGGCCCGCTACGCGCTGAGCCGCGCCGTGTGGGCGTGGGACGGCGAGGGTGCCGCACCCACCGCCGAGGAGAAGCGTGAGCGGGTCCAGGCGCTGTCGCTGGCGACCGGGGTGGACGAAGAGGCGCTGTCCGCCAGCGCCAACAAGCGGATCGTCACGGTGCTACCGAAGTCGTTCGGGGTCAGGCTCCAGGACACCACGGCGGCCGACTGGGCGGCCCAGCCGGACCGGCACTACGTCGAGCACCTGGTGCACGCGAACGAGTCGTTGCCCATCAAACAGCGGGAGCTGCGTGCGAGCACGGTGGTCGAGGGCCAGACCGCGATCGAGATCGAGCTGCACGAGCAGGCCGGCGCCGAGGAGAGCCCCGAGCTGTCGGCGAACAAGCCGGTGGACAACGGTGCGCGCCAGATCAGCGGGCTACCCCCGCTGCCCCGGCACTCGCCGATCAGCATCACCATGGATGTCAGCGAGGGCGGTCAGCTCACGTTGCACGCCGTCGAGCCGACCAGCGGCAAGGAGCTACTGATCGAGGTGCAGGTCAGCGTGCTCACCGAGGAGGAAGTGCAGAAGGCTCGGAACATCGTCGCGGGGATCACGGTGCGGGGCTGACCACGATGGCGTTCGACCAGCGCGCATACCTGCGCGAGGTGATCGGTCCGCTGCGGGACCGCCCGGGCGGCCTGTCGCCCACCGACCTCGCCCGGCACTACGCGGTCAGCCCGGAGATGTCCGCGGCCGAGCTGCGCGAGCAGCTGATCGCGGTCCGGCGACTGTGGAACCAGCGCTCCAGCGGCGTCGACTCCGCCGCCCGGGTCTGCGCGCAGCTGCACAGCCGGGACGAGCAGCTGCGCAACGAGCACGGCACTGCCATGTTCGAGCCGTCGTGGTGGCGGGATCGGATCGAGGAACACGGTCGCGGAGCACGGGCGGAGTCCGAGCGGTTCGCCCGGGACCTGGCCCAGTCGTACGGCGCGCTCGGCCGGATCACCCAGGCGCAACTCACGGAGATCGCCGAGCACTGGCCGGGCCTGGACGCCGAGCAGATCGACACGTCGGTCCGGCGCGCCGGCCTGGCCGTGGTCGACCCGGTGGAACTGCCGACCGGGCCGGGCATGGAGCGCACCGCCTACCGCTCCCTACTCCGGCTACAGGACCTGCTCGGCGCGCCCACAGTGGTCCAGGTGGTGCATCCCGGCGCCGCGCCGTTCCGGCTGCTCGGCGCGGAGGCGGTGCCACTCGACGCCGCCACCGTGCGAGCCCGGACGCAGGAGGCGAACCGGCTCGCCGACGCCGCCGCGGTGCGCAACCGCAAGGAGGCTCTCGGCCTGCTGGAGCGGGCCGCCGCCGACGGTGTGGACCTGCGCCTGTTGGCGCTGTTCCAGGTGGTCGACCGGCTCCGGTCGGGGCGGGCCAGAGGGCTCGCCGACGGGTTGCTGGTGCGGATCGCCACCGACACCGGGCTGGAGCAGTCCGACGCCCGGTCGGTGGTGGCCAACCTGCCGCTCGACGCCGGCCAGGACGCCGGTCCGGCGGGTCGGATCCGTGACCTGGTCGCCGACGGGCAGCTGCTCGCGGCCCGGCAGGCCGTCGCGGTGCTGCCCGTGGACGACCCGCACCGGGATGAGCTGCGCGGCCAGGTCGACACCCTGCTGGGCGAGGTCGAGTCGCTGCGGCGGGCCGCCGAGGAGGCCACCCGGTCGGAGCGCGAGGAGGAGGCCACCCGGCTGCTCCGCTCGGCGCTCCGGATCGCCGCGGACGACGACGACCTCGCCGAACGGCTCGCCGCGCTCGCGCCTGCGCCCCCACGCGGCCTGGCGGCCCGGGCGACGGAGACCGGCGTACGGCTGACCTGGACGGCCCCGCCCGGGCAGGTCGCCGAGGTGCGCTACCGGGTCGTCCGGTCCGACCGGCCACCCCGCTCGGCCGCCGAGGGCGAGACGGTCAGCGAGAGCGCGCTGGCCGAGGCGACGGACCCGGCCGCGCCGCCCGCCCGGTCCCTGCACTACGGCGTCTTCGCCAGCGTCGGTGGGGACTGGTCGCGCCCGGCCACCGTGGCGACGCGCATCGTCCCGCCGGTCACGGCCGTGCGGGTGTCGGTCCGCCCCGACGAGCTGTCCTGCTCCTGGCGGACGCACCCGGCCGCGGAGGGCGTCCGGGTGCGTCGCACCCTCGGTCGGCCGCCGTCCTCCGCCCAGGACGGGGAGCCGGTGCCCGCGAGCCGTGCCGGGCTGTCGGACGACACCGGGGACGGCGTCACCGACCGCTACTACGGCATCGTCGCGGTCTACCGCGACGAGCGCGGCGCCGAGGTCGAGGGGCCGTTGGTGGTGGCGCGCGCGGTCCTGCGGGACGCGGCGCCGTCGCACGTGGAGCGGCTGCGCGCCCACGTCACGGCACTCGACGCCCAGACCGCGACGGCGCACTTCGCCTGGCTCACACCGGTCGGCGGGACGGTGTCGATCCGCCGGTCGGAGCTGCGCCCCACCTGGGCGCCGGGCACGCGGATCCGGCGCGAGGAGATGCAGGGGTACGGCGAGGCGCTGGTCAGCGACCGGATCGTGCAGGAGGCGGAGACCCTGCTGGAGGTGACCGTCCCGACCGGACGCTTCGTGTACGTCCCGTTCACCCTGGACCGGGCGACGGACACCGCCGTGGTGGGCGAACCGCTCGCGCTCGGCGTGACCGAGCCGGTCCGGCAGCTCATCGCCCGCCGCACGGGTGACGAGGTGAACGTGGCCTGGGTGTGGCCGCCCTCGGTCAACCTGGCCGAGGTCACCTTCACCCCACCGCACGGCGTGCCGACGGTCCAGCGGCTGACCCGGGGCCAGGTCACCGAGTCGGGCTGTCGCCTGCGGGTGGGTCCCGCCGGCGGCCGGGTCTCGGTCCGGACGGTGGAGCGCGGCCCCGGCGGCGAGGCGTACTCCGCCGCCGAGTCGGTGCCGGTGGACGGGGTGCCCGTCGCGTTCCGCTACCGGATCCGGCGAGACGGCGGCCTGTTCAGCCGCAAGCGGCTGCTGAGCGTCGACGTCGACCAGCCGTGCGAGGGAGTGGAACTGCTCCTGGTGGCCGCGTCCGGGGTGGCGATGCCGGCCCGACCGGAGCGGGGCACGGTGCTGAGCCGGGTGACCGGGCTCTCGCTGCACCCGGACGCGCCGTGGCAGCTGCCCTTCACGCTGCCCACCGGGCTGACCAAGCCGTACTGGCTGCGGTGTTTCGTGATCCGACCGCCCAACGCGCGAGTCACCGATCCCATCGACGAAATGAAGGTGTCCTGAGATGACGACCCTCTCCTGCCCGTACTGCTACGGGAAGATCGACCCTCGCGGGCCGTGGTTCCGGTGCACCGGGCGGCGGTCGCCGGGCAAGGAACCCTGCAAGCCGCAGTGGGACGAGGCGCGGGAGCAAGGGCTCGGCATCAGGGAGCTGGTGCTGCCGTCGTTCGCCGGGCCCCGGCGCGCCCTGCGCCCGGTGGTCGCCGCCCCCTGTCCGGACTGTGGTAGCGAGTCCGCGGTCAAGGTCTGCCCGCACTGTCACAGCCGACTGCCCGCGGCGTTCGGCGAGGGACGCAGCCCGCTGATCGCCATGGCCGGTGCCCGGCACACCGGCAAGAGCGTCTACCTCAAGGTGCTGTCGCACCAGCTGCGCCGGGGCATGGGGCAGCGGTTCGGCGCCGACGTGCGGCTCGCCGGCGACGGTCAGTTCCGGGCCGAGACCGGTGGCGGCATCGACTTCCTCGATCCGGCCGGTGAGCTGTTCCCGGACGGGACGCTTCTACAGCGCACCAACCAGGCCACGCACGGCCGACGCGCACCGATCGTGTTCGCCTGGCGGCAGAACCGCCGCATCACCGGCTACGACACGACCTACCTGTCCTTCTTCGACACCGCGGGCGAGGATCTGCTCGACCAGGAGACGGTCGACAACCTCGGTTACCTCGGTGCGGCCGACGCGCTCATCCTGCTGCTCGACCCGTTCATGATTCCCCAGGCACGAGACCGGATCCGGCTGCCGGCCTCCGCCGTCGACACCCACGCCAGCACCATCGACGTGGTCAACCGGGTGACCGAGAACCTACGGATCAGCCATCGCCTCGGTGGTCGCCGCAACATCCCCATTCCGGTGGCGGTCGCCTTCGCGAAGATCGACGCGTTCTTCGACGTACTCGGCGCCGACCATCCCCTGGTGCGCCGCCCGGAGCCCGGGCCCTACTACGACGAGCAGGCCGGGCGGGAGACCCACGAACACGTCCGCGCGCTGCTGCACGACTGGGGCGCGGACGACATCGACACCCACCTGACCCTCAACTATCGGAACTTCCGCTATTTCACGGTCTCCGCGTTGGGCACCGAGCCCGACTACGACGCCAACAAGGTCGACGCGCGGGGAGTCCAACCGTTCCGGGTGGACGAGCCACTGCTCTGGCTGCTCAGCGAGTTCAACGTGGTGCCGCGCCGCCAGGCGGCCCGATGAGCGGTCGCTTCGAGACGTTGGTCTACACCGACTGCCGGCCGGGGCAGGGGCTCAACGGCAACGCGGGCCTACAGTTCCAGGCCCGGTCGGCGGACTCCGCCGCGGCGGCGGAGACCCTCGTCCGGGACCATCTGCTCTACGAGCCGCCGTCCCGGTGGATGGCCGACCGGCGACCGGTCGAGCAGTACCCACCGTCGTTCGCGCACATCAGCTCCGATGGCATCCTGGCCACGGCGAGCGGGCTCTACCTCGGCCGGGAGGCCAACGGCACCCGGGAGGGCAACCAGCTGACCCACGCCGTCGTCACCACTGACCCGGCCAGTTACGCCGACCTGCGTCCGGCCCAGTTGTTCCAGGCCGGGTTCTGGTCGGGCGTGCCGGCACCGACCACCCGCTCGGACCCGGTGCGGCTCGGCGACGCGGTGGGGACCGACCATTCTCCGACGCACGCCCAGGCCTTCGTGCTCGGCCAACCACACGGCCGGGAGACGTTGCTGGCGCTGGTGTCCGCGCTCGCCGACGCCGGTCGGCCCGGACGGTCGCGGGTGCTCTTCGTCGGTGACGACATCGCCACGGTCGTGGGGTGGCTCGTCGCCGGCACCCTCCTGCTGCCCCGCGAGCGGGCGCTGGAGCTGGGCTTCAAGATCTTCTCGACCGACCCGGCACGCTCGGCCCTACCGGTCGTCGCGGTCCTGCCGGAGTTCGCGGGCCCGGCCGGCCGGATCGACAACCCGCTCGGCTACGCCGTGTTCGACCTGCTCCGGCACCAGCACACACCGATCGAACCGACCCCGTCGGCCAGCCGATGGGTCGATCTCTTCCTGACCGAGGACCCGCGGGACGTGGTGGACGCCCTGGGTGTCGCGACGGCGTCCGGGCTGGCCGGCGACGACGGCCGCGAGGAGGCCGCCGCCGCGCTCGGGTTGGCCGCCATCCTGCACCGCCGTCCCGATCCCCGGCACGCCGAGGCCATCGTGGGGTGGTTGCGCACCGGGCCGGAGGGGATGCGCCACGCGTACGGCCCGGACGTGGCGGACCTCTTCGCCGAGACACCCGAACGGTGGCCGCAGCGGGTGCTGGTGCTGCTCGACGAGGTCGGCTGTGACGGCCTGGTGCCCGGCCGGGCGGCCGATGTCCGGCTCGCCCTGATCATCAGCGAGTTGGAGGACGCCCGCGTCCGGGGCGCGGTGACCGACCGTCGGCTGCCCCCGCTGCCGGCCGGCGAGTGGCACCCCGACCACAGCGACCACGTACGGCAGCTCCTCACCGAGGCCCTCACCTCGGGCGTGCCGCCGCAGCGGTTCGAGGCGCTACTGCGGGTGGCGACCCGCTTCGAGGTGGACGTGCGGTGGCCCGACATCGCCGGGGCCGCCGAGAGTTTCGTCAGGTACTGGGCGGACCATCCCCGGGATGTACGGCCCGCCGGGCTCGCCTGCCACGACCGGTTGGAGGAGCGGCTGCTGTCGGTGTTGGAGGACCGCGCCCGGCTCGGTTCGAAGGACCAGGCGGAGGTCGGTGACGGTTGGTGGCAGTCGCTGCTGCCCCGGCTCGAGACGCTGAACTCCCCGTTGGCGGAGGCGGTGCTCGGCGCGGCGGTGCGGCACCGCGACGAACGGGACAGCGTCGTCGAGCGGCACCTGACCGCCCACCGGCACGATCCCGGTGGTTTCTCCTGGGTGGCGGGGGCGTTGTGGAGCCAGTCCGCGCCGACGACGGCGGAGCTGGAGCTGCTGCTCGACGTCGCTCCGAAGGGCGCCCGCCTGACCCGCCAGGTCTTCTGGAAGGTCACCGACGAGGTGACCCGCGCGGCGGTGGCGGACCTGCGTCTCTTCGACCTCTGTCGCCGGCTGGTCGCCTCCGGCCTGATGACACCCAGCACTCGGGTCGCCGCCACGCTGGCCGAGGACGAGGAGCTGACCGACATCCTCACCGAACTGCGGCACCGCCCCGACGGAGGTCGCAGTTCGGTGTTGCTGCGCCGGCTGCGCGACTGCCCCGCGCGGTTGGTCCAGATGCGGCAGGCCGAGGTGGTTACGGCGCTGAGCCGGGTGGTGGCCCTGCTCAGTCTCGACGGTGTCCTCGACCAGCATCCGGCCCTGCTGGACCCCTTGGTCGACCGGCTCGTCGACGCGTTGACGACGGAGGACGGGGAGGCACCCGCGGTGCTCGCCTACTATCTGACCGCCGGCTCCGGCGCGCCACCCGCGCCGCAGGTCAAGCGCCTCGAACAGGCGCTCGGGCGGTGGCTGACCCGGGTCCCGGACGCTCAGCTCGAACGGGCCGCCCAGCACTTCGCCCGGCACAGCAGTGACTGGCGCAAGGGTTGGCAGCGGTTCGCCGACACCTACAGCGGTCGGCGGCGCAGGTACCGTATCGCCCACCCGTTCCGGGACCGGTGAGCCGTGCGATTCCTCGGGCGTCTCCTGCACCTCGCCGTCAGCGTCACTCTGCTGTTCATCGTGACCCTGCCGTTGGCCAACCTCGCCGCCCTCGCTGGCCTGGCCGCCGGGGCCGCCGTGGTGCTCGGCGTCGCCGGCGTCGTCCTGCTCGGACGCGCCTCCTGGGTTCGGGTACGCACACCCGACGACGTGCACGGCGGCGCGCTGGCGGGGCGGGTGGCACCGGCGTTCGTCCGGCGGGACCGGGCCTGGCCGCAGTACTTCGCCGCCCAGGTGCTGCTCGACGCCCGGGCGCTCGTGGAACGCGTACGGCTGATCACCCGTGCGGTCTGGGTCCGGCCCCACCGGTGGGCCCGCACCCACCGGTGGCGGTTGTGGTGGCCGTTCTACGTGCCGGTCCTCGCCGTCCAGGCCGGGCTGACGGTGGGCGTGGTGGCCGGGGTGCTGGGCGCCGGGCTGGTCACCGCCGGCGTCTCGGCGGCTGCCTGGCTGGTCGGCGTACCCGTGGTTCTGCTGCTCCGCGGGTTGGACGCGGGCTGGCAGGCGGTGTTCGGCGCGCGGGCGAGCTGCCGGCACTGCCACCAGCTCGCGGCGGTCCCGGCGTACCGCTGCCGTGGACCGCATCCCCCCGGCCACCGGCTGACCGGCGCGGACCTGCACCGGGATCTGCGTCCCGGGCGCCTCGGCGTGCTGTGGCGGCGCTGCGGCTGTGGCGACCTGCTGCCCACGACCGTGCTGCGCGCGGCGTTCAGCCGCCGGCTGGAGGCCTGCTGCCCCAGCTGCACCGAAGCGCTGCTGCCGGGCGCCGGGGTGGTCACCGACGTACGGATGCCGGTGTTCGGGGCCGCGTCGGCGGGCAAGACCCAGCTGATCATGTCGGCCCTGGCGGGTCTGGAGCAGGCCGCGAAGCGGGTCGGCGTGACGGTGGCCCTGCCCGACGAGCACAGCCGGCAACAACACGAGGTGTACGCGCGGCTGATGCGCGAAAAGGCGTCGCCGGCCAAGACCGAGGCGTCCGGCCCACCGGTGGCGGTCACCCTCCGGTTGGCCCGAGGGCCACGGGTGGCGCTTGTGCACCTCTTCGACGCCGCCGGCGAGAACCTGGTGGACCGCGAGCAGAATGCCCGCCTCGCGTACCTCGACCACGCGCGTTCCCTGATCTACGTACTCGACCCGTTCTCGGTCCGTCGGGTACGCGACGAGTTCGCCGCCGGGGCGCCGGAGGTCTTCGCCGCGGCGAACCCGGCGAGCTACGACCCGGAGGACGCCTACAACGCGACGGTGCAGCGGTTGCAGGAGTTCGGCGTCCCCACCGGCCGTCGGCGGCTCGCCTTCGTGGTGTCCAAGGCGGACCTGCTCGAGAAGATGTCCGCCGGTCCCGACGGTTCCGCCGGGGTGCGGGCCTGGTTGCGGGAGAACGGGCTGGGCAACCTCGTGCTGGCGGTCGAACGTGACTTCCGGGAGGTGCGTTTCTTCCTGGTGTCCGGGCGCGAAGCCGGCCCGGACGGCGGGTTCGGGCCGGCGAACTGGATCCTCACCAGAGAGTGGAGCGGTCTTGACTGAGCAGGGGCAGGGAGGGTTGCCGCCCGGTCACCGGGCGGCACGGCTGGTGCTCCTCGGCGCGCTGGTGGCCGCGTTGGCCGCCGGTGTCGTGTCGCCGGCGGCGGACGGGTTCACCAGGGGCGCCTGGGACCAGGTCGGGCAGGTCGTCGCGTACTTCCTGGCGCCGCTGCGGGACCGGGCCACACCGCCGCCCACGCCCACGCCGTCGCCGTCGCCCACCCCCGTCAAACCGAAACCGAAGCCCAAGCCGACCAAGAGCCCGGCCGGCTGAACTCAGCCGGCGCGGATCACCGTGCCGTGCGGCTGCACCGACAGCCGCAGCGCCGCCTGCCCGGGACTGGCGAAGACGTGCTCGACCAGGGGCTCTCGTACCAGGCGGTCCAGGACGTCCCGGATGCTGCGCACCCCCAGCCGCAGCGCCTCCGGCCGGCGCATCACCTCCTGCACCCGGGTGACGACGCTCTGCTCGTCGAGGGTCAGTCGGATCCCCTGCCGGTGGGCGCTGGCCACCAGTTGCGCGAGCAGCTTGCCGACGATCCGATCGACGAACTCCGGTCGCAGGATGTCGAAGACGGTGATGCCGCCGCCGAGGCGGCCGAGCAGCTCCGGCCGACCCAGGGTGCTGGTGAAGTGGTCGCGCACGGCGCGTTCGAAGTGGGCGGTGACCTTCTCGTAGTCGGGCAGTTCACCGCCGTCGAGCCAGCCGTACGTCTCGGCGGCCCCCAGGTTCGAGGTGAAGATGATGACGGTCTCGGAGAAGTACGCGGTGTTGCCGAGCGCGTCGGTGAGCCGACCATCGTCGAGCACCTGGAGGAACTTGTCGAACACCGACGCGTGCGCCTTCTCGATCTCGTCGAAGAGCAGCACGCTGAACGGGCGCTGGCTCACCCGGTTGGTCAGCTCACCACCGCGTTCGTGGCCGACGTACCCGGGCGGTGCGCCGGTGAGCCGCTCGGCGGAGTGCGCCTCGGCGAAGGTGGACATGTCGAAGCGGGCCAGCGCGGTCTCGTCGTCGAAGACGAACTCGCTGAGCGTCCGGGCCAGCTCCGTCTTGCCCACCCCGGTCGGCCCCACGAAGAAGAAGATCCCCTTGGGCCGGGACTCCGCGTTGTGCGGGTCGGCGACGAAGTCGATGCCGACGGTGGCCGAGGTCAGCGCCCGGCGGACCCGGTCGACCGCGACGGGCTGGCCGATGACCCGTTCACCGGCCATCGGCCCGAACCGGGCGAGCCGGTCACGCACCCGGCGCCACGGATCCTGGCGCGGGCCGAACAGGGTGCGCTTCATCAGCGTCCGAGGTTCGTCGAGCGGGATCTCCTGGAGGTTGCTCATCCGCCACAGCCCGTCCAACTCGCTGATCGCCATACCCTCGCTCAGGTTGGCCAGCACCCGCAGATCCTCCGGTGCCTTCTTGGCGGTGGCCGCCTGGTGGAAGTGGCGGGCCTGCTGGTGCAGGTAGACGTGCCGCTCGTCGAAGGTCGGCAGGGCCGCCTCGACCACCTGGACGTACGGGCGGTCCCGGTAGAGCCAGGCCGGCAGGGCGGCGAGGTCGTCCGCGACCAGCACGAGGAGGTTGCGCAGCTTGCCGGTCTGGGCCGCCTCGGTCATCGCCTTGGCCATCGTGCCGAGCAGCCGTCGCTCGGCGTCGCCGCCCCGCTCGGGTGGGGAGAGCATGAGGTCGGCCTGGTCGATGAGGAACGCCGACGACGTGCCAGTCTGCCGCAGCACCCGCCGGATCGCCGCCACCGAGTCGTACGGGCTGGTCAGGGTCGGCGCGGGCGCGTCCCGCAACGCGGTGGAGAACCGGCTGCGGGCCGTCGCGGCCCGGTCGTTGACGGCGGACGGCTCGGCCGCGGCGGGCCGGCCGACATCCGGCACGACGAGCAGCCGGTGGAACTCCCGCTGGTCCTCCGCGTTGCCGAAGCTGAGCCCGTCGATCGGATCGAAGTAGCCGGTCAGCTGGTAGCCGAAGATCGACAGCAGGCCGGAGACGGCGGTACGCAGCGGGTGGAACGAGCGGTCCCAGCGGACCAGATCACGCACGTTGCCGTGGATGACGACGTGCCGGCCACGGGCGATCTCGGCGGTGACCCGTTCCAGCCAGGCCGCCGCCGGTGGCGCGGTGGGCCGGCCCGGCTGCGCGGTGGTCACGACCGGCTCCGGTCGTCGTGCCCCGGCCGGCGCAACGCCTCCACGGCCGGTGGCCGGGGCTGGCCGGGCTTGCCCTCCCAGTGCAGGCCGTCGGCCGCCACTCCCTGGTCGGCGAGCTCGGTGTGGAAGCGCTCGAGCAGTTCCTCGGTCAGGTCGCAGCGGGAGATCACCCCGTCGACCGTGTTCTCCACGACGATGTCGGAGCCGTCGGTGCGGTACTCCAGCCGGTTGCCGTCGGTGTCCCCCGCGTAGACGGTCATCTCGACGGGTGAGCCGTCGGCGCGTTCGGCAACGAAGACCACGGAGTCGGCGCGCTCCGCGAGGCTGTCCGGCACTACCCGAAGGCCGGCTGCCGGCAGCGCGGCGCTGGCCGCCTCGACGATCAGGGCCATCCGGTCGAGCTGATCGAGTCGCTCGTCGGTCGCCTCGGTCACCGCCTCGACCCGGTCACGCAGGCCGGCGACGCGCCGCTCCCACCTGTCGACGTTGCCGCTGGACGCCTCGTGGCGCAGACCGGTCAGCTCGGCGCGCAGCGCGGATTCCTCGGCCACCTGGACGCCCGCCGCCGCCGCGTCGGCCAGCACGTCGACGAGCTGGGCGGCGAGCTCGTCGGTCTCCGTGGCGAGGCGCAGCAGGTGCGCCTGCCGGTCGCGGACCGTCTCCAGATGGGCGCCGACCGCCTCGCCGAGCCGCTGGTGCAGGTCGGCGAAGCCCCGCGGGTCCCCCGCGCGCCGCCTGGTCTCGTCCACCAGCGAGGCGATGGTCCGGTGGCCCACCGGGTCGAACTGTTGCCCGTCGGCCAGTCCGCGCAGGGGCGCGACGGCCAGTTCCACCGCCCGGCCCTGCTCCTGGCGGGACAGTTCCCGGGACACCGCGACGGTGAGTTCGTCGGCGCGCCGTTCGGCGCCGCGCAACTCCCGGCCGATCCGGCGCAGCCCGGCCTCGTCGGTGGGGCGGCGCAGGTCGACGACCTGGTTTCTCGCAGCGGTCACCTGGGCCTGCTGGGGCAACCCACGCGACATGTCGGCCAGCTCGCCCAGTCGCGCCGTCAGCGTGTCACGGCGTACGTCGGCGGCCCGGATGCCGGCTGCGAGACGACGTTGGCGGTGCTCCTCCCGACGCCGCCGGCGCTCCTCCGCACGCCGTCGCCGGGCGGCCTCGAGCTCGGCACGGCGGGCGTTGTTGAACGCGACTGTGGTGTACATCGGGCTGCCGGACATCATCGGCCTCTCTCGTCGGCGGGGTCGGTGGGCGGGTGCGGTGCGATCTCGACGCCCTGGGCCCGCATGGCGGTCTCGAACCCGGCGCGGAAGTCCGGCACCGGAGGAACGCCGATCCACTGGACGCCGTCGTCGGCCAGCTGCAGCTCGATGCCGGCGGACGTGTCCTGCGCCGCCGGCGCGTGCCGGTCGGTGAGGAAGTGCAGCCGCTGGTTCGTCGACCCGCGCCAGAGCAGGTCGGCGTGGCGGGCGGCGACGTACGGGCCGTCCACCAGGATGTCGAGCTGGCCCAGCAGCCGGAGCTGGTCGGGGTCGTGCTGCCGGCGCAGGTGTTCGATGGTCCACCCGGTGAACGACAGCACCGACCAGTCGCGGTCGGCGCGGATCCGGTCGACGAGCGCGCTGAGCCCGGCCGCCTGGGCCATCGGCTCGCCGCCGGAGAAGGTCACCCCGGTGATGTCGGACGGCAGACCGCCGAGCCATCCGGCCAGGTCGTCGACGGTGCGGGTGACCCCTCCGTCGAAGGGCAGGTCCTCCGGCGCGACGCAGCCGGGACAGCGCAACGGACATCCCCGTACCCAGATCACCGCCCGCAGACCTGGCCCGAGCACGGCGGTCCGGTCGGCGACCCGGCTGATCTCGATGGTCGTGGTCATAGTCGACTCCCGGGAAACGGATCGGGTGCACCGGCGGCCACCATCGCGCACCAGGGGCAGTCGCGGTGCTCGCGCGAGAACACATGAGTCGGCCTGGTGGAACAGTCGACAAGTTGGTCCCGCAGGTACGCCAGCGCGGCGGCCCAGGACTGCGGGCCGGGCCGCACGCCCGGCGCGTCGTACCCGAGGTCGAGGGCCTCGGTGAGGCGGCGACGCAGCACGGCCGGCAGCGCCTGCGGCGGTACCGCGGCGATCGGCGCCCGCACGTCCGCCCCGAGCAGCCGGCAACAGCGCAACCGGACGTTGTCGACCTCCTCCACCGGGCCGGTCGCCTCGGGCCGCACCCCGCCGTACGGGTGGAAGCCGAGGCAGACCAGTTGGGCGGTCAGCACGGCCAACGCCCAGTTGTCACTGGCCACCTCCCGCCGCCGGCTCGAACGACCGAGCTCCTCGGGCGCGGTGTACTCCGGGCGCGAGAACTCGCACGGCAGGTCCTCGCCGGTCTCCCGGTCGTGCAACTGCCAACCGTCGACGTCGATCAGGCAGACGCCGCCGCCGGCCGAGACGAAGATGTTGGCCGGCGCCAGGTCGCCGATCACGTGCCCGCGCGCGTGCACGGACTGCACGAGCCGGGCCAGATCCTCCGCCAGGGTCAGCCACCAGGCCCAGGTGGCGCCGGGCAGCATCCGGGCCCGTACGGCGGGGTTGAACAGCAGCGGCAGGGGCGCGAACCGGGGCGGCGCGAGCCGCGGGGCGGCGTAGCCGAGGAGCCTCCCGTCGTCGCGGCGGTGCACCGCGGCGGTGGGCCAGGCCACCACGGGTCGTCCCGCCCGCACGGTCCACCCGGTCGGCTCGGCGAGCATGACCCGGGTACGGGCGGCCAACTCCTCCGGGTCCGCGCGGTGCAGGATCTTCGCCACGGTGTCCGGCCGTTGTCGCAGCCGGAAGACCTGCCCCTGGGAGCCGACCGAGCCGATCGGCGTGTCGAGGGTGTCGGCCGCCCGGTCGCCGTCCGGGCCGGTCAGCCACACGTCGACGCTCATCGGGGCACCGCCAGCAGGAGGGTCCGGTCGTCGTCGGTGAGGGCGCCGACCCGCCTGCCGTTGAGCAGCCGGACGAGCGCCGACGGGTCGGTGTCGGCGGCCTCGACGAGCGTGAACAGCTGCGCGAAGGCCGCCGCGCCAGGCTCGCGGGGCCGGCTGCCGTCGTACTCGACGAGGAGGCTGTCGAGGCCGTCGGTGCACACGGCGAGCCCGGTGAGATCGGGCAGTCGGGCGACGAGCCGACGGGCCTGCCTCCCGGCGCGGACGTTGGGCAGGAGCGTCGTCGCGCCGGGCTGCCGGTCGGCGCCGCCCGGCGGGGCCAGCAGCAGGTCGAGGGTGCCGTCGGCGGCCCGGACCACCACGAGGCCGTCGCCCACCGCGAGCACGGCGACCCACGGCGGGCGGGCGACCACGACTGTCACAGTGGTGGCCAGGTCCTCCGGCTCGATTCCACCGACGGCTCGGGCCACCGCTCGCGCCGCACGGCGGAACCGGCGGAACAGCCGGTCCCCCACCACGTCGAGCCACCCGGACCAGGCGGCGGCGCAGGTCGGTGGCCGGTCGCGCAGGAGCGGGACGAGCATCTCCACGGCCAGGGTGACGACGAGGGACGCGCCGGTCGCGGCGCAGCGGCGGCTGCCCGCACCGTCGGCCGTCACCAGCAGCAGGGTGCCGTCGACCTCGTGGACCGCGTAGGCGTCCTGGCCGCTGACCCCGGCCCGGACGTGCGCCCCGCCCGCCGCGCTGCCGCCGAGGATCGACCATCGCGCCGTCATGAGAGGTCGTACCCGTACACCTGGCTCCGCACCCGCTCGAAGTCGACGTGGTCGGAGGTGGCCACCAGGATCAGGTCGAGCAGCTTGCGCAGGTCGAGGTCGTCCAGGGGAAAGTAGCCGCTCGGGGTGGCGAGGGCCCGCATCACCTCGTCGTCCACCCCGGGCACGCCGAACGCGAACAGTTGCAACCGCCCCGTCGACCGCCACTGCTCCAACCGTCGGGCGAGCGGCCGCCAGTCGTCGCTGGGGTTGCCCTCCTCGTCGGTGGGGGTGCCGTCGCTGACCAGGATCAGTCGGGGCCCGCCGGTCTGCTGGGCGTGCGCCGTCTGGACGTGCTGGCGACGCTGCTCGACGAGGGTGAGCGCCAGGTCCACCGCCGCCACCATCGGCGTGGCGCCGCCCGCGACCAGGGTCGGCAGCTCCAGCCGCGCCGCCGGCACGAACGCGCCGTCGTCCTCGGCCGATGGCGTCCCGTTGCCGGAGACCACGCTCACCCCGCCCGCGCCGAACGTGACCACCAGGAACTCGACGTCGCGCAGGGAGCCGCGCCCTTCCGCGCGCACGGCGGGCAGCCACCGCGCCAGTTCCTGGTTGAGCGCGTCGATCGCGCGTACGCCGTTGCTCTGGGTGGCCGCCATCGACCAGGAGGTGTCGATCAGGAGCGCCACGAAGCGCCGCCGGTGGGTGTCGGTGATGAAGGCGACCTCGTCCGGCTCGTCGGTGTCCTCCTCGAACAGGGCAAAGGGGTTCATGCTCCGACCACCGCCTCGGCCAGCCAGCGCTCGCCCGGGTCGGGCCGCCGTCGGACGCGCGCGCCGGCCGCCGGCGGTGGCCCGTCGCCGACCCACCAGGCCGCGACGATGACCCCGTCGGCCTCGACGAGCCCCCGCGGCCGCAACGTCGCATGCACAGTGCCCAGTTCCGGACCGGGTCGCGGCGCATCACGCCGGACCAGGTGCCGGGCCCCGAACTCGCCGGCCCGAAGCCGGGCGGAGAAACTCGCCACGTTCTGATCTGACGGACGGCCTCCGAACGGGCCCGCCGCGACGCGCGAGCCACGGCCGTACGAGTCAGGTGCGCGGATCATCGGCGAAGGTCCACGCGATCCCGTACGCGTAGCCCTGCTGCAACCCGTCGAAGACCGCCGTCACCTCGCCGACGGTGTCCGGGTGCAGCCGGTCCGGGCCCGGCGTCCGGTCGTCCACCGCACGGGGCGGGACACCGTCGAGCCGCCAGGCCGTCGCCGGCCCGGAGTCGGCCGGGAACCGCAGTCGGACGGTGCAGTGCGCGCACGGCGTCAGCGGTTGGAAGACGTAGTGCTCCCGCATCGGTTGCCCCTCGGGCAACCGGTAGTGCAGGCAGAGGTCGTGCCGCTCGCCCGGCTCCAGCGTCCTCGGCAGGGCGAGGGTGAGCCGGAAGCACTGGTCCGAGATGTGCCGGGTCAGCGCCCGGATCCGGGCGCCGAACAGCACGTCGGCGTGCACGCCGTGCTCCGGACCGACGTCGTCGGGTTGGCGCGGCAGGCTGAACTGCACGGTCAGCTCGTCGATCGGGCGGGTGGCCACGACGCTGCGCGCCTCGTAGAGCTCCGGTGTCGGCGTGTCGAGCCGGAGCAGCGCGTTCACCGCGCGCAGGTGCCAGCCGGGGCCGGTGTCGGTCGCGCTGGCCGGGGTCTCCGGTACGGCGGCGCGGACCAGCCGGGCCACCGCCTCGTCGATCCGGCGACGGGCCGTGCGTTGTTGGACCGACAGCTCACGGGCGAGTTGGTCGGTGCGGCGGTCCAGCCGGAGATAGGCATGGGTGGGATCGAGGGCGTACGCGAGCACGACGGCCCGGCGCAGGTCACCGGGCATGTCGGCGGAGAGGGCGAGCAGAGTGCCGCGCACCTTCGCCCGTACCGCCGATTCCGACTCGGCCGGCGAGACGCCGCAGAGGTCGGCCAGCCGCGGCCCCAGCCGACGGTGCAGCGGGCTGCTCTGCAGGCCGGGACCCCGGCGAAGGCTCAGCAGCTCCTGCCGGAGCCCGTCGGAGGGATCGGTTTCGTTCCCGGGAGACAGGGCCCTCTCCTCTTCTGTGGATGGTCCGTCAGGACCGTGCGGAGGTTACCGGCACTCCAGCGGGCCCGTGGTCCTGTCGTGCGCCGAGTATCCCGTCCACGGCCATTATCTGGCCAGGAAAAGGGCCATTTTCTGGCCAGTGTCGATGCCCCCTGCCCACGAGGATGGACGCGTCACGTCGCCGTCTCAGCGAACGAGGGATCGATCCGCGCCATGCGGGTGAAGACAGTGGATGGTCATAGCACACTTCGGCCCAGGTGCCGAGCCGCCGATCGGCCGGGCTGCGAACGGGGGTCGGTCGCCCTGACGGCCGTGCCGGGGTCGACGGGAGGGCCGGCACGGCTCGCCGGATTCGCCAGCGATGCACGACGAACCGCTTCTTCGACGAGCGAGGGCTCGCCATCGCCGCCTACTCGCCACATTGTGGTTGGTAAGTGCCGGATTCTTTTCCGGCGCAATGTGCAAGTCGCCGGCGACGTGACTCATTTCGCATTCTGGAGGGGGCGTCATGACGATCGCGGATGATCCGACCGTGCGACGCTCTCCGGTTCGCACGGCTGGGGAGCACTGCGCCCGTGCCGCCGTGGACGACCTGCGCGACCTGGCCCGTCGCGGCGAGTTGTCGACGGTGGTCGCGTCCGCGACGCCCGAGGTCCACGCCCGGCTCAGCGGAGCCGCGTACGCGATCGTCTGGCCGATCGTCTTCGCCCGGGTGACCCGTCCGATGGAACGCCGGCGGGGGCACTGGGTCTGCGCCACCTCGGTGCAGCGACTCGCCGACGACTGCCTCGACCGACACCACGACGACGTCGAGGCCGTCGTGTCCGACCTGCTCACCAACGCCAAGGTGCCGATCGTCGACGTCGAGCGGTGGCTGTCGGCGCGGCTCACCGCGGCCACCGTGGACGGTCACCGCCGTCGGCGCGGCAGTCGGGGCGCGTTGCAACGCCCCCGGGTACCGGCCTGGCTCGCCGCGGAACTCGACGGTGATCCCTGGCTGACCGAGCTGGCCGTGCACATCCTCACCTGGGTCGGCGTTCCCACCACCGCCGGGACGCAGCTGTGGCCGCTGGACAGCTGGGCGCAGCGGCGGGAGGCCGCCACCGGGGACCTGGCCGGCAGCGACAGCCCGCTGCTGTCGCTGGACATCGAGCGGGTGCTCGCCGCGATGCGGCGGCGGCCCCGGTGGTACGCGGACTACGTGGAGCGGCCGCTCGGCCACAAGTGCGCCCCCGTGCTCGCCGTCTCCGACGACGGGGTGGCCGGCCCCCGACCACTTGTCGTGATCGATGCACACGAGCGGGACGAGGGGCGGCTCGCCGATCTCGCCGCCGCCGCCGTCGAGCTGATCGGTCATCGTCTTCGCGACGGCGCGGACCCGGCCGACGCGGTGGTGGAGGTGCTCGGCGTGGTCTTCGGCGCCGGCACCGGAAGTGAGCGGATGGACCGTACGCCAGACGATGTGCCGGCCCCGGAGGAGCGGCTGTCAGTCCTGCTCGCCGACGACCGGACGGTTCGCCGGATCGTCGACGAGGTGCTGCGGATCGTCGCCGACGGCGGCGCGTGACCACATCTCCCGCACCTGGTCAGCGGTGGCGTCCGCGAGGGTGGCCGGGTTCGCTCCGGCCGCGAGGGTGGCCCGCCACGCCGCGCCGAACTCTCGTTCGAAGAGCCGCAGGAGGCGGGCCCGTTGCTCGGACGAGAGTTCCCCGGGCGGCTCTCCGGCCGGCGGCGGCGTGCTCATGGCCCGGCCACCACCCAGCGGGTGTCGGTCGACGGGTGACAGGTAGCCATATCCCCTCCGATCCGTGCCGCACCGCCCTGCGGGTCATCTGTCACACATCTGACGGACCGGCGGGCGGATCGCCGGCCCAGCGGGGTGCGTGCCCGCTGGGCCGGCGATTCACCATTCGAAGGGAGCGGTACGACTGTCAGCGATGGGATTCCACGGCAACTCCCCTCGTCAGGTAACGCATCCGGTCCTCTGCGGGTATTGCATCCCGGCCCGACGAGCGGTATTCCGGGGAAGGACGGGTTCTCGCCCGGTTCCACCCCCAAGGAGGCCCGGTCATGTCTGCCGTACCGCTGGACGTCGACGCGGTCTGGGCGGAGGGGTCGTTCCTGGACCGGATCACTCCCGCCGACCGCACGGAGCTGCTGGCGCTCGGCGTGACCCGTACGGTCTCGCCCGGCCGACGCCTGCTGACCGAAGGAGCGCGGGACACCCACGTCGAGGTGATCCGGCGCGGCTTTGTCAAGATCACGACGAGCGCGGACGGCGCGGACCGGCTGCTGGCGATCCGCCTGCCTGGCGATCTCGTGGGAGAGTTCGCCGCGATCAGCGGTCAGGGTCGCTCCGCGACCGTGACGACCTGCGGGGAGGTGGTCTGCACCGTCATCCGGCAGGCCGATTTCCTCCGCTTCCTCGACCGCCGCTCGGCGGTGGCCGCGCAGGTCGCCGCGACGGTCGGCCAGCGCCTGCGCTGGGCCAACGATCGCCGGGCCGACTTCGCCGCCTTTCCGGTGCACGTACGGTTGGCCCGGGTGCTCGCCGAGATCGCGGCGAGCTGCGGCTGGACCAACGACGACGAGCTGGTCATCGGTGTCGAGCTCAACCAGGCGGAGCTTGCCACCCTGGTCGGCGCGGCGACGGACACCACCCAGCGGGCGCTGCGCACGCTCCGCGCGCAACGGCTGATCCGCACCGGGTACCGCCGGATCGCGGTGCTCGACCTGGCCGGTCTGCGCGCGCTCGCCGCCCACGGCGAGCCGCGGTGACGCCGACCGGTCGCCCGAGGCGTGTCGCGGCCGTCGACAGCGTCGACGCGACGACCCGACCCCACCCGCGGCGCGGTGCGACCGCGGGCAGGCCGGCCGCGCCCTACCGGCCGCGGTCCGGACGCGGTCGACGCCAGCACGGCCTCAGGTGGGCGGTAGGGCTCCCTTCAGCAAGCCGTCACTGCGGGCGACGGCAGTAGTACACGAGCGCGGGCGGCAGGTTCGCCCACTCCGTCCGGCTGATGACGACCTCGTCGAACATCGCCCGCGCGGATCGCAGTAGACGCCGCGCGGGCGCCGTCCACCGGGTGTGCACGTACGCGAACGTGGTGAACACGCCGTGCGGTGGCAGCGTGGCGACCACCGAGTCCAGCACGTCGCGCTGGTGGTGCTCCGCGAAGGCCGCCCACGGAAGGCCGCTGACCACGACATCGGCCTGACTGAGCCCGCGCCCCGCGAGCACCCCGGCGAGGTCTGTCGCGTCCGCCCGCACCACGTCGACCGCCGGGTGCAAAGCGGCAAGTCGCCGCGCGAACCGTGGGTTGACCTCGACCGCGATGTGCCGGCCGCGTCCTGCGAGGCGCTGCTGGATGGCGGCGGTGAAGGCACCCGTGCCGGGCCCGAGTTCCACGACGACCGGGGACCCGGTTCGAGGGACCGCCGCCGTGGCCACCCGGGCCAGCGCCGTGCTGCTGGGCGCGATCGCGCCGACCGTACGGGGATCGCGGACGAACTCCAGGAGGAACGACACCGTCAGCGCCCCGGGTGGGGCTGCCCCGCGCGGTGCGATCCGGCCAGGAATCTTCTTGTCGCCCAGACGTGGAATGCCAGCCCGACACCCCAGCCAAGGATCGACCACACCGGCCAGAAGAAATGGTCGGGCGTGGCGAACCACCACACCACGATCTGGGCCGGATTGGCGATTACGTAACTGAGAACGTGGAGCCGCAGGCCCAACATCATGGCCGCTTCGCTCTTCATCGACGTCATGATCGCAGATTAGGTCGACGGACTTGACGAAGACGGAATTGGTCGATGACCGGCCGGCGGCATCGTTCAGTGCTCGTCAAGTAATGCGATCTAGGTTGAGCCGGAATCACGACCGAGAACGATTATCGAAAGGTCTACTTCAATGACGACAACTCGTCGATCGTTGCTTGCCGGTTCCGTTGCCGCCGCGACCGGCGCCGTGCTCGGGGCGCCCGCCGCGCAGGCCCACCCCCGGCCCGGTAACCAGCCCAAGCCCACTGTGGTCCTCGTGCACGGCGCCTTCGCCGACGCGTCCGGCTGGAACGACGTCGCCACCCGACTCATCCGCGAGGGCTACCCGGTCCTCGCACCGGCGAACCCGCTGCGCGGCGTCGCCGCCGACTCCGCCTACCTGGCCAGCGTCCTCGCCACCCTGGGTGGCCCGATCGTCCTCGCCGCGCACTCCTACGGCGGAATCGTCACCACGAACGCCGCGGCCGGCAACCCCAACGTGAAGGCCCTGGTCTACGTGGCCGCGTTCGCGCCCGATCAGGGCGAGACGCTGCTGGGTCTCCAGACGACATACCCGGGGAGCAGGCTCAGCGAGGCGGCACTCGACTTCCGGCCGTACGCGGAGGGCCTCGTCGACGGCTACATCAAGCGGGAGTTCTTCCGGGAGGTGTTCGCGGGTGACGTGCCGAAGACGACCACCGAGCTGATGTGGGCCGGGCAGCGGCCGGCCGACCTACGCGCCCTCGGGGAGTCCTCCGGCGCCCCCGCGTGGAAGACCATCCCGTCCTGGTATCTCGTCGCGCGCAACGACCAGGTGCTGCCGGCCGCGGCACAGCGGTTCATGGCGCGGCGGGCCGGTGCGCAGGTCCGGGAGGTTGGCGCGTCGCACGTCGCCATGATCTCGCAACCCGCCGTCACGGCCGACCTCATCAAGCGCGCCGCGCGCTGACGCGACGCGGTCCGACACCATGCACCAGCACGCGTACGAAGGCCAGTGCGCCGCCGAGGAGAGTCGGCGCGCATCCACGAAGCCACCGATCAGATATCCGAAGCTGACGTTGCTCGCGTTGGCACTGGGCACCTTCGCGATCGGCACCGGCGAGTTCGGCAGCAACGGCATCATCCAGCTCTTCGCGTCCGATCTGGACGTGTCCATTCCCGTCGCGACGTACGCGATCACCGCGTACGCCATCGGGGTGGTGCTCGGCTCCCCGGCGATCATCCTGCTCGCCGCCCGGGCCAACCGGCGCACCCTGCTGATCGGCCTGATCGTGCTGTTCCTGGTCGGCAACGGGCTCTCCGCGCTGGCACCGAACATCACGCTGCTCGTCCTCTTCCGATTCGTCGCCGGCAGCGTGCAGGGCGCCTTCTTCGGTGCGGGAGCCGTCGTCGCCGCCTACGTGTACGGGCCGGGCCGGGGCGGCAAGGCATTCGCCACCGTGATGGGCGGCCTCACCGTCGCCACCATCGCCGGGTCCCCGCTGGGCACCCTCATCGGTCAGAGCGCGGGCTGGCGCGTCATGTACTGGACGGTCGTCGCCGTCGGTGCGCTCGCCGGTGTCGCCCTGGTCGCCTGGCTACCGCGAACCGACGACCTACGCGGCAGTTCGGTCGCGAACGAGCTGAGAGCGCTGCGTCGGGGCAACGTCTGGCTGATGGTCGCCGTCGCGGCGCTCGGCATCTCCAGCATTTTCGCCGTCTACACGTTCATCGGCCCGTTCGTCACTGACGCCGCACGGCGGGACGCCTCGCTCATCCCGCTCGCGCTCGCCGTCTTCGGCCTCGGCATGGCGGTCGGCAACCACCTCGGTGGCCGGGTCGCCGACCGGCACGAAAACCGCGGTCTGATCTGGGGTTACGGCGCCGTGCTGGGGCTCCTCGTGCTGATCGGGTTGGCCGGCGGCAACCTGGCGGTTCTGCTGCCGTGCCTGTTCGGCGTCGGCGCGACAATGATGTACGCGATCCCCACCATCCAGGTGCGACTGACCGGCTTCGCACCCGACGCCCCGACGCTGATGGGTGCCCTCAACCTGGCGGCCCTCAACCTGGCCAACTCTCTCGGCGCGATCGGCGGAGCGGTCACCCTCGACGCCGGCTGGGGAACCCTGTCCACCGTGTGGGCCGGTTTCGTCCTCACCACCGCCGGCCTGCTCCTGTACGTCGTGGCCGTCGTCCGACGCGCGCCGGATCCCCCGATCGACCTGGCTCGGCCACGACCTCGGCAGACGATCGGGTCCGGCTCGACGGGACCTGGCGGATCCGGGTGAGCGACGGCGCGGCCCGGGGCAGCTCGTGGAGAGACTGTCCCGGGCCGTCGCCCCGGCGGGGCCGCTGTGGTCAGCGTGCGGTCTCGTGCGCCGCCTGCTCGATCAGGGCCACCGCGGTCTCCGGGTGCGAGACGAACACCAGGTGCGAGGCGCCGTCGACCACTCGCACCGTGGCCCCCGCCCGCTTGGCCATGAACTCCTGCGTCTCCGGCGGGATGATCAGATCGGCGCCACTGATCAGGGTGAAGGCCGGGATCGTGGCCCACGCCTGCGGTCCGGCCGCGGGCTCGCCGAATGCCGCCGCGGCGGCCGGGCGCTGTGCGATCGCGTACACCGCCGCGTCCTCGGCGGGCACGTCGGCCGCGAAGCGGGAATGGTAGACCGCCGGGTCGATGTACAGGTCGACCTGGCCGTCCGTCAGCGGCACCGCCTTCAGCGACTCGTTCACCGTGCTCCCCGGGAACCTGACGACCAACTCCCCGACCGCCTCACCGGTGTCCGGGACGAACGCCGCCAGGTAGACGAGCGCCCGCACCTGGTCGCTGCCAGCCGCGGCGGTGGAGATGACGGCGCCGCCATAGGAGTGGCCCACCAACACGACCGGCCCCTCGACGCTGCCCAGCAACGCCCGGACGGTGGCCGCGTCGGAGGCGACGCCGCGCAGCGGGTTCGGGGCGGCGAGCACCGGGTACCCGTCGGCCAGCAGCCGCCGGACGACCGCGTCGAAGCCGCTGCTGTCCGCGAACGCGCCGTGTACGAGAACGATCGTCGGCTTGTCTTCCCCACCCACCATGGCATTCCCCTTCGTTGATCCCTCGTGCTGTCGCGTTCGACCGTAGGCACCGGGCGTGGACAGCGACTGAACGCGCCGATCATGGGGGCCGCCGGGCCGTCCAGCGCCCGTCAAGTCGACCCCGGCGAATGGCGGGGACGACGTGTGGGCACGGTAGAATCCGCGTGGTCCACGTACGTCGTGCAGGTGGGCGCAGGCGACGGTCGAGTCATGTCCATTCGGGGTCGGGAAGCGTGGCGGTGTCAGTCCATTCCATCCCGCCCGGCGGCGCGGAGGTGCCGACTCGCGGGTCCTCGGTGCGTCTGCAGATCCTCGGCCCGCTCCGGTTCTGGCGCGACGGCTTCGAGCTGAATGCCGGGCCCCGGCAACAGGCCTACCTCCTGGCTCTGCTGCTGGCCCGCGCCGGCAGGCTGACCAGCACGAACGAGCTGATCGACCTGGTCTGGGGCGATGACGCCCCCGCCAGCGCCCTCAACGTCATCCAGAAGTACGTGGGCGCGCTACGACGCCTCCTCGAACCCCAGCTTCCCGCTCGTGGCACCGGTTCGTTCCTGCACCGTCGCGGCAATGGCTATCTGTTCGCCCCTGCTCCCGGCACCTTGGACCTGGCCGATTTTCGTCAGCTCGTCGACGCGGGCAGGGCCGCGCTGGCGCAGCACCACCACCAGGCCGCTCTCGATCACTACGTCGCGGCGCTCGACCTCTGGCGTGGTCCCGCCGGCGGCGGCATCGTCGCCGGGACAGGCGCGACGGCGGTCTTCGCCGCACTCGACGACGAGTTCCACGACGCGTGCGCGGCAGCGGCCGAACACGCGGTGGCGCTGGGCCAACCGGAGCGGGTGCTTCCCGCGCTGCGACTCGCGGCATCGATGGCACCGTTCCACGAGCCCGTGCAGGCCGCGCTCATCGCAGTCCTCGGTGCCGCCGGACGCCAGGCGGAGGCGCTGACGATCTTCCAGACCGTCCGCGGACGACTCGCCGACGAACTCGGCATCGACCCGGGCCAGGCACTGGACGACGCACACCGGCGGGTCCTGACGCAGCTACCGGCACCGCGGCCCCCCGTCGGCACCGGCGGCGAGGCGGGGGCGACCACGGCACCCGACCTGGTCGGCCGGACCGAGGAGCTCGCCGTGCTGCGGCGCACCGTCGACGGTGCGGTCACCGGCGGCACGGCGATCGGCATCATCGAGGGAGAACCGGGCGTCGGCAAGACCCGCCTGTTGGAAGAGGCCGCGGCCATGGCGGACCAGCTCGGCGTCCTTGTCGTCTGGGGCCGCTGCCTGGAGGGCGACGGCACACCGTCGATGTGGCCCTGGGAACAGGCGCTGGGCACTCTCGTCGACCAGCTACCCGCACCGGACCGGAGTCAGTGGCTCGCCAGCGAGTTGGGCGGCCTTCTCGGGCGCGGGGACGGCGCCAGCCGGGCGGTTCCCGACAGCTTTGCCCAGTTCCGACTCTTCGAACAGGTCGTCGCCCTCGTCCGAGAGTCCTCGGCGGCACGCCCGACGCTGCTGATACTCGACGACCTCCAGTGGGCCGACGGCGCCTCCCGGCAGTTGTTCGGTCATCTGACCAGCCGGCTGCCGCACCGCACCGCCATCATCGGCGCTCTTCGTGACCGGGCGCCGGTGCTCGACTCGGGCCTCTCCCAGGTTCTCGCCGCGGTCAGCCGGCTACCCGGGCACCGCAGGTTCCGGCTCGGCCCGCTCGGTCTGGCCGACGTCGCCGCACTCGTCCGCCACGAGGCCGGCCACCGCCTCGACGACGCCGTCGCCCGTACCATCCACGCCCGTACCGCCGGTAACCCGTTCTTCGTCCGGGAGCTGTCCCGGCTGCTCAGCGAGGGCGGCGCGCTCGACGACGGCGCCGCACCCGCCGGGGTTCCGTCCACCGTGCGCGACGTCGTCCGGGACCGGATGGCCGGGCTCGACGACCGCGCCCGTGACCTGCTGCACGTCGCCGCGCTCATCGGCCGCGACATCGACGTGCGACTGCTCTCCCGCGCCGCCGACGTGGACATCGCGGACTGTCTCGAACGCCTCGAGCCGCTGCACGCCCTCGGGCTGCTCGAACCGGGGCCGGACGATCCGTCGTCGCTGCGCTTCGCCCACGACCTGGTGCGGGAGTCGGTCTCCGAGACCACGACGAAACAACAGATCATCCGGTTGCACCTGCGCGTCGCGGACGCGCTCGAACGGACCCACGGCGACGACGAGGACGTCGCCGAACGGCTCGCGTTCCACCTGTGGGCCGCCGGTCCCCTCGCCGAGCCGGTCCGCACCGCGCAGGCGTTGACGCGCGCCGGGCGCCGCGCGGCGTCCAAGCTCGCCTTCGAGTCCGCCAACCGGCAACTGCGCTTCGCCGTCCAGGTCACCCGGGCCGCTGGCCTGATGGAGCTGGAGTTGTCCGCGCTCACGCTGCTCGCCATCGTCGTGCGGCGGCAGTCGGGGTATGACGCGTCGACGTTCGACCTGCTGGAGCGTGGCGAGTACCTCGCCCGTGTCCTGGGCCGGGAGGCGGAGGCCGCGGACTTCCTCTTCATCCGCCTGATGGGCGCGTACACCTGCATCGAGAAGGGCCGCGACAGGTTGGCCCGCCGCATGCACGAGCACGGTCAGGCCTCCTCCGATCCGATCATCCGCCGCTACGGGCGGCAGGCCTGGGGCCTGCACCAGTGGGACATCGGCCACATCGACGCGGCCTACCGGGCGTTCACCACCGAGGAGCGCACCTCTCCCGGCGGTGCCGTCGCACCGGACGAGGAGACGCCGCTTCGGCGGGACGGCAGCATCCCGGGGGAAGGGCCCGGATGGCGGGCCGTGATGACCGCGCTGCGCGGCGACGTCGACACCGCGCTGGCGTTCGTCGACACCTGGGACGTGCCGGGTGATCCGTACGCGGCCTCGGTGTGGGTCTACTACACCACCATGATCGCGTCCATGGCCGGAGACGCGGCCCTGGCACGACGAGCTGGTGAACGGTGGGTCTCTGCCGGCCTCGGCCGCCTCGGTTCCCAGATCGACCACTACATCCGGCAAAGTTGGTGCTGGGCCCGCGCCCTCACCGGCGACGACCCGGCCGGGGCCGCGGCCGAGGCCGAGGAGCTACTGGTCGCCCACCTGCTCGACCCACCACAGTGGGGTGTCGCCTTCCACCACGCGCTGATCGCCGAGATGTGGCTGGCGGCCGACATGCCCGAGCAAGCCGACGCCGCCCTCGACCGGGCGGACCAGGCCATCTGGGACTACGGCCAGCGTTACGCCGAAGGGCTGCTCCTGCTGCTCAGGGCGCGACTGCTACAGGCACGCGGGGAGCACCTCGCCGCGGTCCGGGCGGCAGACGAGGCACACGCCCGATGCACCGCGTCCGGAGCCCATCTCTTCGCGCGCCGCGCCGAACGATTCCTCGCCGAACGCGGCGAGGGTCTGCCCGGGCGCTGACGCCGCCCCACACGCCGCCGCCGGACGGCTCGGCAGACGGTGGCGTCCAGTCCCTGTTCCGTGCCTGTTCCGTGCCTCTGCCTAGCGTTGGCCCCGTCACATTCCCATCCGAGGGGAGCCCGCGGTGCACACCAGCGTCAATCGGCAGACTGTCGACCTGTCGTCGTATCCGGACCTCGTGGTCGTCTATCTGGGCATGCGCGTCAACCGGCTCTACGGCCTGCGGACGCTGCTGGGCTACGGCCCGCAGATCGGCCGATCCGCGGTCGACAAGCCCGAGGGCCTGCTCCAGCACGAGTCGCTGCTGTGGTCGCTCTTTCCCATGCACGTCGGCATCCGCCAGTACTGGCGGGACCTGCCCGCACTCCTGTCCTGGGCACGCTCGGAGCCGCACCGACTCTGGTGGCGTAACTTCCTGCGCGACAGCGGCGGCACCGGCTTCTGGCACGAGACCTACCTGCTGCGCGGCGGGATGGAGGCGGTCTACGACGACATTCCGAAGCGGCAGGGCTTCGCCGCCTTCGCCCCCGTGCAACCGGCACGTGGGCCGCTGTTCGGTTCGGCCGCGCGGGTCGGGCGACCGGAGGACACCATCGCACCTGTCGTCACCGAGGAGGAGCTTTACACCCACGAAGCCGGCGGCTGAGTCAGGAGACCCCGAACTCCCAGAGTGAGTAGCCGTACTGGCTGACACGCTTGGTGCCCGTGACACGGACGAACCGCGCGGGCACCTTGTCCCCCGGGATGAGCACGGGGCCGGGCGCTCCCGACGTCGTGGTGAAGATCCTCTTCCAGGAGGCGCCGTCGGCTGAGACGTCGACGTGGTAGGCGGTGGCGTACGCGTGCTCCCAGTTGAGGGTCACCGTGGTGATCGCGTACACCTCGCCGAGATCGACGGAGATCCACTGTGGGTCCGAGAAGACGCTTCCCCAACGGGTCGACGCGTCGCCGTCGACCGCGTACGCGGGGCTCCACCAGTCCTTCTCGAAGCTGGAGGCGGAGGCCGGGCGGTTCAACGCGAGGTTCCTGCCCGAGGGGTTCGCCAGGCCGGAGACGGGGCCGTTGGTCTTCGGCGCCGAGTCGCCGGGAGGTTTCGCGGCGCTGCTGGCGGCGGTGCGGCTTGTCGCGGGCGGTGCCGGTACGGGCAGTGCTGGTACGGGTGACGCAGACCCGGACGGCGCCGCCGGGGCCGACGCCGACCGGGTCGGCGCCGTGTTGGGCGGGCCGCTCCCGGGCGGCAGTGGCGGCCCGTAACCCGGACCCGCGGTGATCACGAACCCACCGTCCCCGGGCGGGGTTGTCGGATCATCGGCGCGATCGTCGGGCAGGCGGCTGCCGAGCGTGACCGCGGCGACCGCCACCAGCCCGACCAGGAGGAGCGACACGGACCAGGGCCGCAGCAGAGTAGCGAAGGGGCGGCTTCCGGTCGTGTCACTCTGCTCGGGCTCGGGCTCGGGCTCCGGCACGGCGGGCTCGGCGGTCGAGGCGGGCGGGGGCGGCTGCACGCGCGGCGTGTCACCAACAACGGGTGCCACGTCGCCCGGCGACCTGTCGACTGGGGCCGCTGGCGGAGCCGCCGACCTGTCGACCGGGGCCGCTGGCGGAGCCGCCGACCTGTCGACCGGGGCCGCCAGCGGAGCCGCCGACCTGTCGACGGGGGCCGCGAGCGGGGCCGGCGGCAGGGCGGTCGGGCCGTCTGGTTGTGCCGCCGGCTGGCCGGTGGCAGCCTCCTGCCGAGCCGGCGGCAGGCCGGTCGCAGCGGCGGGAACCACCGCCATCGGCGCCGGAGCCTGCGGGAGGGTCGACGCCGGGTTGACCGGCCTGGGCGGCCGGAGCACCGTCGGTGCGGTATCCGATCGATCCGCGGCGGGCCGGCGCGCCGGCACCCGGGTCCGGTCGGCGATCGGGACCGGCGGCGCGGGCGGCAGCGCGGCCGCAGGCGAGGAATCGGCGGGCGGCGCCGCATAGGGTGGCAATCCGCTCAGCGCCACCGCTCGCTGCCCCGGGGGTCGGCGTTCGCCCTGGGCCGCTGGCACGTCCCCGGGGGCCGGGCCCCGGTCACCGGCCTCCGGCGACGGTTGGCGCGCCGTGGCCGGGCCGTCGCCGGCGGCCCCGGATTCCGGCGTCGCCCCTCGCTCAGGACTCTTCATGCTCGTGACTCTCCCGCTCCGTGAAGCTTCCGCGCCCGTCCTGGCCGGAATCACCCTCGCCACCGTCGACACGCGGTGGCACCGTGCACCATCCGGACGCCAGTGCGGCCGGCGGCGCGTCCTGCACCAGCCCGGCCCGCGCGCCGACCGGGCAGCCGAGGTAGTTGGCGAGCAGTCGCAGCAGGGGCTCCGTGAGCTGACCAGCCTCCACCCAGACGACGTCCCGCCCGCCGACCCAGCCCGGCCGCCGGTCGGCGACGACCGTGGCGAAGTCCCAGGCGGTGACCGGCTGGCCCGCCAGCAGGAACGGCCGCCGCCAGTCCGGGCCGCGCGCCGCCACCACGGTACGGAGACCGGCCTCGTGGGTTCGTTGCCGGATGTCCGTACCCTCGGGAATCCGGGCCAACGCCAGCAGTGGCTCGTCGTCGTCCGTGCCGTCCTGGACCCGCGGCGGCGTGGACCGGGCCGGTGCCAGCAACACGGTCAGGTCCTCCTCCCGAAAGGGAAAGGACGAGGCGAGACGCAACGCCGGGCGCGGCGTACGGTCCACCCGACGGGGCAGGCTGGCCCACCAGCCGTCCGTCCGCCGACCGATCGTCACGACCTGCATCTGGTCAGCCACCTGCTGCTCGATCTCCGGGGCGACGGGCGCGGAGGAGACCAGCAGGACCGGACGCGGATCGAACTCCCGGTACGCGGCGATGATCTCGCCCAGTTGCCCGGGTTCGACCTCGCCCGCATCGGTGTGCACCGTGCCGGTGCGGGCGTCGGCGGTGAGCAGGACCGCGAAGAGCCGGCTGTCGCGGCGCCACCAGCGCGGTGGTGTCGAGCGCTGTGCCGCGAGCACCACGTCGGGCCGGTCGACGGGGTCGGGCGCCAGCAGGTGGCTCAGCTCCTCCGGGACGAAACGCGTCCGGGCCCGCACGCCTGCCGGCAGGCGGTTCAACAACAGGTGCAGGATCGGCAACACGTCGTCGGGCAGGGGCAGACCCGGCAGGCCGACGGCGATGGTGAACCACTGTGGATGCCAAGGGCGACGGCGGACGTCGCCGGTGTGCTGGCCGGCGAAGGGGGGTCGCACCCACATCCCGAACTGGGTGGGCTCGACCACCCAGCGCTCGTCGAGCCGGAACGTGCCGGGGCCGGCCGGTCGCAGGTCGGCGAGGAAGTCGACAGGTCCGATCGGCATCGCCGGGACGCCCGGAGCGCACCGCAACCGTGCCACCGGGGGTGTCCACCAGGTGTCGCCGTCGGGATCGATCGCGACCGACACCAGCCGGTGCTCGTCATCCAGGATCGGCAGGCCGGCCGCGACCTCGACCGGACGCTCCCAGCGGTCGGCGATCGTGGCGGCCACGCGCACCGCCTCGTCCGCGGCCTCGCCGTAGGGGGCGATGACCATCGAGGGATCCAGCGCGTCGAGGATCGACAGCGTCGCCTCGACGCCGGGCGCGGCCGCCCCGGGACGCCCGAGCACCACCGTCACCTGGTCGGCGTCCATCGGCACCGCGTACGCCAGGTCGTCCGGACTCGGGGCCGGCAGGTCCGGGGCGTCCGCGTGCAGCCACAGGCCGGCCGGTACGCAGTGGGCTCTGAGGCCCGCGCCGACGTGCCGGACCAGGGTGTCGACCTCGGCCTCCCAGTGTGGCGGCGGATACCGGTGGCCACCGTCGGAGACGCTGCCGTCGGCCCGGAACCAGCGCCAACCGTCGACGGCGAACAGGCCACCTCCGGGTACGAGCAGGAGCTGACCGCTCGGCGCGTACACGTCGGCCTGGAGCTGTCGGGCCAGGGCCGCGGCCGGGGGCGGACCGGTTGTCGGGGTCGTGCCGGTGCCGCTGACCGCGAGGCGGGCAGCCGCCCCGGGCGGAACCGCGATCGGCAGAACCTCGGTGATCAGGGCCCAGTCGTCCGGGTCGACGATCTGACCGACCACCGTGACGACTCCGGGCTCCGACGGCAACAGGCGCGCCATCGCGACGATGGTGCCGCCCGGGTCGGGCCCGACGACCGCGAGATTGTCCGCGACCCACCGCAACGCGGTCGCGGAGCCGCGCCGTGGACCGCTGCCCAGCGGCGCCGAGGCCGCGGACATCATGGACGGCACCCGGGGCCACTCCGGAGCAACAGATGGGACCGCTCCCACGCGAGACCCACCAATCCTGTCTCATCTCGTTCCACCCGCACCCCACCCCGAGATCCACCACATAGTTGACTCGGGACAACCACATTGTCAATCGGTGGAGATGCCGTCCGCAGCACGCCCCCGGGGAATGCTAGAGCCCCGGTGTTTCCGGCATGCTGCGTCCGGCGGGCGGATCTTCACATCCCCGCAACACCCGCCCCGATGACGGCGGTCGGGAGATCCTCGGCGGTGAGCAGCGCCAACTCGGCGGTCGTCACGTCCGACGCGGTCGCCAACCGGGACGCCTGCAGGTCCGCCATCCGCTCGAAGACCTTACGGGCCTCCCGGCCGTTGCCGAAGGTGCCGTCCTTGGGGATCCGGTCGAAGTGGGTCAGCAGCGCCGACGCCGCGGCGGGGTCCAGCTGGTAGTCGTGCCGGACACACTGGTTCTCCACGATGGTGACCAGTTCCGCCGGCGTGTAGTTGGCGAACTCGATGGTCCGGCTGAAGCGTGACTCCAGGCCCGGGTTCGCCTGGAGGAAGCGTTCCATGTCCGCGGAGTAGCCGGCGGCGACGACCACGACCTCGTCCCGGTGGTCCTCCATCAGCTTCACCAGGGTGTCGATGGCCTCCCGACCAAAGTCCGGCCCGGTGCCGCCACGGCTGTTGCTGAGGGTGTACGCCTCGTCGATGAAGAAGACACCCCCGAGGGCCGAGTTGAACGCCTCGGTCGTCTTGATGGCGGTGCCGCCGATGATCTGCGCGACGAGGTCGGCGCGGGCGACCTCGACGAGGTGCCCCTTGCGCAGCACCCCCAGCTCGGCGAGGATCCGCCCGTACAGCCGGGCGATGGTGGTCTTACCGGTGCCGGGCGCACCGGCGAAGACCAGGTGCCGCGCCATGGGCGGGGCGGACAGGCCGGCCTCCAGACGGCGCTTGGACATCTTGTTGAGGTTGATCAGTGACGTCACCTCCTGTTTCACCCCGTGCAGTCCGACGAGGGACTGCAACTCACGCAGTGGGTCGGAGCCGCGGGCGACGATGTGCCGCTCCCCCTCGGGCGTCGTCTCGGCGGCGGGGGCGCTCTCGGCGGTGGCAACGGCGGCCGTGCCGTACGCGTCGGGGAGCCTGTTGCGAGAGCTGACGAGTTCCTCGACCGTCAGTTGGCTGTCCGGCACGGTCTGCCGTACCCCGGAGCCCTGGTTGTCCCGCACCACGCAGCCGATCAGCCGCACCGAACCGCCGGTCCGCACCGCGATGCCGTCGCCACCGCTCGCGGTGAACTCCGAGTCGGTCACCGTCCCCCGCGACTCGTCGCCGAAGACGCATCCGCCCCCCTCGGCGGCGTGGACCCTGCACCCGGTCAGTGAGACGTCCCCACCGGCGCCCACCGACACACCGTCGGCACCCGCGTCGGCGATGTCGCAGTCACTGAACGAGGCTGTCGCATCGGCGACGACCACACCCGCGCCGGCACTGCCCCGCATACTCAGACCGCTCAGCGACGGCTGGGCGCGGCCGCTGACCGAGATGCCGACGCCACCGCAGCGTTCGATGGTGAGATTCTCGAACCGACCACGGGCACCACCGACGACCTCGACGGCCGCTCCGTCACAGCCGTGCACCTGCATCCGTTGGAAGAGCGGGTCCGCGCCGCCGTCGAGGTGCACCCCGGCCTCGGTGCAGTCGCTGACCACCAGGTCGGTGAGTTCGGGTGTGCCACGGTCGCCGACGCTCACGCCGACGCCGACGATCTTCGTGGCGACGCACGCCTCCAGCCGGCCGCCCGCACGACCGGTGAACCGGAAGCCAGCGCGCCGGGCGCCACTGACCCGACAACGGCGCAGGACCGGTGTGCACCGCTCGTCGGTGAAGACCCCGTCTGCCGCGCAGCCGTCCACGGTGCAGTCCTCCAGCAGGCACGCCCCGGCGGTGGCCAGGTAGATGCCGACACCGTTGGTGTCACGGATACTCAGCCGACGCACGGTGGCCGCGGACTGCTGCTCGGCGGCGAGCGCGGGCTTGCTCGTACCGATGATCTCGGTGTCCTCGATGGAGATCCGGCCCTGCCCGTTGAGGCAGATGCCGTTGCCGCCGGCGTCCCGCACGGTGCAGGCACGGACCCGCAGCTCGCCGCGCTCGGCGACGACGACGCCCGAGGTGCCGAGCCGCTCGATGCGGCAGTCGTCGAGCACGCTGCCAATGGAGGAGGTCACCACGACCCCGGCGCCGACCTCGTTGCGCACCAGGCTGTCGCGCATGGTGAGCGAGCCGCTGTCCCGGACGAAGACGGCGGCCCACGACGACGCGACAAGCTCACACTCGGTGACGCTCAGTTGGCCCATCACCAGGGCCAGTGCCGGGCTGTCGGCATCGGTCGCGATGATCGACAGCCCGGACAGCGCGGCCGACTCCGCCGCGAGGACGACCGGGACGCCGGACGGCGCGGTCAGTCTCACGGTGCCCGGCCCGTCCTCGGCGGTGATGGTGACGATCTTCGTCAGCACCAGGTTCTCGGTGTAGCTGCCGGGCTGGACGCTGATCACCGACCCGTCCGACGCCGCAGCAAGCGCGTCCGTGAGTGTCCGGTACCCGGAGGCCGCCGACTGGGTGACGGTGATTCGCCGCTGGTTCACGCTCGTCCTACCTCCACAGACACCGAGACTCCCCGATGCGGCTGGTTACGCGGACCTACGAAAGGTTGGCGCTGTTGTCTTTGTCCTGGTCCACGAGAGCGTCGACCGCGCCATGCCCCTCACGGGCCAGCTCCCTGATCCCGTCACGCACCGTCGCAACGTAACCCAGCGTCTGTTCGGCGTTGGGCTCCCGCTGCTGCGCGAATTTGCGACCGTATTCGTCAGTGCCCCACGGCTCGTCGAGGCTCGCCCGGATGTTCCTGACCCGCGTCAGGGCGTCTTCGATGTCGTCGGCGACGCTGCCGACCACCTTGAAGAGATGGTGGGCCCCCTCCGGGTCGATCCTCGTCTCGTCAGCCATCGGCCCGGCCCGCCTCACTCTTCGCGGCCCGGACGATCGACGGCAGGTCGATCGCGGAGGTCATCAGTGCTCCGACGACCACGTCGAGATCCACCTTCCCGCTGGCCAGGTCGCCGAAGGAGACACCGGGCGCCACGTCCCGGCCGGCCATCTCGTCGATCTTCCCGAACGCCTCGGCGCGGCCCCGGCGCAGCGTCTCGACCAGCAGGCTGCTCAGCTCGTTGGGTGCCATGCCCCGGTACTTGGTGTTGTTGAACGTCAACTTCACCAGCTCGCCCCGGCCGTCGAACACGGCGCTGAGCATCTTGTTGGGCGACTCGACGGTGGTGCTGGCCGCGCGCATCTTGGCCTGGAACTCATCCAGTTTGCGCCGCTCCTCGGCGAGCATGGCGAAGACCGCGTTCAGTCCTGGGCCGCCTGGCCCGTGGTCGGTCTGGTCAGCCATTCCGGTCACCCTTCCTCCCGTCCCCGAGCTCCTTGCGGAGCCCTTCCCGAATGTGCTCGTCGACCCGTTCGCTGCGCCCGAGCACGTTCCACCCGGCATCGGCGTCCTTCCACACCGTCGGGTCGCCCTGGGCGAGCGTGCTGCTGCGACGCTGCCCACCGGCCTCGCTCTGCATGCCACCCATGCCACCCATACCGCCCATGCCACCCATGCCGGCCCCCATGCCGCCCATCGGCATGAGCGGCATCATCGGGAGGCCGCCGCCGCCCGCCCCGCCGCCGCCTCCGGACGGCGGAGCGGCAGCGTCGCCGGGTTGACCCGCCCGGACCGTCGGGGCCGCCGGGCGGAAGAGGTCGGCGGCAGCGGAGTCCGCCGCGAGCACGACCCCCGGCGGGTCGTCCCGCACCGCCGCGAAGAGGGCGTGGCGGATCCCCGGCTCGTCGACGGCCTCGGCCGTCGGCGGGTGCTGGCCGCCGAGTCCGAGGCCGACATCGCGGTACGTCTCGGAGAGGCCCTGGAGTACGACCCGCGCCCGGCGGTCCCACTCGTCGTCGGAAGGACCGCCGTCCGCGGCTCGCTGCACCTGCAGGTCCCGCACCCGCGCCTGCCCGACACCGAGCGCGTTCGCCGTGACCCGCAACTGCTGTCCGCACTCGGCGTCGTCCAGGCTGTGCACCAACTGCCGGGTACGACGTGACGGTTCGCCAAGTCGGACAACTGTGGCCTGGGTGCTCCGCCACGCGTCGTCCAGCTCACCCAGCGCACGGTCGAACGACTCGGCGATCGCCCGCAGGCCGCTCCGGGCCTCGTCGAAGAGTCGGGCGGACGCCTCCATGTCCGACGGGGACGCCGCGTCGAGAGCGTGGGCGATGTCCTGCAGTGTCTGTGGCTGCCCGGTCGGGCCTCGTCTCGCGCTGCCCACGGGTCAGTTCCTCCCCACGGCCTTGCTGGAGACCGCTTCGCCGTCGTCGCCCCACATGCCGTCCTCGCCGACGAGCCAGGTGTTGCGTTCACGGTCCCGATCGCCCTGGTTGCCCATGCCGCCACCCATCGGCGGGGACATCGGCATTCCGGACCCGGCGCCCTGACCGGCCTGAGCGCCGGCCGACAACGCGGACGACGGAGAGTTGCCGGGATCTCCCGAGACCACCGGCGCCAGCTCCAGTGGGGCAGGCAGGTTCTCCCCGCCGCGGTCGCCGCCACCGCCGGAACCACCGCCATCGCCGCCACCGCCGAACCCGCCACCCGAACCACCACCGGGACCGCCACTCGAACCACCACCCGAGCCGCCACCGGGACCGCCGCCCGAACCACCACCTGAGCCGCCACCCGAGCCGCCGTCCGCGCCGGCGGTGGACTTGCCGTTGAGGTAGTCCGAGATGGACGAGTGGCCGCCGGGCTCGTCGATCAGGTCGTCGATGGCCTCGTCGGCGGCCTCCTTGGCGTCGGTGAGCGCCTCCACCCGTGCCTCGCGCTCGGCCGGAGTGTCGCCCTCACCCCTGCCGGCCCGTTCGTCCTCGATCATGTCGTCGAGTGCGTCGGTGACGGACTCCTTCGCCTCGACGAGGGCACTGTCGCGGGCCTTCTCGGCGGCCCCGTCGCCCTTGCCGTCGCCCTCCTTGCCGCCCTTGTCGGACTGGCCGTCGCCCCTGTCGGACTGGCCGTCACCCTTGCCCGTCAGGTCCTCGATCGCCTCGTCGGCTGCTTTCCGGGCGTCCGCGAGGGCGTCCTCGCGGGCCTCCTTGGCCTCGGTGTCCGCGCCACCGCCCGTCGTGCTCTCGCCGTCGAGATCGTCAATGGCGCCGTCCACGGCCTTCTGCGCCTCGTCGAACGCCCGCTCACGCGCCTCCTTCGGGGTGGTGTCGCCCGCGTCCTCGTCCTTCAGGTCCTCGATCGCCTCGTCCGCCGCCTCCCGGGCGTCCTCCAGCGCGTCCTTGCGGGCGGCGTCGACCTCCGGATCACCTGTCGGCTTCTCGATCAGATCCTCGATCGCCTCGTCGGCGGCCTCCTGCGCCTGCTCCAGCGCGTTGTCGCGGGCCTGCTCGGCGACCGGATCGGCGGTCGAACCGCCCTGCAGCTCCTCGATCGCCTCGTCGGCCGCCTTCCGGGCATCCTCCAGCGCGTCCTTGCGCGCCTCCTCGGCGACCGGGTCGGCCGACGACGTCGGTGGTGTCCCGTCCTTCGAATCGCCGCCGCCAGCGAGGCCGTCGATCGCGTCGTCGGCCGCCTCCCGGGCATCCTCGAGGGCGTCCCTGCGCGCCTGCTCGGCGGCCTCACCCGGGGTACCCGAGCCGCCCCCCGCCTTGCCGGATTCGGAACCGGGACTCTTACTCCCGGGTTCACCGGACGTCACCGGGACGCCGCCGCCAGCCCCGCCCAACAGGCCATCGATCGCGTCGTCGGCCGCCTTCTTCGCATCATTCAGCGCGTCCTTGCGCGCACCCGCGCCAGGCGCCGCACCCGAGCCGGGACCGCCGCTCGTGGGGGGCGCACCACCACCCGCCGAGCCGAGCCCCTGGATCGCGTCGGACGCCGCCTTCTTGGCGTCCTCGAGCGCGCGGTCACGTGCGGGGTCACCGTTCTTGAGGTCATCGATGGCATCGGTCGCCGCGCCCTTCGCGTCACTGAGCGCCTTGTCCCGCGCGGCGTCACCACCGGAGGTCCCACCGCCGATCGGCGCTCCCCCGCCGGAACCGGAGGGCGCTCCCCCGCCGGAGCCGGAAGGCGCTCCCCCGCCGGAACCGGAAGGCGCTCCGCCGCCGGAGGTCAGTGGAGCCAGCTCCCCCGGGGTCGTGATGCCGCTGGTCGACGGCGCCCCACTGCCGGACCCGTTGGACAGGCCCTCGATCGCGTCGGTCGCGGCCTTCTTCGCCTCGTCGAGCGCGGCGTCATGCGTGGGGTCACCGTTCTTCAGATCGTCGATGGCCTCGGACACCGCGCCCTCGGCCTCGTCGAGGGCCTTCGAACGGCCATCGCCCCCGCTGTTCCCGCCACTACCGCTGCCACTGCCGCTGTTCCCACCGCCACCGCTGCCGCTACCGCTGCCGCTACCGCTACCGCCGCCGCTCTCGTCCTCTTTCTTGTCGTCCTTCTCGTCCTCCTTCTCGTCCTCCTTCTTGTCGTCCTTCTTGTCGTCTTTCTTGTCCTCACCGCTGCTGGTGTCGATCGGCTTCAGCACAGCGATGTCGAACGGGAGCAGCCGGCCGCCGATCTCCTGGTACGTCGTGGACAACTCCATCAGCCGTGCCCGCAGGTTGGACATGATCCAGCGCTCGCCGGCCTGGTAGGCCTGGCCCAGCCCACGCTCCAGGTCCGCCTGCTTGGAGCTCTGGTCGTCGACTCCGGTGTAGATCCTGTCGATCTCGGAGGTGACCCAGTCCCGCAGCCGGTCGGTCAGTCGGTGGCCAGTCTCGATGATGTCCCAGAAGTCCCGGCGGAAGCTCACGATGGCGTCGCCGACGTCGCCGATCTTGGTGCCGTAGGCGTTGCTGTCGAGGACGTTGTAGACGCCCTTCCTGCTCTTTCCGACCACCTCCGCGACATGGGTGTCGAAGGCGGCGGCGGCATCTCCGGCGAAGGCTGGCTTCGCCCCACCGGTCAGCTCTTTGGCCAGCTTGTCGAAATCTTCCAGGACGAGGTCGAGTTCGACCTCCGCCTTGTTGAACGCCTCCTCGGCCTCGGCCCAGCCGCCCTCGGCGTTGAGGCCGGGCTCGGTGATGTCCGCGACGAACGGGCCGATCTCCGTCCACACCCCATAGTTGCGGAACGTCTCTCCCGTGGGTGGGCTCTTCTCGTCGAAGGACCCAACTTCACCCGTTGGCACGATTCCCCCACCGCTCGGACTCGTCACGATCTGCCGGAATGCGCCGAGGAGCCCGTGGGCCCCCCGGCGTCACCTCGAAACGCTCAGCGGTTGCCGAACCGGTTGCCGGAGCGGATGTCCTGCTCCTTCATGTCGTCGGCACGAATTCCCAGTTCCTTGGCCAACTCCGCGACGATGGTGTTCATGTCGGCGAAGTTGTCCTCGATCTGCTTCGAAAGCTGGTTGTAGTTCGCGGCCGCCGGCCCCGTCCAGGTGTCGAGCGCGTGGCCGGTCTCCTGGGACAACTTCTCGATGTAACCCTCGACGTCGCGGTTGACCCGCTGCATCTGCGAGATGCCCTCGAAGATCTGGTCGTACTGATAGCCGATGAGGCCGTTGCCGGACATGGCCGGTCCCCTTTCCGATCGCTTGTGCTGGCTCAGATGTCCTTGAGAATGCCCACACCGATGGCACCGACCTGGCCGGCGTTCGCCAGATCCTGCTCGTCGAAGTCCTGCACCGTGCCGTCCACGTTGCCGGCCATCTCGTTGAGGTCCGCGACGATGCGGGTCACCTCCTCCATCCAGTCGTCGCGCGCCTCCAGCAACGCCTTGATCATGGCGCCGTCGCAGTAGTCGTCCATCAGGTCGACGGCCGCACTGAACCTGTTCTTCGCGGCGTCGACGTCGCCGGCCGTCTGTCGGTGGTCCCCCGCGACCCGATTGGCGGTACGCGGATCGAGGGTGGTATTACCGTTCGCCATGGCTTCCTCTCCCTGCTCTGGACTGTGGTGATCCGGTATTTCTCGCCTGGTGGGGCTCATGCAACCAGCGGGTCTGGCGACAACACCGCCGCAGCGGGCCCACCGGTCCCTTCGCGGGGAAAACCCCCGTCAACCACCCCAGGTCTCGCTCACCAGCGCCGCGGCCGGATCCAGCGCCGGACCGGTCGGCAACAGTTCCAGCAACTCGGAAGGGACGTCGACAGGCGTCGTGCCGGCGTAGCCGAGCGCCTCCGCACCCCTGGGCGGCAACGGGAACTTCACGCCGTACTCGGAGACGAGATAGAGCGCCCCACCACCGCCCGGCGCGTACGGGTTGCGGGCGAGCACCCCCGTGCCGGCGGCGATCAAAATCCGGTCCACGATGCCGCCCGCCGCGACAGCGGTCCGCGGCACCGGCAGGGCGGACCGCGCCGCCGACGTCGAGATCCTGGTCAGGGTGACAGTCACCGCGTCCCGCGCCGGCCGGAAGCCCACGCACGGCAGCACTGACGCACCGCTCACCGGTTTCGGCGGCTCGGGCGGATAGCCGTCCACGAACTCGGTGCTACTGGCGACCGTGGCGCCGGCCAGTTCGTCCGGCCGCGCGGGAATCGGCGCTACCCCACCTCCGGGGTACGCCGCCTGAATCGCCGGATCAGCCAGGACCAGGGCTGCGGCGGTGCGGCTCAGCCGCACGAATCCGTCCGACCGGGACAGGAACAGCTCGGGTGCGTCGCCGACCGGCTTGCGTACCTCGTACACCTGGCCGAGCAGGCTGACTCGCCCGCCGATCGCCGGTCCCGGCCTCCCGCGGTCGCCCACCGCGGGGAAGGCGAGGTCCCGACCGGCCGGGATGGGGTTGAGCCACGCCGGTGTCACGAACACCGGTTCGACGGCCGCGTAGCCCAGCGCCACCGCGGCCTGGTCGGCCAGGTGGTGACGGCGTCCCTGCCAGACCAGGTATCGTTGGCGGTCGGTCGTCTGGACCAGAAAACCCTCACGGTCGGTCAGTGCGACAGGCCTGGCGAGGTCACCCAGGAGCAGCGTGGTGGCGGCCGTACCCGAGGGCTCGGGTGGTTGGGCGCACACCGTCCACGCACCCGAGTAGAGCCGGCCTGCCACCGGCACCGTGTCGGGTGCGCCAGGTATGCCGATCGGGGCTCCCACCGGTACGCCCCGCAGGGAGTTGCGGGAGACCTGGACGAGACGTGCCGGGCTGCCGCTGCCCAGCACCAGGCGGGCGGTGGCGTAGTTCAGCACCGGTCGGAGCTGCCCCTCGATCAGCAGGTACCGCGCGCCGGTCTCCTTCACCGCGATGACGACACCCACCTGCCGCCAGGAGGAGTCTCCGCCGGGTCGGAAGATGCCGTAGATGCCGAAGCCACCGGCGACGACGATGGCCAGCAGGATCCCGATGACCAGACCGAGGAGCGGACGCTGGTTCGGCGGCTCGTGCGGGTCGGGACGGCCCTGCATCACCGCCGAGTTGAGGCGGCTGACCGTGTAGAAGTAGGCGTGGACCTGATCCTTGCGGGACTCCATCAGCTGGCCCAGGCCCGGACCATCTGGTAGATCCCGAGCACCGCGCCGAGCACCGGGATCAGGGCCACCGCGAGAAGGATCTCCAGCACGTCCACGGTCCGCCCCCAGTACGGCCGCAGCCGACGGCCGGGCAGCGTGGACGCCGCGGTCAGGAACGCGCCGGCGACCGCCACCACGGTGGGCACCAGGACGGCGGCCCGCGCCATGGTCCCCTGGTCCGCGGCGTACCGGAGCAGGGTGAAGAGGACAAGCGCCACGGCCGGGGTCATCGTCGCCCACCGTGCCACCAGGCCGCTCAGGTGCCGGGCTCGCATGCTCAGCAGGGTGGCCGCCAACAACGCCAGGATCATCTCCCAGCGCCCGCCGGCCACCAGCAGCGCGGCGGCCATCAGGACCTGCGCGGCGCCCACCCCGATCGTGAGCGCGGCCAGGTACGCGAGACCCGCGCTCCCCCGTTCGACGACGATCCGGTGCGGCTCGGGGTCGATGTTCTCGGAGAGTTGCTCGGGCTTGCCGGGCAGCAGCGGCAACGTCAGCCCGCCGAGGCGGAACGCGGCCGGCGGCAGCATCAACGCCGCCACCATCGAGAAGACCAGGCCACACGCCGCGGCCTCCGGTGGGGTCACCGGACCCGCCGCGGTGAGCAGCGCCGGAACCGCGACGCTCACCGCGAGAGCGAGCGCACCGGCGAAGAGCAGGCCGGCGTCGGCCACCGCGGAGAGCCCGGCGGCGAGCGTCACCACCGCGGCCAGCGCCGCCAGGCAGATCCGCACCGAGAGTGCCGAGTGCGGGGCGATCGCGACCGCCCCGAGCCAACCGGCTGTCGCCGAGTATCCCGCCGCCGCCATGGCCAGCAGCGTCCCCGTCTGCGGGTCCGGAACCGCCCGGCTGACCAGGCCGGCGGCGGCGAGGAGCACGACGGTCAGCGCCGCGGCGACGGTGGCACGCACCACCGCCGGCCCGCCGAGCCAGAGCACCACCAGGCCCACCGCCAACAGCACCGCGCCGTCGGTGAGCAGCATCGCGCGGGTGCGGGCCACCGTCCAGCGCCACGGGCTGGTACGCGCCTGCTCCCCCACGCCGTCGACCAGGTCGTCGAAGTCGATCGGCGGCAACTGCTCCGCCCGGGGCCGCAGGTGCAGCGCCTCGCCGTCGAGCAGGTTCAGCTCGACGGCCGAGTGCTCCTCGTCCAGCGGCGGCTCGCCGACGCGCTGCACCACCCACCCGTCATGCTCGGCGCCGTGGTCGGCGGCCTCCGGGTTGAGTTGGAGCAGCACCGACGGCAGCAGATCGACGAGCGGCGCGTCCCCGGGCAGGGCCACGTCCACGGCGCGCGAGCCCAGCACGAACCGGAGGCGTACGGGTGCCGAGAGGCGCTGCGTGCTCAACCGTTCCATCTCGGTGCGTCAGTGCTTGTACGGACGGTAGTAGCGGCCGTCGTAGGTGTAGGGCTCCAGGTTCAGCCACCAGATCTTCTGGCCGTCCGGACCGGTCTGCTGCTTGCCGTCGATCTCGTAGTACCGGTACGTGTCGCCCCGGAAATCGTCGTCGTTGGCCGGGTTGTGGACGATCTTCTCCCCCGACGGCTCGTGATGCGGATCGAAGTTGTCACCGGTGGGGAGCGGCTTCTCGTCCGGCTTCTTCTCGTCCGGCTTCTTCTCCTCCGGTTTCTCCTCGGTACTCTCCTCGCTGAGCCGCGAGTCGGGATAACCGTCGATGTCCTTGAGCAGCGGGCTCTCGCGGAGGTCGAGGTTCGTGTCGTCCTTGGGCCCGATGCCCTTGATGTCGAGGAATTCGTCCATGCCTTCGATGTCGCCCGGCTTGAAGGGTTTGATCAGGTCCTTCCCCGGGTCGATCGTCGACTTGTCCACCTCGGAGCCGTAGTCGCCGGTCTTGTAGCTGGACTGCTCCCGCACCTTGGTCGGCTCGAACTCGGCGTCACCCATGCCGCCGACCACCTTCTTGGCGTCCTTGTTGAACGTGGACACCGCGTCGGCGTTGCTCCCGTCGATCCGCTCGTAGTCGTCGGCGATCTCGTACAGGCCGGTATTGATCTCGTCGAATGCCCGTTGCAGGTATTTCACGTGTTCGACGATTCCGTCGCGGCGGTCGGCAAAGAGATCCTCCAGCCAGGTCGCCGCGTCGAACTTGCCGGCGTTCGGCTCCATCTTCGCCAGCTTGTTGAAGACCGACTGGTGGTCATCCAGAAGGGCGCCGATCTTTTTGCCGATCTCCCGCAACTGATCCGGGGTAACGCGTGTCTCCGCCACAACCGCCCCCTCCTGCTATGGTCACTGCTGTTCGTTTCTCCGGTGCCGGGTCTGCCTCCACAAGCGAGACCGCGGCCTCCGGCATCGCTTTCGGGTCGAGCGCCGAATCCCCAGGACGATAAGCCCGCTGCCGCGCGCCCGACGGGTGCTCGGCAGGCGACCGGGCCGATCGGAGGGAAACCCCTCACCGAAGGAGACGAACGTGGGCACGGTGCCGTACGTCCGCAGGGCTCGCCGCGCCGGCCCGGTCGCGCCGGCCGAGGAGATCGCGCTCCAGGAGCCACCGGTCATCCCCGAGCCGGCCGAGCGGGGCCTGAGCGCCGTGCTGATGCTGGCGCCGATGGCCATCGCCTCGCTCGCGATGGTGCTCATGTTCCTGCGACCCAACGCGGGCGCACTGGCCTATGTGGGCGTCTGCCTGATGGTGCTCTCGGCGATCGCGATGTTGATCGTGCCGTTGATCCGCAACGCCGGGCAGCACAAGCACCGGCTCAACGGTGAGCGCCGTGACTACCTGCGCTACCTCGGCCAGGTGCGGCGCAAGGTGCGCGCCGCGCTGACCGAGGAGCGGCGCGCCGCCCGCTGGCTGCACCCGGACCCGGGCGCGCTGTGGTCGATGGCGCTCAGTCAGCGGCTGTGGGAGCGGCGTACGGCGCACAACGACTTCGGCGAGGTACGCGTGGGGCTCGGCACCCGCCGCTCCACCGTGCGGTTGGCCGCACCGAACAGCAAGCCGCTGGAGGATCTGGAGCCGTTGGCCGCGCACGCCCTGCGTCGTTTCCTGCGGGCCTACTCCACCCTGCAGGACGCTCCGATCGGCATCTACCTGCGCGGCTTCGCGCGGATCGGGTTCGGCGGCGACGTGTCGGTGGCCCGGTCCACGGTGCGCGCGATCCTGGCCCAGCTCACCGTCGCCCACTCCCCGCAGGACCTGTTGGTGGTGATCGCCGCCGCCCGGGGCCCGGAATGGGACTGGGCCAAGTGGCTGCCGCACGTGCAGGACGACACCGTCCCCGACGTCACCGGCACCCGGCGGAGGTTCGCCACCGACGGGACCGAGATCGAGGAGGCTCTCGCCACGCTGAACGTGCAGGACCGCCCCGGCTACGAGCCGGACTCCCCGGTCACGGCCATCGAGCCGTTCGTGGTGCTCGTCCTCGACGGACCACGCCTGCCGACCGGCCACCGCCTCGGCGTGGAGGGCTATCGCAACGTGCTCACGTTGGACGTGGGCGCGACGCTGGGCTGGGAGGCGCACCCGCACACCCTGCTGGTGCGGGCCACCGAGCAGCAGTTGGACATCGTCTCCTTCGACCACCTCGGCAAGTCCAGCAGCAGCCGACTGTGCCGCCCGGACCGGTTGGGCGTGGTGGCGGCAGCGGCGCTGGCCCGGTCGATGGCCCGCTACCGGGTGGGCGCGGGCACCGACACCGAGGAGCCGCTGGCCACCGACTACGACCTGGCCGGCCTGCTCCAGCTCGGTGATCTGACCGCCCTGGACCTGACCGCCTACCGGGCCGGGCGGACGGCGGCGCAACGGCTGCGGGTGCCGATCGGCATGTCGGCCACCGGCACCCCGATCGAGCTGGACATCAAGGAGGCGGCCGAGGGCGGAATGGGCCCGCACGGGATGCTGATCGGCGCCACCGGGTCGGGCAAGAGCGAGTTGCTCCGTACGCTGGTGCTGGCGCTTGCCGCCCGGCACACCTCCGAGGAGCTGAACCTCGTCCTCGTCGACTTCAAGGGCGGAGCGGCGTTCCTCGGCTTCGAGCGACTGCCGCACACCTCGGCCGTGATCACCAACCTGTCCGAGGAGTTGGAGCTCGTCGACCGCATGCAGGACGCGCTGACCGGTGAGTTGAACCGTCGCCAGGAGCACCTGCGGGCGAGCGGATACCCGTCCCGGCGCGACTACGAGAAGGCGCGGACCGAGGGCGTCGTGCTGGAGCCGATGCCGGCGCTCTTCATCGTCGTCGACGAGTTCAGCGAGATGCTCAGCAGCAAACCCGAGTTCATCGACGTCTTCGCGATGATCGGCCGGCTGGGCCGCAGCCTCGGCGTACATCTGCTGCTGGCCAGTCAGCGCCTCGACGAGGGGCGCATCCACCAGATCGAGACCCACCTGTCGTACCGGATCGGTCTGCGGACCTTCTCCTCGATGGAGAGCCGCAGCGTGCTGGGTGTGCCGGACGCGTACGAGCTGCCCAACGTGCCGGGCAACGGTTACCTGCGACCGGACACCCAGACTCTGATCCGGTTCAAGGGCGCCTACTGCTCCGGGCCGTGGCGGCCGCCGCACCAGCGCCGCCTCCAGGCGGTTCAGGGTGGTCTCGTTCCGTTCGGCACCGAGCACCTGCGCCCCGAGGTGCCGGTGACGCCGGAGCCGGACGAGGCGCAGGAGAACGAGGAGAAGCCGCCGGTCATGGCCGACGTGCTGCTGTCCGTGCTGCACGGGCACGGCCCGGCCGCGCACCAGGTGTGGCTGCCGCCGTTGACGGAGACCACGACGCTGGAGAAGCTGCTGCCTCCGCTGATCGACCACCCCACCCTCGGCCTGGCCCCGGTGGGCGGCTACGGCACCGGCCAGCTCGTCGCGCCGATCGGCCTCGTCGACCTGCCCGCGCAGCAACGGCGGGAGCTGCTGCTGGCCTCCCTGGCGGGTAGCAAGGGCAACGTCGGTGTGGTGGGCGGCCCACAGAGCGGCAAGAGCACCCTGCTGCGGACGCTGATCAGCGCGTTGGCGCTGACCCACACCGCCGCCGAGGTGCAGTTCTACTGTCTCGACTTCGGCGGCGGCGCGCTGGGGGCACTGTCGCGGCTGCCGCACGTGGGCAGCGTCGCGGGCCGGCTCGACCGCGACCGGGTGACCCGTACCGTGTTGGACCTGACGAACCTGATGGCCCGCCGGGAACAGATCTTCGCCCAGCACGGCATCGACTCGATGACCAGCTACCGGCGGGCCCGGCAGGCCGGCGGATACCAGGACGAGGACCCGTACGGAGACGTGTTCCTGGTGATCGACGGGTGGTACACGGCGCGACAGGACTTCCAGGAGCTGGACGACCGCTTCGGTGAGATCGCCGCGCGGGGCCTGAGCTTCGGCGTTCACCTGCTCGTCTCCGCCGGTCGGTGGTCGGAGATCCGACCCTGGCTGCGCGACGTGCTGGGCACCCGGTTCGAGCTGAAGCTCGGCGATCCGGTGGAGTCCGAGGTCAACAGCCGGGTGGCGGCGACCGTGCCGGCCATCCCGGGCCGGGGCATCACCCCGGACCGGCGGCACTTCCTGACGGCCCTGCCCCGCATCGACGGGATCCCGGAGACCGAGGACCTGGCCGAGGCGACGGCCGAGCTGGTCGAGGCCCTGGACGTGCCCAGCGCACCGCGCGCGCCGCGGGTGCGACTGCTGCCGGAGGTGCTGCCGGTCGCGGATCTGCCGGTCGCGACCGCGCCCACCCGCGAGGCCGAGATCCGCGTTCCGCTCGGGCTCGACGACGTACGCCTGGCTCCGCTGTGGCACGACTTCGACGCCAACCCACACCTGCTGATCTTCGGGGACACCGAGACCGGGAAGACGAACCTGCTGCGGCACATCGCCCGCAGCGTCGCGGCGCACCACCCGCCCGCCGAGGCACGGGTGGTCTTCGGCGACTTCCGCCGCGAGCTGCACGACGCGATCCCGCAGGCGAACCAGATCGGGTACTCGATGTCGGCGGAGCGGCTCACCGCGACCATCGCCGAGGCGGGCCAGGTGCTGACCGGCCGGCTGCCCGGCCCGGACGTCCCACCGAGCCGGCTGCCCCGACGAGACTGGTGGACCGGTGGCCGGCTGTTCATCATCGTCGACGACTTCGAGCTGATCGAGGGCGGCCGGGACTCGCCGCTGCAACCCCTGCTGCCGCTGTTGCCGCACGGCGCGGAGATCGGGCTGCACCTGATCATCGCGCGGAGCACCGTGGGCGCCTCCCGGGCGATGATGAGCCCGGTGCTGCGTCGGGCCTGGGAGTTGGGCTCTCCCGCGATCCTGTTCTCCTGCCCCCGGGAGGAGGGCACCTTCCTCGGCAACATCCGGCCGCGGACGCTGCCCACCGCCCGCGGCCAGTACATCGACCGCCGACGCTCGGTCCGCCTGGTGCAGACCCCCGTGGTGCCGGCGCCGGCGCAGCCGGCGCAGTGACGCCGTACGCCGGACCAGCCGGCGCAGTGACGAGCCGGCGCCGGAGCAGCCGGCGCAGTGACGTCGCGCCGTGGCGTCAGGTCGTCGGCGGTCGGCGGACCTCGACGACGCGGGCGGGCCGCCAGCGGCGTCGGTGCCCGGCGGGCATCAGCACGGTGAGCAGGGCGACGAGCCCGGTCAGCACGACGGCGAGCCCCGCGCCGAGAGTGACCAGGTAGCGCCCGATCGGGTCGGGGGGCGGCAGGTCGGGGTGGCGGGCGGGCGGCATGGGCAGGCCGGGCCGGGCGGCGTCCTCCTCCGGCAGCACGGTCGCCACGGCGGCGGCCGGGTTGACCACGCCCCAGCCATAGCCCGGGTGCGGCAACGCCACCGCCGGGTGGTCGGCCGTGACCAGCAGCCGGTGCCGCACCTCGGCCGCCGTCAGCGCGGGCCGGTACGCCCGGACCAGCGCGGCCACCCCGACCACGAACGGTACGGCGTAACTGGTGCCGCTGCCCTGCCAGTGGCCCGGCCCGCCGGGGCCGATGCTCACCACGTCCACACCGGGTGCGGTCAGCCCCAGGTGCCGGCCGGTCTGGGAGAACCCGGCGAGGGCGCCGGTGGCGTCGATCGCGCCGACGGCCAGCACGGTGGGCAGCGCCGCCGGGTACGCCACCTGCTGGCCCTGCTGGGCGCCGTTCGCCGCGGCGGCGACGACGACCACGTCCCTGGCCTCGGCGTACGCGATGGCCTCGACCAGGCTGGGCTCCGGGGCCTGCGTGCTGGCGGAGATGTTGACGACGTCCGCGTCGGCGTCCACCGCCGCGCGGATGCCCTTGGCGAGCAGCGCCGCCGTGCCGTCGTCCGTGCTGGTGGCCACCCGGATCGGCAGGATCCGCACCTCGGGCGCGACGCCGGCGAAGCCGGTGCCCGCCGCCGGCGCGGCACCGATGATGCCGGCGATGAACGTGCCGTGCCCGAAACAGTCGTCGTCGGCGCGCGGCCGGCCGGCGGCGGTGAGGTCGACGCCGGCGAGCACCCGGCCGCTGAGTTGCGGGCTGTTCGTGGCCACGCCGGTGTCCACGATCGCCACCGTGACGCCCTGACCGCGCGACAGCGGCCAGGCCCGCTGCACGCCCAGCCGTTCCTGCGCCCAGGGCACCCCGGTCTCGACGGTCTCCGGCGGACGCAGGCAGCCGCCGGCCCGTGCCGGTGGGGTGGGCGCGGCCACGGCCGCCGGCCAGCCGGTGACGACCGTGAGCGCCACGACCACCGCGCCGACCAGGCCGCCCGCCACAGCTATCGCGGCGTCGCCGACCGCGACGCCCGGTCCACGACGGCGACGACCGCCAGGGATCCGTCGGCCGCGGTGACGCTGAACCGGTCGAGTCGGTCTAAGGGCACGGGGCAGCCGCGGGCAACCTCCTGCCGGAAGTCCGTACCGGTCACCATCGCCAGCTCCCAGCTCTGCCCGTCGACGTCGGTGACGAACAGCCGGTAGGCCGCACCGACCCGCAGCCCGGCCAGGGTGGCCCGCAGGTTCACCGCGCCGTCCTGCTGCGAGACGGCCACCGACAGGGTGGCACCGCTGGGCGCGTCGGTGGCGTTGGTGACGAGCGTGAGGACGGTGTTCCCACCGTGCGGAACCAGCAGGTCCGGGGTGGTCGTGGGGGTGCGCAACGACTGGCCGACAAGCAGACCCGCGAAGACCAGCGCCACCACGGCGAGGCCGGCACCCGCGAGCTTCATCCGGCGCCGACGCCGCTGGCGGCCGGGCCGGGTGGTCGCCGTGGACGTCGCACGCCCCGGGCCGGTGCCTGCCCGGTTCGCGGCAGGACCACCGGTCGGCCCCACCGCACGGGCCGTGTCGACCGGAGCGGGCTGCACGGCGGGAGGCGCCGGCGGTGGCTCCGGGTCTGGTTCCGGTTCGTCGGCCGGCTCCGGACCGGCCGCCACCGGGATCGGCGGTACGCCGAACTCGGCCACCAACTCCCGGCGGTCGAGATCGGAGAGCAGGGCGAGCATCGCCACCGCCTCGCCCAGCGCGTCGGCCTCGGCGGAGCACGGGGCACAGGTGGCAAGGTGGCTCTCGACCGCGTCGCGCTGGTCCTCGGCCAACCCGCCGGCCAGGTACACGCCGAGCGCGCTGCGGAGCTGGGGCTCCTCGCACACGTCGTCAGCCATGTCGCACCAAGTCCTCAATCCCTCGCCCGCGCGGCTGGTCGCCCGCGGTCCCCGATCTTCTAAGAACGGAACTGCCCATGCGGGAGTTCACGACCGGGGACGTCTGTGCTGTCACGAAACCGACCGTCGCTCAGTGCGCGCCGGTGAGCGTCGGCTGACTCGGCTGTTCGTCGGGCGTGGTCCCCGCCGGCCAGTCCGCGTCCAACCCATCGTCCTCGCCTCCGGTCTCCGTGTCGGCCCGCCGTACGCTGCGGCGCAGGCGAATCACGAGCAGCGCGCTGAGCACGAGCCCCGCCAGCACGGTCAGCAGGAACGCGACCCGGATGCCGTCGCCCCCGGTGCTCTGACCGGAACGCCGACCGGTGGACACCTGCGTCGCCTCCTCGGGCAGCTCCCGGGTCACCGCGGCCTCCGGATTGATCATGCCACCGCCGTACCGGGCATCCGGCTGCGCGTCACCCATCTTGTCGGCCGTGGCCAGAACCCGGTGGGCGACCTGCGCGGCCGACAGGTCGGGGTGGGCGGCACGCACCAGGGCGACCTCGCCGGCGACCAGAGCGACCGCGTACTGCGTGCCGCTGCCGACGAACTGCTGCGTGCCGTTGATGCCGATGCTGGAGACGTTGACCCCCGGCGCCACCACGTCGACCAGGTCCGCGGCGTACTCCTCCAGGAGCTTGCCGTCCACGCCGACACCGGCGACGCTGATCAACTCCGCCGGCGGGGCGGTGGCGCCCGGACCGGCCGGAGCGCCGGCCACCACGACGATGTTGCGGCTGAGCGCCGCCTCGATGGCCCGCAGCACGCCCTCGGCGGTGGCATCCACGTACGAGCCGAGCGCGATCACCGTCGCCCCGGCGGAGACCGCCACCTCGATCGCCGTCGCCTGGGCGACCGCGTCCGCGGACGGCACGTCGGTGACCACCCGCACCGGCATGACGACCGACTCCGGGGCGACACCCGCGAACGCGTCCCCGTCCACCGGCTGCGCGGCCACCAGGCCCGCCATCGCCGTACCGGTGCCCAGGCAGTCGCTGTCCCCGCGGCCGTCTCCGGTCACGATGTTGGCCCCGACCGACACCCGGCCGGCGAGTTGGGCCGCTCGACCGTCGACGCCGGAATCGACGATCGCGACGAGCTGCCCGACGCCTCGGGTGTGCGGCCAGGCCAGGTCGGCGCCCAGCCGCACGCTGGCCCAGTTCGACGGTGCGCTGGCGGCGGTCGCCGTGACGCATTTGCCCGGCGGTGCGGGTGGTGGCGGCGCGGACGGTAGCTGCGCCGGGCCCGGTGTCGGGGTGGGGATCGGCGGCGTTCCGCCGAGGGGGGAGGCCGGAGCCGACGGCCGGCCCGGAACAGCGGGTACGCCGGGAACGCCTGGTGCCTGCGGCGTGGACGCCTGCGGCGGGACGCCCGGAGCACTCGCGGCTGGTGCGGCGGCGGGAGCGGTGCTGGGCAACACGCCGTGCTGGAGACCCGCCCCGACCGCGTCCCAGGGCACGACCAGGTACCAACCGGCATGGAGGGTGTTCGGGTCGGTGAGCGCGCCGCCGTCCGGCTGCCGTCGTGCCGTGTTCAGGTTGAAGATCTCGGTGGAGCGCGACGAGTTGCCCAACAGCCGGCCGGCGATCTCACCGAGGTTCTCCGGCTTGCCCTGGTAGGCCGAGGTGACGGTGTAGTAGAGGACGTACTCGTCGACCGCGGCCCGCGCCGGCGCGGCGGGTGCGCCGGCGACGAGCACGACCGCCGCGACGATCGCCCCCACCCAGCCCCGCACGCCGCGTGGATCCGTGCCCCGCCTCCGTGTCATCTGCTGAGCACCCAGCGCTGGTCGACGGCGTAGCTCTGCCGACCCCATTGGGTGATCGGGGTGCCGTTCTTGCCGCAGCAGTCGTCGCCGAGGATGTCGACCGCCTTGCCGGAGTTGCGGTTGATGAGGGTGACCCACGTGCCGCCGTCGATGAACGACCACTGCTGGCTGGGGTTGTCGAACGCCGGGTCGACCTGCACCACCTCGGCGGCGTCCTTGATCGAGCCGCCGCGGATGCCGAGCGCCTTGTTGTTGAACGCGTTCGTGATCACGACGTACCTCGGATCGGCGGCCTTGGCGATGTGCCAGTACTGGTCCTTCTGGTGCAGGTTGTCATTGAGCTGGATGGTCGTCCCGCCGGCGGTGACGTTGTCCTTCCCCGGCACCTCCATGACCCGGCCGCTCAGGACGTTGGTGAACTGGTAGGAGACAGCCGGGTCCCATTTCGCCGGCAGGGCGGTGGCCGGCGGCGGGGGCACGGGCGACGGAGTCGCGGCGGGCGTGGGTGGCGCAGCCGGTTTCGTCGGCGCGGGGGTGGGCACCGCCGAGGGCGACGACGACGGCGGCGCGGACGGCGATGCCGAGGGCGACGGCGGCGGGGCCGGGCGACTCACCGACGGTGACGGGAACGCGCTGGCCAGTCGGCTGTCCGAGGTGTACGCGTTGAGGTAGAGGTCGACCGTGTCGACGAGCTGCGGAACGGCGGCGCCACGCGGCACTCCGCCCTTGGCCCGCACCGCCGTGACCCCCCACTGGTACGCCGCGAGCGCCAGCGAGTAGGGGTCGGTCTCCTCCCCCGACTGGCGCAGGTTCATTCCGGAGAGCTGGTTGCGCAGGTCGCACATCGCGGTGGCGAGGGTGGGGATGGCCACCTGCGGGTCCCAGACCGATGCGCTGTCGGACGGCTTGTACTCCTCCCACAGCGATGGCGTGAACTGGGCGATGCCCTGGCCGCCGCCGCTGCCCTTCAGGTTCGGATTGAAGGCGGAGAGCGACCTCAGCTGCGCGGCGATCCGGGCAGCGGACACGGTCGACGGGCAGACCTGACCGGCCTTGACCACCGCGTCGACGTACTCCTCGGGTATGCCCACCTTGTCCGCGGCCGGAGTGGCGGACGGCCGTGCCGGCTTCGTCGCGCCCGAGAACTGCGGCTGCTTGGCGTACCAGTTGGCGTACCCGGCCACCGTGTCGACGTACTCCTGGGCGGACGTCGGCACCCCCTTGGCCTTGACCACCGCGTCCAGACCGACCTTGTCGGCCGCGACGGCCGCCTTCCAGAGGTCGCCGCCGGCGCCGCCGGCCCGGACCTGGCCGATCGCCTCGCAGGTACGGTGCGCCAGCGCGAGCACGTTGGCGCGGACGTCGGCGCGCTGGGCCTGCTGCCACGGCGCCCACGTCTGCCAGGCCCGGGAGTCCAGTCCGGCGATGCCCTCGCCGGACTCGGACACGGCCGTCGCCTTGAACCCCGAGGCGGCCATCAGTTGTGCGGCGAGTCGCGGCCCGGTCAGCGCCGGGCAGGAGGTGGCGCCGACGACGATTGCCGGCAGCACGTCGGCGGGGACCGGTTCACCCTCGACTGTGGTCTCGGCCAACGCCGGCCCGACCTGGAGGCCGGCCGCCACGACGCAGACGACGGCCGCGGTGAAGGCGACCCCGGCCTCGATCCGCTGACGGGTCGTCCGCAGTGAGCCCCATGCGCGCCGGCCCGAGGTGTGCAGGTTGGCCAGGCGTCCGATCACCGATCTCAGTGTCACGGTTGCTTCCCTCTCCGACGGGTGTGCGCTGTGAACGAGCCGCGCGACCGGTTGGTTCACGGTTGGGCGGGCCGACTTCGGAACTTCTGCCGGCGGGCGACTCAGATGCTGAACCCCCGCCCGGCGAGGTCCTCGCGCAGTGCCCGCAGCGCGTAGAAGGTCCGTGACTTGACCGTCCCCTCGGGGATCGAGAGGTTGCGCGCGGCCTCGGCGACCGTGTGTTCCTGAAAGTAGATCTCGATCAGCGCGCTGCGCAGCCGCTCCGGCAACCTGGCCACGGCGTCACGCACCTCGCGGCCGTTGAGCAGGCGGTCGATGTCGTCCACGGCGGCGTGCCGCTCCTCGATGCGCTCGTCAAGCTGCTCGGACGGCCTGCCCCGGGCCGCCCTCAGGTGGTCGATGGCGATGCGTCGGGCGACGGTGAACAGCCAGCCCCGGCTCCACTGACCGTCGGTCGTCCGTGCCTCCGGATGGTGCCAGGCACGCACCAGCGTCTCCTGGACGATGTCCTCGGCGAGGCCACGATTACCCATCGTCAGACGCAGCAGGTAGTTGAGCAGGATCGGCCCATGTGTCTCGTAGGCGAGCCGCAACGCGTGGTCGTAGGTCGGCTCTGGCGACGACGCACCCGAGAGCATGTTCCCCGCGGCCTGGTTCATGGCAGCGATAACGAGTGCATCGGTACCCGCGTTCAGTGTTCGTGGGGGTTTTCCCGAGGAATCTTGGCAGATCCTCGCGGGCCGGCTCGGCGTCGGAACCCCATTGGGTACGCTGACCTGCCGAAACATCGAAACGGACGGCGCGACCCGGTGCGGTCGCGATGGGACGGATCGCGCGTCGGCTCGACTCACGTCGGACCCGGCCCCCCGTCCGGTCGCGGCGACCCCTTGACCACGTCGGCCGTCACCAGAACCCCGCCGTCGACCTGACGGACGCTGAGCTGACTCAGGTCGTCCACCGACACCGCGACGTCACCGGCGTAGCCGCCGCGGCCCGGGTTGCCGTTCAGCCGACCGAGCAGCAACTCCTCGCCCGCTGTGGTGAGTGCCCACAGCTGGTACGACGCGTCCGGCGCCAGACCGTCGGTCGAGACCCGCAGGTTGACCTGACCGTCGTCGTCGTAGAGAACCGCGGAGAACTCCACGCCGCTGACGCCGTCGTCGGTGGTCGCCACCGCCACGACCGGGCCGGGCGAGTCAGTCGCGTTCCACGGCTCGATGAGCAGTGTCGTGCTGAGCGCGACGGCGAGCAGGCCGGTCAAGCCCACCACGCCACCGATGCGCCGACTGCGTGACCTGGGGCGGCGGTGCGAGTGCGGGCCACGGGACAACGGGCCCGTCGCGGGTCGTGGGGGCAGGAAACCCTCACCGGGTCCGGCGCGGTACCGGTCGGCCACACCAGGCGGGTGGGCCCGGGTCACCGGACGGACGTCGTCGGGGACACCGAGACGGGGCACCGCGCGGGTCTCGCGCAGGATCACGACCGGAGCCTCGGTGCGGGCGGGCAGGTCCCGCGCCAGGGCGGCGCCGGGTGCGCCGAAAAGATGATCACCTTGCGGGGTACGGTCCGGCTCGGCCGGACCCGCCCCGAAATCGGCGATCAAGCGTCGTACGTGTGCGGCGCTGAGCAGGCCAAGAGTGTCGACGGTGTGGTCGATCTCCTCCCGCTCGGCCCGGCAGCTCGCGCAGTGGTCCAGGTGACTGGCGACGTCGCGTCTCTCCACCTCGGACAGCAGACCGAGCACGAGCATGCAGACACTTGTCCGCATCGTCGCGTCGGCGCAGGTGGACGTGAGCATGGGAGGTCATTCCCCGCGGGGGGCGGCGGCAGCGGCCATCAGTCGCCACCCGCTGCCGATCCCCCGCGCCCGGCGGAAAGGCCGGACGTGCGCTCGGACCACCTGGTGCCGACAAGGTCCGGTAGGGTGATCCGCACCGCGTCGCTGATGATGCCCAGCACGCCGGTCGGGCCGAGCAGACCGTCCGTCGCGATGGTCCACTCCTCCGCCGGATCGAGGTAGTCGTGGCTGTCGGCCCACCGCGCCCGTGTCGGCTCCAACTGCTCGCGCAGCCTCGCGAGCCGCCTGGCGACATCGGTGGCCAGCGCGTTGATGGCCGGCCCCGGGTCGGCCGGGTCGCCCGCGCCGTCGGGGACCGGTGCCCACTCGGTGCCGCTCATCGGGACCCACCGGCGGCGAGCGCCAGATCGACCGGCCGGAGGTCGACCTCCGTCTGCAGGTCACCGGCGATGTCCTGGAGCGCGTCGTCGAGCATCCGGGCGTAGATGTCGTACCCGGTCAGCAGCGCGTCGCGACGGGAGGCGGACATCCGCAGGCGTGCCGGGTCGAGGCTCGCCAGGTGGGCGCGGAGCCGGTCGAGTTGCGTACTGATGCCGGCCGCGGCGTCGCGGCACGCGTCGGCGATATTGCCCTGGCCCTGCGGATACGGTGTAATTCCCCTCATAACGCCTCCGATCTCGGGAGAACATCCTGAGAACGATGGGTGGCACGCCCCGGTTCACCATTCCTCCGACGATCCTTGGATCGCGGCAGCACCCGACGACCCCGGCGAAGGACGATGCCACGATGAGACGACGGCTCGCGATGCTCGGCCTCTGCCTGCTCATGCTGGGCGTCAGCACACAGGTGATCGCTCCGGCGGCCGTCGCCGCACCCACCTCGGCGCTGCGCGCTCCGGGCGAGACCGGCAAGTACTACGTCGTCGGGCCTCCGGTCGACGGCCAACGGGAATATCTCTTCGCGATCGCGGCGAAGACACTGGGCAACGGCAATCGGTCCCCGGAGATCTTCGCGCTCAACGAGGGGCGACTCCAACCCGACGGCCGTCGGCTGACCGACGCGACAAGCCTGCAGCCCGGCTGGATCCTCGTCCTGCCCCGGGACGCGACGGGCCCCGGCGTCCAGATCGGCGCGCTTCCGGCACCGACGCCAGCACCGACAGCGGTGTCACCGTCCCCGCCGTCGACCGCGTCCACGGCATCCGCCGACCCGCCGGCACCGTCCACTGTCACCCTGCCGCACCTGTCCGTCCTGTGGTCCGCGACCGGACTGCGGGTGGCGTTGATCGCGCTCGCCGTGCTCCTGCTGCTCTGGGCACACGTGGCCCTCCGCGCACGGCATCGACCCGCCCGTGGCGGTGCGGCGCCGGCCAGCAGCCCGGTCCCGCCCGTCCCGACGACGACTCCCCCGGATCCACGGCCCGCACCGGTGACCGCGCCACCAGCGGAGCAACCACCTCCCCCGGCGCCCGCGAAACCAACCCTCGTGCTGCCACCCCCGGTCGCGGCCGAGCCACCCACACGGCCGCTCGTGGCGGTCACCACCAAGCCACCCGCCCCACCACCCGCGGCAGTTGCGGTCGAGCCACCCGCCCCACCACCCGCGGCAGTCACGATCGGGACACCCGCCCCACCGCCCGTGGCGGTCCCGTTGCCGCGAGCCGTGGATCGCACCCCGGCCCGGGCGGTGCCCGACGTCCGGGCGGCCGGGCTTCTTCCGCTGGCCCGTCCCAACCCGTTCGCCACCCTGCTCACGGATCTGACCTGCGGCCCGGACCGGGCGACCGTGCGGCTGGTCGGCGCACGGCCGGCTCGCTGGGGATCGCCCTACGGGTGGCTGACCGGCGGGCAGCGACCTCCACCGTCGAGTGCGCCTCTCGTACTGGGCGACCGGGACGGCCATCGACTGTGGATCGACCTCGCGGTGGCCCCCGACGTGCTCACCATCGGCGGTGACCTGGCCGCCTGCCGCCGGCACGCGCTGGCCCTGCTGAACCAGTTCGACGCCGACACGGACGTGGTGCTGGTCGGCGACGTGCTCGGCGACGCGGCACCCGAGGGTTGCCGCCGGGTCGACGCCGTTGCCGAGGTGGCAGCCGAGGAACCGTCGACGAGGGTACGGGTGGTGGTGTGCGCGGGCCCCGATGCCGTGGCACGGTGGGGTCCCTTCCGCGCGTTGTCGCACAGCCCCCACCGAACCGTACCGATTGTCGTCGGCGCGGGACCCGCGGCACGGTGGTCGATGCGGCTGGACCCACCGGTCGCGGCCCAGACCGCACGGTGAGCTGGCCCAGCGTCGGGCGTACGCCCAGAATGGACGCCTCTCGGCCGGTGCCGGCCCGAGGCGGGACACAGAGCGAGGACTACGTTGCGACCCAGCCGACAGCGCACGCTCGGGGCAGGACCGGAGCAGGTTGCCCCGGTGGATCTGCCGCTACCCGTCGACGGCCTGTGCGACCTCGTGCTGGTTCGCACCGGGGACGGCGGGTTGGCCCGGCCGGCGAATGACGGCACGGCACTGACCGCGGACGAGATTGCCGAGTGCGCGCGGACGCTCGGAATCGAGGGGGGGCGGGACCTTCGCGTCCTCGTCGACGACGGGGCCCATGACGCGGCCCTGTTCGGGCGGGTCGCCACCGCACTGGGCTGCGACGTCCTGGTCACGCCCGCCGGAGCGAGCGTGCGGCGCCGGACCGGCCCGGGCCTCGCCGGCCCTGCCGAGGCGGTCCCGGTCGACCGGGCGAGCGGGGCGGTGGTCGACTGGGTCCTGGTGCAGCCCACCGCACTCCAGACCACCCGGCCGGGATGGTTCGACCTGGCCGGTGGCCTGGTGCTGCCGAGGACGGGGCTGGCGACACTGCCGCTGGCGGGCGGCCTGGAGTTCGCCAACCGCGAGGACTTCGTCGTACGCCGGGCCGCGGCCGCCCGGCTCGGCGTCGGTCATCCGGACCTGGTGACGGTGGCCCTCGCGACTCGCGCCGGCCAGTTCCGGCTCTCGACGTACCGGCAGGACGCCGCCGGGGAGAGACCGGGCCGGTACTCCGGGCAGGACGTGGCCGCGGCCCTCTCCGCGACGTTCCTGTACGGCGGTGACCTGCGCCTCTGGTTGCGCTGGCCGGACGACACCGCACAGTGCGCGCGCCTCGACGCCGAGGTGACGGCCCTGGCCGAGGCGACCGGCGCGACGGTGTGGACCCCGGAGGTCGGCGGCGAGGCGGTGCTGCTGCGCGGCTGCCTGGACCTGGCCGCCCGGGACCGGTCCGGCGCGGTCACCCCCTGGCGGGAATACCGCCCCCCACACGCACCGGGCGCCCCTCGCTTCGCGACCGATCGTGACGGACGGCTCGTGCCCGGTGGCGGGCCCACGGTCGGTGCCACCGGCGGGGTGGCGCTGATCAGCTCGGAACGGCCGTCGGAGGTCACGTTCCTCGAACGGTACGCCGACCTGTCGGCCGAGCCGGGCATGACGCTCGTCGACCTGACCATTCTCGACGGAGGGCGTCTCGCTCTGCGCTACGCAGATGGCAGCCACCTCGCGGTGGGCGCGGTCGAGCTGCGGGCACTGTTGACGAACGCCGGGTGGCAGGGTGCCGACCTCCAACTGCTGACCCCGGTGGCCGACGAGTGGACCGAGGGCCTGCGGGAGCACCTGAGCGTGCTGGAGTCGGACCTCGGCGTCGAGATCTGGTCGCTGGCCCCCGGCGCGGTCGTCGTGGTCCGCGACGGCCTGGCCCGGGCCGTCGACGAACAGCGACGCCCGGCGCGCTGGTTGCGGGCCGCCGATGCGGATCTGCGGGCCGAGAGCGGTCGGTGGCGCAACGACGATGGTTGGCTGATCCCGCGTCGGCGGGGCGCGGATGAGCCGTCGACGCCTGCGCCGGGGCCATCGCCCGCCGAGCCGGCGGCCGGGCCATCGCCCGCCGAGCCGGTCGCAGCCGAGCGGTCGCCCGGCGAACCGGCAGCCGAGCGGTCGCCCGCCGCACCGGCGGCAGCCGCGCCGCCGCCCGAGCGGGTGTTGCCGGCACCGGGCCCGCGCCCCGCACTGACCGTTCCCGCACCCGGCAGCCGGCCACACGGTCTGCGGTGGTTGCCGGACCGCCCCGAGGTGAACGCCGACCCCGTGCGGGTCTGGCTGGCCAGCCCGTGGTCGCCGCAGCGGGTCGCGGTCGAGGGTGTGCCGTCGGCCGACCTGTTCCTCGTCGGCGACCTCGACGGCGAGCGGGTCGCCCGTGCCCACCCGTACCAGCATCTGCTGTGCCTGCGGGTCGAGGCCGGCGGCCTGGTGGACCTGGACCGGGTCGGTGACCTACCGGCGGACCTGGGCCACCGTGTTGCCGCGGCGGCCGGCAGCTTCCTACTGCCGGCGGGCTGGCTCGACCAGGCGCGGCTACAGGCGGGCTACGACATCGACGACGCCGGGCGACCACAGGAGGAGACCGAGCTACCCGGACATGACGTCGTGCTGCGCTGCACCGGGGCCCGACACGGCACGGACGGTCTCCCCGACGATGTGGTGCGCTGGCCCGCAGGTGGGCGGGGGGCCGGCGGCTGGGCGCTGATCCCGGCCGCCGGGGACGAGCCGACCGACGACTTCCTGCCGCTGCACCAGGGCCGACCGCCGGTGCGCGACGGATACCTGTTGGTGCGTCTTCGGGTGGCGGCGGGCCGGGCGATCGACGCGCGAGCCAGCGCCGCCGCGCTGGCCGCCCACACCTCGATTCGGTCGCGTTTGCCCGAGTTGGTGGCCGACGGTGTGACGCTGCTGTTGCCGCCGGGCTCCTACGGCGACACCCGGGTGGAGCAGGTGCTGCACACCGACGGCGGGCGCTGGCGGCAACGGGCGAAAGGAGTCGACCTGGCTCTGCCGAACCTCCTCGGGCAGCGGCCCGCACCAGACGTGTGGCGTCCTCAGCCGATGCGGTAGTCGCCGAGCAGCACAGCCGTGGCCAACTCCACCCGGGACCGGTAGCCGGTGCGGTTGAACAGTCGGGTGAGCCGGCCCTCGATGCTCTTCGCGCTGTTCTGCGTGGCGGCGGCCAACTGGCGGTTCGACAGTCCCTCCGCGACCAGGGCGGCGAGCAACCGTTCGCCCTCGGCAAGGGTCTGCGCCCGTCCCGGCACCGTGATCCCATGGTCGCGCATCGCCTGGCGGACCCGGGACCGGTGCAGGATCGCGCCCAGGTCGCCGAGGATCTCGTACGCCTCACCCAGCAGCTCGACGCTCCGACCGGTCCAGCGGACCACCCGCTCGATCGCCCTGGCCACCTCGTGGGGCTGACCGACGACCCGGGCCAGTGCCATCAGGTCACCGGCCCGCACCCGGTCCGGTCGAACGATCAGTTGGGCGGTGGCGACCCGCAGCGCGCCGATGGCGGTGGTCTGGTCCGCCGCCGCCCCGGCGGATGCGGCGGCGGTGCGGGCCGCTTCGCCGTCGCCGCGTTCGGTCGCGAGTTCCGCGGCCACCAGCCAGAGTTCGTCCAGGCCGACGACCAGCCCGTGCCGGGTGGCGGCGGCCAGGGCGTCGCCGACGACGCGTTCGGCGGCCGGCGCGTCGCCGAGGATCCACTCCGCCTCGGCCGCCACGGGCGCCAGCAGGTACGGCAGCGGGGCGGCGTCGGCGCGGGCGGCGTCGAGCAGCGCTCGGGCCCGCACCGGCCAACCACGGGCGAGCAGTATCTCGGCTGCCGCCCGATGCACGGTGCTGTGTGCCACCGGACGGGTCACGGGGAGATCGGCTGCGATACCGAGCAGCGCGGCGTCGTTCGCGGCATCCCACCGGCCCGCACGCCAGTGGACCAGGCACCGCTCGGGCGCCGGCAGATCGGCCACCGTCAGACCGCCCTCCGTCAGCTCACGGTCCGCCCGGTCCAGCGCACCGACGACCGCCGCCAGGCTGACCCGCGCGACGGTGTCCGCGAAACGGCGGCGGGCGGCGCCCCGAACCGACCCACCGAGGCCGTCACCGGCCGAAGCGCCGGCCACCGGGGCTCCGCCGGCCGAGCCGTCACCAGCCAGAGCATCGGCCACCGGGACGCCGCCGGCCGAAGCCTCGGCCACCGGGGCTCCGCCGGTGCCGGCGGTGATCGGCGTGCCGATCAGCAGTTCGCTGTCGGAGCGGGTCGAGTCGGACGGCAGCAGGCTCGCGGCCTCGGCCCAGCGGTCCAGGAAGCAGAGCGCCGCGGCCCGGGTCGTCCGGGTCGGCACCCGACCGCCGGGCAGCCAGGGTTCGCCGGCCGCGACGGCCTGCACGTCAGGCGCCGCACGCGCGCCACGCGCGCTGGCGAGGGCGAGCAGTTCGGCCTCCTGCCGGGCGGCGTCGGGCAGGGTGTCGGCGTACTCGCCGAGCAGGTGGCGCACCTGCGCCTGGGCGACGGCGTACCGGCCGATGCCGAACTCGGCGACGGTTCGGGCAAGCAGGGCCTCGGCACGGTCCGCGGGATCGCCGCTGAGGTCGGCCGCGCCGGCCCACCAGCGTGCCGCCGCGGCGGGGGCGCGTACCGCCGCAATGTCCGCGTGCCGGCGCAGCAGCGCCGCCGCCGGCTCGGCGTCGACCAGGCCACCGGCGGCGGCGACCTGATCCGGCAGGTACGCCGGATCCGCGCACCGGGCGGTGCCCGACCAGAGCGCCTCGACCGCCACCTGCGCGAGCCGGCGTCGTTCGTAGGGGCCGAGACCCGCGCGCAGGGCCAGTGCCAACGCGGGCACCCGGATCCGCCAGCCGCGCCGATCCTTCCGCACGAAACCCTCCGCGCGCAGGGCATCCAGGTGCCGGTGTGCCTGCTCCGGTGTGGTGTCGAGCGCCCGCCCGATCAGCCCGGGGACGGCCGCGCCCAACGGTTCGAGCACCGCCAGGGCACGGGCGACCGTGTGGGTGGCCGGGCCCAGCTGGCGTACCGGCCGGGTGAGGTCGTGCTCGGCGGGGATCCGGGGTGTGCTTGTCGGATCGGTCAGGTAGGCGCGGCGCTCGACGATCCGCAGGGCCGCCGAGGCGCGGTAACCCTCGACGACGGCGAGCACCGCGGCGGGCACACCCCGGCCGAGTCGGTGTAGCTGCGTCGAGAGGGAGTCGTGTGGCGTTGCCTGCAACGCCTGGCGGGCGAGCGCGTCGACGTCGGCACGGGACAGCGGCCGCAGCCGCTCGATCCGCACGAGCCCGCTCTGGCGCAGGCGGTCGAAGGCGGCTGACTGGTCCGGATCGGCACCGACGGCGTCGGAGCGCAGGGTGGCGACGCACCGTACGGGCACCGGGTACTCCTCGTGCAACACGTTCCGCAGGGCCTCGACGGACTCCGCGTCGGCCCACTGGGCGTCGTCGACGAGGAGCACCAGGCCGGGGTGGTGTCGCCGCAGGACGCGGGAGAGTGCGTGCGCTGGCGGCTCGCCGGTGCGGGCGTGGCCACGACCGGCGGCCAACCGGGTGGGGGTCGGGATGAGCGCGGCGAGGATCCGCCCGGCGAGGTACCCCGCGTCGTGCCGACACTCCGGCGCCAACCGCAGGTCGAGAACGGGCCTGCCGGCCTGCGTGGCGGCGTTGCGCAGCGTGCGCAGGGCATGGGTGCGACCGATGCCGGCCGGACCGGTGAGCACGGTCAGGGTGGGCCCGTCGAGGTCGACCGGGAGATTCACCGCGACGCTCACGACGCCGGACCGAGGATGTCCGTGGTGAGGCTCACCGCGGCCAGTTCGACACGCGAGCGGCAGCCGGTGCGCGCGAAGAGCCGGGTCAGGTGGTTTTCGACGGTCTTCTCGCTGATCCGCACCTGCGCCGCGATCTGCCGATTGGTCCGTCCGTGACCGATCAACTCGATGATGTGCGTCTCCACCGGGCTGAACCCCGTCCGGGGCGTACGGGTGCGGGGCTGGCGAACGTCGCGCTCCCGCATCGCGGCGGCGACGGCGGACCGCAGCCAACCAGAGGTCATCGTCTTCGCCACCGCCTGTGCCTCGACGAGCCACGGCCGAGGGTCCTCGGCGACCCGGCCGAGCGCCAGACAGGCGTACGCGAGGGCGAGGCGGTTCCCACCGGCACGGACGAGATCGACACCGCGTTCGGCGGCGCTCGCGTCACCCCGGCACAGCGCCTGGACCAGCAGCGTCGTCTGCCTGCTGAGCCGACGCCGAGGCTCGGTCGCGTCGGCGTCGACCGCCGCCGTCAACCAGGCCATCTGCTCGCCGAGACCGAACCGTGCCGCGAGGCCCGCCGCGCGTACCAGGAGGTGCTCGACGCCGATGCGGCTGCCGTGGTGCCGGTGGCTCTCGTACGCCCGCCGCCCGTCACCCAACCGCCGGGCCGCCTCCTGCGCCGTCTGGACCTCTCCGGCCGGCCCGTTCGCGGCCCACCACCGAAGTGCCGCGTACGGCGGCTCCGCCGGGACCGAGCGCAGCCAGGAGGGCGCCTCCGTGGCTCGACCCAGCAGGCCGAGCGCCTCGGCCGCCCAGAGCCGGGCGAGACAGCGCGGCAGGGGCGCCTCGGCGCCGGTCAGGTCCAGCTCGCGGGCGGCCGAGAGCAGGCCGGAGAGGTCGCCGCCGGCCTGGCAGGTGTGCAGCCGGTGGTACGCGGACAGCAGCCCGTCCTTCGGCACGCCGTAGCGGTGCGGACCCAGGACCAGCCCCAGGAGTGCGGCCAGGTCCCCCCTCTCACCGGCCAGCAGCAACTCCTCAGTCGCCGGGCCGGCATCCGCCAGGCCGGGGCCGACGGCGCCGGCCAGGACGCCGAGTTCCGCCGGGTGCAGCAGCGATCCGGTGTCCGCGTGGGCTGCCGGCGGCATCGGCGCGGCGGGCGGGACGCCGGTGCGCCACCAGTCGGCGAAGGCCACGGTTGCCGAGGCCACCGGTGCTCCCCGCAGAGCGGACCGGATGGTGGCGGACACCGGCACTCCGGTGTGCACGGCGACGAGTACGGCGGCGGCCGCGAGGTCCGCGGCGTGCCGGGACGACGCGCCGTGGCCTCGCTGGATGGCCGTGTCCACCACCTCGCCGAGGCGGACGACCTGGCCGGTGCGCACCAGCAGCCGCAGCAGCCGGGCGAGGATGTCGTCGCCGGCCCGCCCGCCGCCGGAGTGCCAGAGCGCGGCGCGCAGCCAGTGTGCCGCCCGGTCCGGCGCACGGTCGGTGTTCTCGTCGGCCGTGGCGGCGAGGGTCACCGCCGTACGCCTGTCGAACGGCAGGGCGACGCCCGCCGAGGTGACCTGGTCGGCCAGGGCCGCCCCGTCCGCCGGCCGGCCGGACGCGGCCCGGCGGAACATCGCCGCGGCGCAGGCGCGGTGCAGGCGGGCCACCGCGTCCGGGCCGGCATCGGTGATCAGGCGGGCGGTGAGCGCCGGGCTCTGCGGGAGGATCCCGCCCTGCGGCCCGGCGACGAGCAGGCCGTCGTCGATCAGTTCGTCGATCATCCAGCCGTAGTCGGACAGCCGGCCGCGGGTGGCGTCGGCGAACAGCGGCAGGTCGTCGATGCCGAACCGGGTGACGGCGGCCATGGTGGCCAGCCGGACGGCGACCGGGCCGCGCGCCCGCAGCGCGGCGAGCAGGCTGTGGTCCGTCGGCAGCGCGATCGGGGCGTGCGGGTCCAGCAGGCACAGGTGCCCCCGCACGACCGCGAGCCGCCCGGCCCGGGTCAACTCGTGTGCGATCTCCAGCACCGTGCCGGGGTGCCCGGCCAGCGGCCCGAGCGCGGTGGACAGGGCTGCGGGCACCGCGTCGTCGACCGGCACGGCGTACCGGCGGGCGAGCATCGCGCGTACGGCCTCGGCGCTCAACGGCGGCAGGTCCACCACGACGTCGGCGAGCGTGCCGAGTCGGCCGTCGCCGGGCGCGCCAGCGGCCACCACGAGGCAACCGGCGCGGACGGCGGCGGCCAGTGCCGGGGCCAACGCGGGACCGGCGTCGTCGGCGATCAGCACCGTCGGCGCCCGCCGGCCGATCAGGGCGAACGCGGCGGCGGCCTGCTGGGCCAACGCGATGCCACGTCCGGCGTGCTCGCCGGCGGGCTTGTCGCAGAGCGCACCGAGCGCGCTCAGTGGGCCGGCCAGCGGCGGGTCGGCCAGCAGCTCGTACTGGTCGCGAACGGCGTTCAGCAGCGCCGCGAAGCCGGCGGCGGTGTCGCCCGGTGCGGCAGGTGCCACCCGGAGCACCACCACCCCGGCGGTACGCCAGGCACCCGCGGCCGCGTCCAGCAGCGACGTCCGGCCGCTGCCCGCCGGACCCCGGACCAGTGCGAACCGGCCACCGGTCGCGGCGGCCGCACGGGCCGCGTCGAGGGCGTCCAACTGCGCCGCACGGCCCACGATCGTCCGCCGTCTCGGGATGGCTCCCGGCCGCACGGTGCGTGGTCGCGGCACCTCCGGCGCGGTCATCCGACCGCCGCCCCGACGCCGGGGCCGCCACGCCCACCCGCTGCCGCACCGACGGCGTCCTGCCGGATCACCAGGAAGATCTCACCGGCCACGGCCAGCGAACGTACGTAGGACTCCTCGTCCTCGGTCTCCAGCCAGATGATCCGCCCGCCCGCCTCGCGGGGGCGATCCGCGCGGGCCTCGGCGAAGTGCGCGTCGATCAGGACCAGCGGCACCGGGGCCGACCACCGCTGCGGGACCCTGCGGTTGGCGCGCTCGTTGAGCAGGACCTGCATCTCCTCCGAATCGCAGTCGAAGGAGTCGTAGGCGTCGAGCACCCGCCGCTGGATCCGCCGCAGGGACAGCTCGGCGTGCTCCGTCCGGACCGCCCGGCGCCTCCCCGCCGGCACGGCCTGGTATCCCGGGATCAGGTCGGCGAGCAGCACCGCCGGGTCGTCGGCGCTGACGCTGCGTTCCCCCGCGGCCCAGACCATCCGGTAGCGCCGCTCTTCGTTCCCGACCCGTGCCACGTGCTCGCCTCCATCCACGCCCGACGGTGTGCCGGACGTGCCTGTTCAAACGAGACGCGGCCCCGAGTCGTTCACGGTGTCTCCGGTGCGTCGGCGATGAGCAGGATCAGCCGGTCCACCTCGGGGAAACCGAAGGTGCCGCGTTCAGCCAGCTGGCCGAGTCGACGGGTCCAGTAGGTCCGGGACGGGGAGTCGAGTTGGTGCAGTGTCTGCTGAATGATCAGCTCTGCCGCGTCGACGTCGTTTCTGGCGGCGTGACCGAGCGCCGTCAGCATCGCGACGTCGGCCGCGGGCGGGGCGGCCACCTCGACCAGCGGGCGCAGCCGGTCGTACTCATCCGGGTCGGCCTTGGCCACCAGGTCGCGCAGCGCGTCCCGGCGGGCCTCGGCACCGTCGGCGGCGAGCAGCGCCAGCGCCTCGTTCCCGACGCCCGCGCTGGCGAGGTCGATGACTGTGGCCGCGGCCTGACGCGCGGCCTCGCCGCCACCGCCGACCGTCTGCCAGGGCGGGTCGCCGAACTCGTCCGGCAGGAGATACCCCTGGAGGAAGGGCACCAACTGCCGGCCGCCGTCGACGGCGAGGATGTCGTTGAGCGGTTGCCACTCCCGCGTCGCGGTTGCCCAGGTGGGCGCGCGCAGCCAGAGGCTGATCAGCGGCATCGCGATCTCGGCGGCGAGACCCAGCAACGGGCTTCCGGCTTCCGGGCTATCCGCCACGACCCGCGTGTGGTGCAGCGACGTCAACTGCCTGGCCCACTGGGCCCGCTGTCTGACCGTCAGGTGTCGGCGGGCCGGCTCAAGCGCGTCGAGCGCGCCCGGCAGGTCGTCGGCGAGGGCTCGGCTGACGGCCTCGAAGAGTGGTGCCACGTCCGCCCGTACCGGCGCGGCGGTGACGGGTCCGGCCTCCGGCAGCGGTTCCTCCCGCAGCGGTGGTAGGTCCTTCACCTCCAGGTACAGGTCGCGGGCCAGGCCGGCGAGTTCCTGGTACCACACACGGGCCTGCGCGACAGTGCCCCGGCGGGCCCCGTAGGACCGCACCTCCACCACTCCGAGCTCGGCCGAAAGGCTGCCGTCCGCCGTGTCGAGCTGGTCGTGCGTCGTCATCCCGGGGAACACGTGCTGCTGGTCGACCAGTTTCCCGTGCAGCGCCGAGAGCAGGTACATCATCGGCGACATCAGTGGTGCGGCGCGGGACGCGGTCCAGGGCTGTTGACGGCTCGACAGCCGCACACCGACCCCCGCGCCGGCCACGGCTCCGAGCTCGTCCAGGTAGCCGTCGTTGTGGTCGAGGTAGAACTGGGCGAAGCGGTTGTGGATCGCGTCCGCCTGATCGCTCAGGTAGAGCCGCGCCCACCAGGGCAACTGTCGGACGTAGAGGCCCAGCGCGGGCCGGGACAGGGCGGCGACGTGTGCCTTGGTCAGGCTCATCGGGGCGAGCAGGTATTCGGCGGCCCCGGCCGTGTGTGCATACACCAGCGCGAGCACACCCTTGATCGCGTCGATCACCCGTGCGGTGGGCACCTGGCCCGCCTCGGCGAAGTACCGCAGGAAGTGCTCCGCCTCGCGATCACCGAAGGCGACCCCGTCCTGCTGGTTCTCCTTCGTGCGATAGGCGAGCAGACCGAGCGGGGCCGACTCGTAGGTGACAGAGCTGTCGCGCCAGGTGCGCTCCCCGACGTGCGCCAGGAACCGCGACAGGCGCTCGATCGGCGTACCCATCGAGATGTGCCAGTGCCAACCACCCTCGTCACCTCGCGGTGGCGGACCGATCGTCCCGCTGGCCGCCGGTTCGGCCACCACGTCGGCGGAGGCGAGAGTCGCGGGCAGGGCGACAGTGGGTAGGCCCGCAGGCCCCTGGACCGCCTCGAACCGGTCCTCCAGCTCCTGCAGCTGCCGCCAGAAGTCCTCGGTGTCCTCGATCCGGCCCTGCTCGCCGGGAAGGTTCCTGATGATTCCGGTGACCAGCTCGGGCACGGCGATCCACGCCGGGTCGCCGCTGGCCGGATCGTCGGGGAGCACATAGCCGCGGGGCTCGCCGTCCTCGGCCTCCTCGGCCGCGTGGTGCAGCTGCTTCGTCTCCACCACGACGTGGAAGCTGCCGTCGCGGGCACTGGCGAGGATGCTGCCCGGTGCCGCCTGCATCGAGGCGTTGCCGTAGAGGTCCATCGGCATGGTGCGTTCACCCTCCAGCCCGCCGCCGCGGTACCCCCGGCTGCCGACCGGATCCACCAGGGCCTCGGCCAGCGGCCGCCGGGACGTGTCGCCGCCGCGGACCACCCCGTCCGGACCGATCACCAGCGCACGGGCGTGGACGTCCGCGTCGTACTCCCCCGGTGTCTCCCGCGGCGCACCCGCCCGCGGCACCGCACCCGGATCGGTCAGGTTCAGCCACAGCACACCCTCGTCCGCCGTGTGGTACGCGGCGTACACGTGCCCGAACCCCGACCGCGTCCGCTCCACCAACACCACCGCCACCGAACGCCGGCCGAGGTCGTCCGCGCCCAGCCGCGCCGTCAGCCCGTCCCAGCCGTCGAACCGCTCCCAGTCCCGCCGATCCCCCAGCCACGCCTCCGCCGGCCGACCAAGATCCGAGTCGTCCCTCGTCCGGGGCACCCGGACCGCATGCGCCAGCGGGCCACCCGGAAACAGCCGCGACACCAGCGCCTGCACCACCGCGAGACAGTCCGCCACCGTCACCCGACCAGCCGGGTCGACGACGCGACCCGCGGCGACGACCTCGCCGAACAACCGACGCAGGCCGGCACCGGTCAGGGCCGGAGACCCCTTGAGGGGTACGGTGGCCGGCTCCGACCGCGTCTCGTCGTCCCGGCTGACCCGGCCGCCGAGGTGGAAGAGCCGGGCCAGGTCACGTCGGTGTGCCGGCCCGGCCCCGACCTGGTCGATCAGGGCACGTGCGGCGGACGGGCGGGCAACGGCGCTGGGGCCCGGCGGTGCCACGATCGAGGTGTGGTCCACGGCCCGCACCGCCACCACCAGGGCGAGTTGCGCCTGGATGGTGCCGAGGTCCAGCCGCGCGGCGGGCATCCGCGCGGTGAGCGCGTCCGGCGTGAGCAGGAGGGCACCGGGCGCCGTGTGCGGATCGGCCGTCGCCGCCAGCAGCACGCCCCACTCGGCCGCGTACCCGTCGACGAGCGCGGCCAGGCCCTGCGTGTCGCCAGCGGAGTCGAGAGCGGCCTCGATGCCGCCGTGCACCTGTCGTACGCCGGCGGAGCGCAGGTGGCGAACCAGCTCCCGCAGGTCGGTCCAGGTGTCCGTGGAGTCGTCGGTGATCCGCATCGTGACGGTGCTGCCGTCGGGCGCGATCGTGACGGTCCCCGGTCGACGCAGCCGCGCCGCCACGGCGACGCCGTCGACCGACGCACGCGCCGGATCCGCCGGGTCGAGGCCGAGGGTCAGGGTCAGCGCGGCGTCCGCGCCGGGCGCGATGCCGGACAGCACGCCACGAGTGCGGTACGGGAGGGGATCGTCACCCACGTCGAGACGGTGGCGCACGTCGTCCTCGACGGCCCGGAACTCGTCGGGATTGTTGACGAACCCGTCGTCCGGCCACCGGTGCGGGGCTGGCGCGGCAGGCCCTTCCCCGGCCGATGTCCCCGCCAGGACCGCGACGGTGTCCGCCGCTGGCGGTGCGGCTGGCGGTGCGGCCGGATCGGGTACGCCCTCGGTGGTGGCCACGAACCGTATCCGGGACGGATCCGGGGGTGCCGTCGCGGGCTGGCCGGTCTGGTCGTCCCAGTAGGTGGCCTCGCCGTCGTCGTCGCGGAACACGTTGAACGCGTGCGCCACCTCGCCGTCGGCGCCGTTGACGACGACGATGCCGGCGGCGCCGTCCGCCGCGTTGCGCATCGCCTCGGTGACCGCGTCGAAGCCCGTGACGTCCCGCAGCGGATGCCCGGCGTACCAGGACAGCACGCCCACCTCGGTCGCCACCGACTCGGGGACGACGAAGGAGCCCTGGCCCCGCGTGCGTATCCGCAGGTCCGTCACGATGGACGCGAAGACGCAGTCGGTCCGCGGGTTGGTGGGGTCCGTGACGTCTGCGCGCAGATAGGGGTGCCTGGTCAGCACCTCGCTCGCCACCCGGGGCGGACCGACCTCGGTCCACCCGCTGCGGTCGGCAGGCGTCGCACCGGCCAGGTCGCCGCGCCCCGGCCGGGGGGTGGAGGGGCCGGCGGAGGAACCGGTGGACGGGCCGGCAGCCGCCGCGCTGGAATCCACCGATGGGGCCCAGTGCACCCTCCGGCGCTGCCCCGCGCCTCCGCCGTTCCCGCTGTCGCTGGCCTTCGGGCTGCCGCCGGCCTTCCCGCTGCTGCCGGCCTTCAGGATGCCCCTGGGTTTCCCGACACCGTCGGCTTTGCGTGCGCCCTCGTACGGCTGGTGGTCGGGCGGCAGCGCCCGGCTTGCCGTCGGTGCCGTCAGGGACACCGGCTGCGACTCCGTACGGACCGGAGCCGGCGGTCGGGTGTCGGCGCCGTACCGGTCGGCCAGCACGTCGGCGAGGTTGTGCGAGGGAAGCTCCTTGCGGAACCGACCACCCTGGAACTCCTCCCAGTTGCGCGCGGCTCGCAGGCCCTCGCGGACCTCCTCGTCGGTGTAGCCGAGCACCTGGCCGTCCTTGTCGACCACGACATGCCGGTTGGCGAATACGGGACCAACCCACCCGCGAGACAGCTCCTCGACGAACGCCCGATCCGTCCCGGCCAACACGACCAGGGGCGACCTCCGGGAGACGCCCGCCGTTTCCAACGTGTCCAGAACCTGCGCGGCCGTCCGGCCGCCGATCGTGGTCGTACCGTCCACGGTGATGCCGCGGCCGATCACCATCGGCGCGTCCGGGTGACCCCGCAGCCCCTCGATGGCGTCCACATGGGTGTCGCGGTCGGCCGCGCCCGGCAGGTAGACGCCCGCGTCGACCTGCCGACCGGGATCCACCAGGGCGAACGGAATCCGGGTCTCCACGGTGCCGGCGAGCAGCCGGGTCCGGGTGGTCTTGCTCCCCACGGGGGCATCCGGGCTCAGCCGCTCGGCGAGGGCGTCGATGGACCCGCCGAAACCGGCCAGGTCCTCGACCCACTTGGCCGCGTCGCCGACGGTCTGGCCGGCGTTGCGGACCGTGTCGACAATGCCCTCCCAGACGACGCTCGACACCGTCGAGGTCTCGCCGGTGATCTCCAAGAGCACGTCGCGTTGGCGCAGGACGACAGGGTGCTTCTCCTCGTGGGAGCCGGTCTCGGCCGGCGCGAAACGCCGGCCGCGCCGGTCCGACCAGCGCAGTTGGGTGCTCGCACCGATGGTCTCGGAGCCGATGAACGACACGCCCAGGATGGTGAAGTTGATGAAGCTCTGGCCACCCGGGGCCGCACCGAACTCCGGCCGACCCGCCGAGCTGGTGCCACCGCCGCTGTCGCCCGACGCGTCGGCGGAGTCCAGTTGGCGCGGCGTGACAGTGGGCTTGCTCGCCGCCCGGACCCCGTCGCCCTGGTTCAGCGAGACGAGCGGGGCCAGCGCCACGGTCAGTCGTTGCTCGACCTGGCTGGTGGAGGTCAGGACCTTGCCGACGATCGGGAAGTACTCGAACACCGCTCTGGTGTCGTGGCCCGGCACGAAGTCGACAGGCACATCGGGATCGCCGGGGTTGGGCTTGTGCTGCTCGGCGGGAAGCCGCCAGGGCGACGCGGCGATCGTCTTGATGGTCAACGTGCCGTCGACACCGACGCCCAGTCCCCCGCTCGGGAAGGTCTGTTTGACTCCGCCGCGTTTGAGCAACGAGTAGAGGTTGCCCCCGCCGACCTCCCCGTCCACGAACCCGGTGAGCTCCCACTGGTTGACGCCGGGAAGCACCTCGAGCACCAGTTCCTGCAGCTTGGGGAGGTCGCTGAACCAGCTCACCCGGAACTCCGGTCCCAACCCCTCGGTGGGACGGAAGGACCGGAGCACGCCGAGGGTGAACCCGCCCACCTCGTTGTTTCGAGGGGTCGGGTTGATCCGGACCCCGTGCAGGGCCTCCCGCCCCGCCGGGTCGCCGAGCAACACCGTGACCGCGGGCGGGCGTCCCGTACCGTCCGGCACCAGCGGCTGGGTGGAACCGTCGGCCGCCATGAACTCCAGCACGGCACCGGCCTTCAACCACGACCGCTGGCCCGCCTCGCCGGCCGGATTGGTCCAGAGCGACTTCGCCCAGGAGAAGATGGTCGGCGTCACCGCCGTCATCAGCCAATCCTTCAGTGTCTTCACCTGCACGTCGACGCTGATCTCGAAGGGGTAGTACATGCGGGCCAGCCCACCCTTGGACTTGGTGATCACCCGCGGTTCCTGCCGGTCCCGCTCAAGGTCGGCCTCGCTCCGCTGCCGAGACAGCTCGATCTGCGGAGTCCCCCCGATCAGTCGCACCGGTTTGTTCCGCTGCGCCCTCGTGTGCACGGGGCCGGAGAGGCGACCGGTGTGCGACTTCACCCGTTGCGTCGCCTTGCCCCGGGACTCCAGGTGGGTCCCGTGCATCTCCATGTCGGACTCCGGCGCGGGTGCCGGACCGAAGGGGCGACCGTTCTCGTCGACGGCGCCGGTCGTGGAGGGGTCGATCTGGTGGGGGATCTTCCGTCCGTGCAGCCGCAGCTCGTCGTGCAGTGGGTCGGGGCGGGCAAGCAGTTTGTAGTCGACAACCATGGTGCCGCCCAGGTGGGTGATCGCGCGTTGGAACCGGGCGATCACCACCGGGCGCCGGGACGGCCCGGAGCTGAAGTACCGGCGGATGTCGCCGCGCGTCACGATGCTCGACGCGTGCAGGGTGATCCAGTCGTAGAGCCCGGCCGAGTAGCTGTTGGAACCCAGGTCGGTGGAGCCGTCGGCGTCCACCTTCAGGCTGCGCAGCGTGTGGTGCAGCAGCTCCCGACCGGCGGGAAGTCTGATGTCCAGCACCGAGGTGTCACCCAGGCCCAGCCGCTGGCTGATCCGTCGTGGTGGGTACACGGCGTCCGCGCCCGGTTGCTCGCCCGGCTCGGGGGGCAACAGGTCGAGGGCGGCCTTGACCTGGGCGTGCAGCGCGGGGGGCAGACCCGCGATGAAGTCGACAGGCCGCTGGAAGTCGGCCGGCCTGCCGTCTATGTCGGTGAAGTCGTCGACGTCGGGCCAGGACCGCTCGAGATCCCGCCAGATGGTCGCCATGTCGAGGATGCTGACCAGCGCCTGGATGCCGTCCTCGACGTCGATCGCGCTGTCCGACGCCGTCGCCGGTAGTGCGGCCTCCCACATCCCGCCGAAGAGTGAGCGGAGACTGCTCACCAGGTTGCGGGAGGCGCCGGTGAAGGTGCCGACCATCGTGACCGGGATGGTGATCGTGTAGACGCGGGCGCTGATGTTGTTGATCCGGTAGTCGGTGCCCGCCAGCGTCTTGGTCTCGCTGACACGCTCACGCGTGGACGTGAGGTACGTGGCACTCGGCGCGTTGCCGTAGGGGTGCACCACATTGGCGCCTCCACTGTGGTACCGCGTCTCCTCCCGGCTCCGGGTGAACGCGCTGGTGCCGGTGACCGGGATCCCGTCCTCCACGTAGAGCTCGTAGTCCCGGGGCTGTGGCACGTACCGGGGCACCTGATGGATGTAGGCCTGCAACTCGTGCCGGCCTTCCGCGTCGGCGAGGAGGCCCGGCTCGAATGCCTGCTCCGAGGAGTGCGCGCCGCGCAGCACCACGTCCATCACCGCCAGCAGCCGCTCCTCGCTGGTGAAGACCCGGCGGGTGTGCGCGGACAGGGTGGTCGGCCAGCCGGGGTTGTTGCCGATCAGCTTCGACCACCGTGCGACGAGTATGTCCGGAAGGTTGCTGAGCCATTCCTGTAGCGGAGCGAACTGGCTCGTGGCGAGTTCCGCGAACATCTTGTCGAGCGCGGCGCTGCCGCGGACGGCGTCGATGCCCGCGAGGTTCGGCAGGCTGGGTCCGGCGCTCAGCATGACTCGGTCGAAGTCGGTCAGGGTCCGGTGACTGATCGGCTCACGCCGGGTCGCGGGTGCGCTCAGCACACGCATGTCGGGCACCCACGCCTCGTAGGAGATCGGCTGGTCCCCCGGTGCGAACGTCTCGTCCGGTGCGTCGTGGCCCTCGTCGTAGGCCTCGGCGCGAAGGTTCGTGGAGAGGACGAACTTGTGCATCGCCTGGTCCTGCTCGGTGTCCAGGACCACCGAGCGACCGGGGACCTGGCCGTACCCGAGGGAGGTGGTGTTCTCCCAGGTCTTGCCGATCACGGTGCCGCTGAGCACCGAGTTCGTCCAGCCGGGCAGCAGGTTCTTCAGCCACTTCCGGACCGGCAGGCTGAGGTTGGCGTCGAGCGCGGCGCGTTTGGACCGGAACATCGACCGGAAGCTGTCCAGCCGGAAGAACGAGTCGACGGTCATGTTGGCGCCGAGCTCGTCGGTGAGGCCCTCGTACCGCACCTTCGGGTCCTGGTCGGCGGGGACGAAGTACCTGATCCATTTCCTGTGCGTCCCGGAGGCGGTGATCTTGTCGTAGGGCACCCACAGGCCGGTGCCGCGCAGGGCACCGATCATGCCGATCCGGTGCGCACCGGAGCTGGTCTCCAGCAGACGCCTGTGGTTCTTCGCCAACAGCTCGGTGCTCGGCGCGGTCTTCGGCAGGTACCCCTCGCTGCGCAGGTAGTCCTCCACCTGCTTGTCCAGGTCCGGTCGCGGATCCGCGGCGGTCCCCTGGGGGGCCACTGTGAAGTTCTTGAAGACCGCCATGCCGGGCCCGTCACCGTCGACGACGCCGCGCGGTGGGTGGCGAACCTTGTCCGCGTCGCGCAGCGTGTACGGCAGGTATCGCACCCGGGCGCCATGGCCGGCGGAGTTCCCGGACCACTCGCGGAACGGCGGCGAGGCGCCCCGCTCCTTCCCGCCGGTGATCAGTTCGAGCTTCCACCTCATGCCGACATCGGCGACCATGCCCCGTCGGATCGCCTTGGTCGCCTTGGGGTCGGGTGCCATGCCGGGCCGTTTCGGGTCGGGTTCCCGGCCGGACCGGAACCCGCGGCCCACGAACGAGACAGCCCCGCTGTTGTGGCCGATGGTGACACCGGTCCCCAGGCCGAGGGTGACCGAGGGGCCGCCCGACAAGAACGTGCCGGGAGTCTTGGTCTCCTCTGCCGACGCCTTCAGGATTGTCACGCCTCCGCTGACCGGCAGGTCGAAAGCGTTGCGCAGCACGACCGATCCCCGCTCGGTCATCTGTGCCTCGGTCAGGAACTCCAGCGAGTTGTCGCTGGCCCGGCTGACGATACGGCTGGTGTCGTCCTTGAACGGCACTGCCGACAGGCGCAGGACGCCGAGCAGTCTGCCGTTCGCGTCGTGGATCGGGTCGCTGTAGGCGGCCCCGTCGCGCACCCGCTGGAAGACGTTGTGCATGTTGCCGTGCCCGGCGAAGCTGAAAATGTGCTTCTGCGACCTCGTGTTGAGCGGCCCCGCGCGGTGCCTCGGCCGGGCACCGAGCCGGCGACCACGGCGGGGCGAGCGCACGGCCGGCGCGCCACGGCCGGCGCGCCGACCGCCGGCGTTCCTGCCCCCGGCGGCCCTGCTCCGGGCGCGTGCCTCCGCGATGAGACCGGGCAACTCGCTCAGGATGCGCAGTGGCAGCTCCGTTGGGTCGTGCAGCGTGTCCAGTGACATCGGGTACGAGGCGAGAGCCACGTCGTCCGCCACTGTGGTGTCCTCCGGAGGATCCGGCACGGCGATGTGCTGTGGAAAGAACACCACCAACCGCTCGCGTACGCTTTCCGGCTCCGGGCCGGCCTCGATGTCCTGCCAGGGGTCGTCAGGATCGTCGAGAGTGGGTCGCCCCGGTGGCGTTACCAGCCGGGGCGGGCGGGCCGCTGGCTCCGCCGTGACCCTCATCTCCCAGGTGTAGAAGTGCGCCAGTCCTGGTTCCCGCAGTCGCTCGATGGTCGCCGGCCCCGTCCCGGTCTCGACGAAGGCGGTGCGGGTCTGCCGGTTGTGGGTCAGCCGGGGCACCGCCGACACGTTGAGCACCCGCAGCGGGCCGGTCGTCCCCAGACCCAGGAACTCCTGGATGGGCAGCGGCAGATCGCGATAGTTGATGTTGCTGTGACTACTGGTGGAGGAGACATCCGAGAAGCGCCGCTTCTCACCCTGGCTGACCGCGGGCGGCGGGTAGTCCGGGGCGAGGTCCCGCTCGTCGTGTCGGGTGAGCGTCGAGTGGAACGTCAGCCGTACCGCGTGGCGGCCGCTTCCGACCACCCGTACCGAGCCGCTGCGCCCGGTGGAGGACGGCAGATCATCCACCAACGCCACAGGTGTCGTCAGGCGGGCGATGTCACCCTGGATCTCCGCCTCCTGAGTCCAGCGCCCCAGCGGGCGGACGGCAGCGATCGCCAGCTCCCGCATCCGAGCCGCGGCCTGCTCGGTGATCACGCCCTCGGCGCCGATACTCAGGTAGCTACGATCGCCTTCGGCCTGGTCACGATCGCCGAAGATCGTCAGGTCCGACTCGCGCTCGTCGGCGATGTCCTGCCACTCGTTGAGGGCCTCTCGGGCATCATCGGCTCGCGCCGTGGCCGTGTCACGCACCATGCCGGCGTCCCGGGCCGCCCGGGTCAGGCGGGTCGTGGTGTTCGCCAGGTCCGTCTCGGAGGGCAGGCGCTCGACCTCGGTACGCAGCACATCCCGTTGCGCGGCGGCCTCGTCCCGGCTCGCCGTGGCGGCCTGGGCGGTGGCCCTGTTCTTGGTGTGCTCCTCCTCGGCATGGTGCAGGTGTGCCCGCAGGCCGTCGTCCCCGTCCAGGGCGGTGCGCTGCTCGCGCAGGCTCGCCGCCACCGATTCCAGACTCTTGTCCGTCGTGGTGATCGTGGCCCTGGCCTTGGTCAGGGCGGCGTCGGCTGCTCTGCCCCGGGCGCCCTGTTGCCGGCCCTCCCCAACGATCGCGTCGAGCCGTTCGTTGAGCCGGGCCTGTTCCGCCATGAGGTGGATGCGCCGCCGCTGACCGGCGGCACGCTCATCCTGGGCGAGCGTCGCGAGGCTCTCCTGGCTGAGGTTGTCGAGCTGTTCCTCGATCTCCTCCAACCGGTCCTGCGCCGTGTCCCGCTCGTCCTCCAGCCTGGTGATCTCGGCTCGCGCGGCGGCCCGGTCGGCCTCGGCCTCGGCGCGGGCCCGTTCGGCGTCCGCACGCGTCTCCCGCAGGGCGTCGTGCTGCCGCTCGGTCTGCGCGAGCTGCTCGGTCGCGTCCGCCAGCGCCTTCGTTGCCGCGGCCACCTCGTCCTGGCTGACCTGTAGCGCCCGCACCGCCGCATCCGTCTGCTGCTGTCGGTCCCGCACCTTCTGCTCGGCACTCGTCAGGTCGTTCCTGGTCTGCGTCGCCGCCCGTACCTCGTCCCGGTGGTCCCGGAGGCTCTTGTCGGCCTTGTCGGCGACGTGCTGGGCGTCCCGCTGCCCGGGTTCGAGCACCGAACTCAGGAGCAGCTTGGTCTCCCGGAGCACCGCGCTGATCTCCGGATTGGGGTAAAGCCGGCCGTCCTCGGGATGGTCGGCGACAGCCCCGGGAGTACGCGGGGCCGAGGTCGATCCGTCACCGCCGGCCCGAGCCCCGCCGCGGCTGTCCGCGCCCTTCCCACCACCCGGACCCGACGGCCCCCCAGCCCCACCGCCCTGACCGTCCGCGCCCTTCCCACCACCCGGACCCGACGGCCCGCCAACCCCACCGCCCCCGGCCGCCGACGAGCCCTGTCCCCCGGCGTCGCGGGTGTTCGACGACGCCTTGCCCTTCCCCTTACCGGTCGGTGTGTCGTCATCCGAGGTCGACGACAGCAGCATCGCCTCGACCGGCGGAAGCAGGTTCCGGTCACCGGTCAGCGCCAGCAGCCGGCCCTGGGCGACCCGATAGTCGCGCACCAGGTCGACGAGGCCAGCCCTCAGCGCCTGCTCGGACATGCCGGTCAGGCCCGCTTCCATGGCGGAGAGTCGCCGGCCGAACGCGGTGACGGCGGAGAAGGCGGCCGACGAGCCCGGCTGCCCCAGAGCGGTCCTGATGTCATCCAGCTGCTCGTCCCGGAGCGACACGAACGCCTGCACGATGTCCTGTCCGGTGCCCGGCAGCGCCGCCACCAGCTGCGCGGCGTCGTCGACACGGGCCAAACCCACGGTGTACGTCGGCAGCACGCCGGACGAACGGGGGGTCACGTCGGTGTCAACTGTTTCCGTCGCCGCGCCCCGCAGGCGTTCCATCGTCGGCACGGTCTCCGCGCCGGTCGCCCGGTTCACCTCGTAGCGGGCGTGGTCCACCTGGAGCAGCGCGTCGCGGAAGTGCTCGCGTGCCGGCCCCGAACGGCTCTGGTCCGAGCTGACCACACCGGCGAGCCCCTGTCGGGCCGCTTCGAGGACCGCCCTGGCCGTCTCCACCTGCTCGGTGCGGTCCGGGCCGTCCGCCGGGACGGCCCGGTCGGTCAGCGTCTCCCGCAATGCCGACTCGATCCGACCCGTCAACCCGTCGAGCTGGTCCAGGACCTCCTGTGCGGCGCGCCGCACGCCCTCGATGGTCGCCGGCACCAGATGGTCCACCCGGGCGACGGAGTTGGTCTGCACGCTCGTGAGCGCGTACACCCAGGGGTTTTTGGCGAAGCCGCCGAGATCCGGATCGAGGACCAGTTCCCAACCCTGCGCGGTCGGATGGGACAGCTGATCGGATGACGTCGGCACCGCCGAGCGGTCTCCGCCCACCACCTCCGGGCGGCTCGGGCCGACAAGCGTGTCGACCGACGGCAGGAGCGCCGCGCCGGCGACGCTGCGCACCTGTTGGTGCGCTGAGTCGTAGGCGGTCAACACCCTCGCCATGTCGGCCCTCGCCTGCTGCTTCGACAGGCTCGGCAGCGACTCCTCCAGGTGCGTCAGCGACTGCTGGACCGACCGGACGGCGTCGCGGGCGGCCGCCACCTCCGGGGCACGGTCCGGCGGCGACGCCTGGAGCGCGCCGATGATCGCGTCCCGCGCACCCTCGAACGCGGCGCGGGTGTTCGCCACCACGTGCGACACATCCTGGGTCGACGAGGCCAGCAGGCGCTCCACATCGCCGCTGCGGGGATCGCTCCTGCCCACCGAGGCCTCTGCGGACTGCGGCAGAGCCGGGCCCGCCCCGTCCGACCGGTCGGTGCCGGATCCCAGTGTCTGCTGAACACCTGGGTCCGAGACGGTCCGCAGGTCGGTTGAGCTGCCCGGATCCGTGTTCGCCCGGTCGACCCCATGAGTACCGTCGCCCCCGACCACCGTGGTCGGAGGCCCCGATCGGGCGGTGCCGCCGTCGAGCGACTGGCCCGCGCCCACCTGTGCGCGCTGCTGCCCCTCCCCTCGGGCGCCGCCAGCGTCACCCACCGGTGACGCCACACCACCCGACGACGCCACACCACCCGACGACGCCACGCCACCGTCGACCTGTCCCGAACCTGACCCCACACCACCCCGCGACGCACCACCAGCACCACCATCAGCCTGCTCCGAACCCGACCCCACACCACCCCGCGAGGCACCACCAGCACCACCATCAGCGTGGCCTCCGGCCGCGGACTGGCCGCCGGTGATCTGGTCACCGGCGACGCGAGCGCCGTCCCGCTGCGCGACCTCGCCGGATTGGCCACCAACCGTGATCTCGGCCGGCAAGCCGACCGACGAGCGGCCGGCATCCTCGTTCGAGCCGACAACCGAACCATCGCCGAGCCCGACGCCCGACCGATCAGCGACGCCGTCGCCGGTTGGCGTGCCCGCGACACCGCCGGTCACATTCGTCCCGCCCTGGCCTACGGAATTGCCAGCACCCTGCCCCGCACCCCCGTCCAGCACGCCACCGTCCGCCACACCCCCACTCGCCACGCCACCGTCCGCCACACCACCACTCGCCACACCACTCGCCGCACGGCCGTCCGCCACACCCCCACTGGCCACGCCCTCAGCCGCCGCGTGGCTGGCCGCTACACCGCCACTCGCCACGCCACCGGCTGCCGCACCACTCGCCGCACGGCCGTCCGCCGCACCACTCGCCGCACGGCCGTCCGCCACACCACCAGCCGCCGCGTGGCTGGCCGCCACACCCCCACTCGCCACGCCACCGTCCGCCACACCACCACCCGCCACGCCATCGGCAATCCCCGCCCCACGACTGACGCCCTCGCCCGCGTCGCCGTTGGACGGCTGAACACCGGAGCCTGCCGCGGTACCCTCCGAAATGCCGCCGGTTCCCGCGTCTGTCGACGCCTGCTGATCCGCTGCGCTCGACGCGCCGGCGCCCAGCCCGGCGCCCAGCCCGGTGCCGACACCGCTGTCCCCGAGGAGGGACTGCCGAACCTCATCGGTGGCGGGCGACGTGTCTCCCGTCCCGGCGTCACTCTTCTCGTCGCGGACCAACTTCTCGTCGCCGACCAGCTTCTCGTTGTCCCAGTCGATACCGCTGTTGTTGTCGTCGACGGAGTAGGCGGGTGGTTCGGTCGGCGGCTCCTCCTTCTCGTTGTTGACGCCGGAGTCGCCACCGCCCTGCTGCCCGTCGCCACCCAGGGGGGCCGCCTCGTCGTACCCGTTGAGGTCCGGCAGGTTGAGGCCGTTGGCCAACTGCTCCGGAGTAGCGGCGTTGCCCTCGTACAGGCCACCGACGAAGGCGCTGGTCGCTGTCCCCCACCGCCACTCGATCGGCGCCCCCACCGCAGCCTGTCCGGCGGCCTCGGCCGGCATCGCCACAGCCGCCTGCGCCCCGCCCTTCGTGAAGAGGGCGCCGGCCCGGAACACACCATCGGTGATGTAGAGCGTGCCGTCGGCACCCACCCGGTCGACCTTGGCGATCCTCCCCGCCGCCCAGTCGACGACACCCGAAGCAGCGGAATTGGTGAGACCGGCAGCCGCACCCGCGATCACCGTCTGAATCAGAGACTTCTCGATCGCGTCCCAGTCGATGCCCTCCCGCACCCCATCGGCATCCTGCGCCGCCTGGATCACGATCATCAGCAGCGGCTCCTGAGCGATCTCCTGCCCGACCTCGACGAAGAGGTTGCGAAGAATCGCGGTGATGATGGCGCGAAACCCACCAACCACCAACGGAATCGCCAACGCCCCGAACAGCGACGCCATGAGCCAGGCCAACTGGATGGCCAACAGCGCCAACTGCACCACCAGCAGGATCTTCTTTTCCTGAAGCTCGGCCGCACCGTTCTTCAGGTCCTTCCGCATGCTCTCCGCAGTCGACCGCAACTGGTCGAGATAATCGACGAGGCTGTCCAGCGACTCCGTGACGCCGTCGGCGAACTTCCCGCTCAACACGGCCGGCACCCGAGAACGCTCAGCCACGAGCGTCTCCTGGGCCGCATCCAGAACGTCCCGAAGGTGCTCCCACTCCCCGGAGTGCGCCCGCATCCCGCTCTCACTGCCCGTCGGCCAGGTCGCGCCGACGAAGAAGTTCAAGATGTGGTTCAACCAGTCAGGAATGGGGGTGTCCATGCCGGGCCGCTCCCGCTATCCGCTGCTCGACGACGGCGCGCTGGCGCACGCCGAGCCATCGATGCTTCCCCGGCTGCCCACCGTCAGGTTGCCGGGCGGTCGCAGTGACAGCGTTCGCATCTCGGCTCCACCCCCCTGTCACACCCGCACCGGATGAGCATGCGACGGCGACCGCCGACGCAGCGGTTTCCGACGCCGTACCGGCGGAGTTGGGGGTTATCCCTCATGACCGGAGGGTCAGTCGGTGCCGGCACCGACGGACGCCCCGGCTTCCTCCACGTAACCGAGCGGTGGACCGAGCAGCCGCTCGATGGTGTGCGCGTCGGTGAGCAGGCGAGGCGAGGCCGCTCTCCGCCGGGTCAGCGCCCGCTCCAGGCGGCTCAGAGCGCTCCGGTCGGCGTCGTCCAGACCGGACGCGGACTGCTCGTCGGGCAACACCTCCCGCAACAGTACGGCGGTCGTCGGGATGCCGACCCGATCCGCCGCCACCGCTCCCTCACGGACGGCGAGCACCTTGAACCGGGCACCGGCCAGAAACACCGCCTCGTCCAGATCCTGCTGTTCGGCCAGCGCGCCGGCCTGCCGCGCCGTACGCGACCAGACCAGGTAGTCGACGTCGGCACCCTCCACGGCGAGGTCGGTGGCGCCGCTGACACTGCGGAAGCCGGGCTCCACCAGCAGGCCGCCCTCGGGGTAGAGGTGTCGCGCCTGGTCGGCCACCCGACCCTGGCAGAGCATCGCCCGGCGGTACGGCGGCAGGCGACGCAACCCGGACACCAGGCACGGCAGGTAGCCAGGCAGACTCGGTGCCCGCCCAGCACGCAGTCCCGCGTTGAGCCGGGCCGCCCCCGCCTCCGACCGGCCGAAGAAGACGTGCACGGCGACGAAGTCCGTCTTCGCCGACGCGGAGATGCCCTGCCGCAGCGCGGGCCACGCGGCCAGGGCGGCGTTGACGGTGGTGATCGAGTCGGTGAAGGCCGGGCCGAGGCTGGCAGCGAGGTCGCGCTGTTCCGCTGCGGTGCTGGCCCGGTCCTCGACGGGGTCCGCCACGGCCGGCGCGTAACGGTGCACCGCGCGCCCGCCGGGGTACGCGGCGGGCGCGCCTCGAAGCGAGGGGGTGAGCGCTCCTTCGCCTGCCGAGGCGGGGGCGCTGGCGACCACCGGGCGTTCGGGCTCGCCCAGGTACGGCCCGGAGCTGGTGATCACCGGTGGCGGACCGGCGGCCGGCCGAGGCGGGGGTGAGGGCTCGCCGCTCAGGTCCTGCACGGCCGGTTGGCCGCCAGCGCTCGGCAGCGCCTCGGCAGCGGCTGCCGACCGTCTCGCGACCGGCAGGGACTCCACGCGTCGCCGCGCGGCGACGGCCGGGGCCGCCGGCTCCACGAACTGGTGCACGTCCCCGGCCGGGGCCGCCGGCTCCACGAACTGATGCGCGGCCCCGGCCGGCACCGCCGGCTCCACCGAACGTTGCGCGGTTCTGGCCGGGGCCGCCGGGTCCACGAACTGGTGCGCGGTCGCTGGCGGCCAGTCCAGCGCCGGGGCCTCCGCTGACGTGGCCGCCACCGCCGCCGTCGGCGGACGCGGTGACAGCGGCACCGCCAGCGTCGCCTGGTCCGCGACACTGTTCCGCCGATCGGTCGCCACCGGAGGTTGGCCGGTGCCCGTCGCCAAGGTCGCCCGGACGTCCACTGGCAGCCCCGCACGGGGTGCCGCCTCGGCGCGCAGCGCCGCTTCCAGGCGTACCCTCGTCTGGTTGCCGGTCTGCCCCACCAGGGTGAGGCCCGGTGCTCCGCCGGCCCCGACGAGCAGCCGGCACAGTTGGTCGACCAGCCGGTCGGAGTCGCGGACGTCGACCGCCAGCACCCACTCGGCGGGGTCGACGAAGGCCAGGCCGTCGGGCTGACGGCCACCAGCCGTGCGCAGCAGGACGCCGGAAGGGACCACCTCGGCGAGCAGGTCCGGCACGACCGCGTGGCGGTAGAGCCGGCTGCTGGCGCGTACCCAACCGTCACTCAGCACGGGTGGTGACTGGCCGGACGCCCGTCGGTGCTGGCCCGGTTCGGGCACCCCGATCGGCTCGGCGACGGCTGCCGATTCGTCGAGGGCCGCCGCGAGTGCGGTCACCCAGTCGGCGCGCGGCGGCGGTGCCGTCGGGTCGAGCAGTGCGGTCTCGATCCGAACGATGGTCCTCGCCGGCAGGCCCGCGAAGATCCCGGCGACTGACCAGGGATCCGGTGGTGGCTCGCCGACATGGCGCAGGAGCAGCGTCGGCCGGTGTCGGTCCACCGGCATGTCGTAGGCCGGGTCGCCCACCGCAGCGGGTGCGGCGGCCGAGGCACGCAGCAGCACTCCGGCGGGGACGGGATCGGCCACCAGCCCGGGCAGCACCACCGCCTGGTCCGGCAACGCCGGCTCCCAGGACGGGGCCGGGTAGCGGTTGCCGACCACCGGGCTGCTGGCGCCCGGCCGGAAGGACCGCCATCCCCAGGCGCCCGTGCCGCCCGCGGCGTAGAGGGTGCCGTCCGGTGTGGCGTGGACGGGACCGTCCGGGGCGAGCAGTTCGACGCCGGTGCGGGCCGCCAGCCGGGTCAGCCAGGAGGCGTACGCCTCGTCCGGCCGGCCGAGGCCGCTCGCGGCCACCCAGACCCGGCCGACACCCCACTCCTGGGCCGCACCCTCGACCACCCCGCGCAGCACGCCACCGCAGGCGGCGCTGCGCACGGCGCGCTCGGAGGTCAGGACCAGCACGTCGTCGGACGCCGCGACGGCGGTACGCACCAGCTGCCACAGCAGCGACGGCGGATCGTCCCCGTGTGAGATCACCGCGGCCGAGCCGTGCCACTCCACGAAGAGTTCGTGGCCGGGGGGCGGTTCGACGCGGACCGGTCGGCGGAGCCAGCGCGGCAACCACAGCAGCGCCATCCGCCTCGGCCCCCCAGTTCGTCGGGGTCTCGAACCAGCCGCACCCCGATGTGCTGAGACTGACGCACCGTCGCGGCCACGGCGTCGGTCGCCGGCCGGCGGTGTCGGTTCCGGGGGAAATCCCCCGCCAGCTCGGTCCGGAGTGGCGGACAGCCGACTCAGCGACACAGGGTAGCCGACTGTGATCATGAAGTTACTGCGCGCACACTCCCTCCGGCATGTTCTCGTCGAGTGGAGGAACAGATGCGACTCCGATCGTTCGTCACCGCGGCACTGGCCGCCGTCCTGGCCGCCGGGGCACTCGCGCCGCCGGCACCGGCCGCGGCGGCCACCGCCGACCGCTGGGGCTTCGCGTACGTCAAGGACCCCACCGTCGCGGTCTGGACCGTGCTGGACACCAGCCGGCAGTGGGGTAGTTGGAAGACCGCGTTCCCGGCCGCCTGGGCCGACGGCATCAAGCTCGCGCCCGGCCGGTTCCAGGTGCGTTTCCCACAGGTGGGTGCCGGCGCACGGGGTGTGCCGCACGTGACCCCGGTGAACCGGACCGGGCACTACTGCGAGGTGGTCCGCTGGTTCCAGTCCGGCGCCGACGAGATCGTCGACGTACAGTGCCACAGGCCGGGCGGTACGCGCGAGGACACTCCGTTCACCGTGCTCTGGACGACCAGCTCCGGCGTACTGCCGGCCGGCACCTCCCACGCGTACGTGCAGTGGGGCGCCGGCGCGCTGGTGCAGTCGTACAACTCCACGGGTGTGGTGAACACGGTCGGGCCGCTGGGCGTCGGGCAGTACCTGGTGCGGCTGCCCGGGGTGGGATTGTCCGGGGTGCTCGCCGGCAACGTTCAGGTCACCGCCGGGCAGCCGAACGCCGGTCCCCGCCGGTGCAAGGTCTACGCCTGGAACGCGGTCGGCACCGGAGTGCAGGTGTACGTCTTCTGCTACGACCAGGCCGGCGCGTTCGTCAACACCGACTTCACCCTCTCCTACCACCGTCGGCGGCCGGTGATCGGCTCTCTCGCCCCACCGTCGTACTTCGGTTACCTCGGCACCGCCGTCGGCGGTCCGACGAACGACAACTCGGTGCTCGGTGTCGGCGCCAACACGGTGGCGCCGCTGGCGCCCGCCGGCCGCTACCTGGCGACCTTCCCGCAGGTCGGCCTGAAGGAGACGCACGCCCAGGTGGTGGCGCAGGGCGCCGGCAGTAACTACTGCCACCTCACCCAACCCTGGCCGTACACCACGAACGCCGACCTCGACGTGATCTGCTTCGACAACGCCGGTGTGGTCACCCCACACCGCTTCCTGGCCACCTTCACCTCCCGGCTCTGACGCCGGGCCGACCCGGCGGCGACCGTCCCCCGGTCGCCGCCGGCCAGCGGTGACCGTCTCCGGGCCGCCGCGCACCAGCGGTGGCCGTCGGGTCACCGCTGGCGGCGGGTACGGCGAGCGCGCACGCCGGTCGCGGTCCGGCCGTCGAGGCGGCCGGTGTCCGCAAACCGTTGTTACAGGCCCAGGCTGCGCAGGGTCGGTACGGTCTGGCCCACCCAGGCGAGGTCGGCGTCCTCGCGGGCGCCCTGGGTGCGTTGGGTGCCGGCCAGGAACCACAGGAAGTAGGTGGTGTAGCCGGGTGCGCTGACCACTGTGTGGTAGCCCTCGGGCATCATCTGCATCACGTGGTCCCGGATGGTGACGTTCTCCTCGTACCCCTCGTCGGTGTAGACGCGGCTGATGCCGAACCCGTTCGCCGGGCTGACGCGGTAGTAGTACATCTCCTCGTGGGCGGCCTCGGCGGGCAGGTCGTCGACCTTGTGCCGATGGGGCGGGTAGGTGCTCCAGTTGCCCGAGGGCGTGTAGGTCTCGCCGACGATGAGTCGGCGGGCGGGCAGCTCCGGCTGGGCGATCTCGGTGAGGATCTGGTGGTAGTCGCGGCCGAAGTTGGTCGCTCCCCAACGGCCGGTCGCGACCTGTTCCGGCGCGATGACGTAGGGGTCGGTGGCCAGGTCGCTGGGGGCGCTGGGGAGGGCGATCTCCACGTCGGTGACGGCCTCGACGGTGATCGAGGAGCCGGCCGGGAGGTAGACCGAGTGCGGCTTGCCGGAGAAGACGTCGGCACGCTGGCCGACCTGCGGGAAGTGGTGGCCGGCGACGGTGAAGTTGGCCGTGCCGCCGAGGATGACGGCCAGGATCTCCCGGTCACCGGACTCGCCGGTCCAGGACTCGCCGGCCGACAGTCGCAGCAGGGTGAAGTCCAGCAGCCGGCAGGGATTGACGGGCAGGGTGTTCCGGCCCTCGGCGGCGGGAATGGTGCAGTGGTAGCGGTAGTCCATGGTCACCTTTCGGAATGCGGGGCGGTGCGGGTCGGTCGCGGTGGTCACCAGGGGCTGGTCCAGCCGGGGATGGTGGCGCGGGTGAGGGCTTCCAGGTAGAAGTAGTCGCCCCACAGGGTTCCCTCGTCGACGCCGACGTCCTTGGGCTTGTCGTACACGCCGTGCAGGAGCAGCGCGTTCGAGCCCGGCTGGCCGCCGGTGGAGTAGTGGTCGATGAGCGAGCGCAGGATCTCGGCGGCGGCTTTGCGGTACCGGTCGGCGCTGGCCTGGTCGGTGAGGCCGTCGGCCAGTTCGACGAGGCCGCACGCGGCGATGGCCGCGGCGGAGCTGTCCCGCTCCTGGCCGCTGCCGTCGCCGAACTCCAGATCCCAGTACGCCACGTGGTCGTCGGGCAGGCGGGCGAGGAAGTGGTCGGCGCAGGTCCGCGCGGCGGCGAGCAGTGCGGGGTCGCCGATGTGCCGGTGGTTGAGGCTGAAGCCGTAGATGCCCCAGGCCTGCCCGCGGGCCCAGCAGGAGTGGTCGGCGTGGCCCTGCTCGGTCTCCCCGCGCAGTGGCGCACCGCTGTCCGTGTCCCAGTAGAAGGTGTGGAAGGTGGTGCCGTCCGGACGCAGGATGTGCTGGCGCAGATGGGCGGTGTGCCGGCGGGCCGCGGCGGCGTAGCGGTCGTCGCCGGTGGTCTGGCTGGCCCAGAAGAGCAGCGGCGTGTTCATGAGGCTGTCGATGATCGTGCGTCCGCGTTGGCGGGGGTCGTTCAGGTCGCCCCAGGCCTGGATGATTCCGGCCGGTTCGAGGACGCGCGTCATCAGGTGGTCGGCGGCGGCGAGAGCCGCGTCTCGGGCCCGCGGGTCGCCGGTACGACGGGCCGGGGTCACGCAGGAGAGGGTGTAGAGGAACCCGAGGTCGTGGGTGTCCAGGTCGATGCCCCGGTGCACCCGATCCGCGAAGCTGTCCACATGCGACAGCGCGGCCCGCAGGTGGCGGTCGTCACCGGTCAGGTCGTGTGCCAGCCAGAGCTGGCCGGGCCAGAAGCTGGTGGTCCAGCCGACGTTGGCGCCCTCGGGTTGGCCGGCGCTCGGTGGCCGCAGCGGGTAGCGGTTGGCGTCGGTGGTGTCGGCGGGGTACCGGTCGCCGAAGGCGGCGATGTTCGCGTCGACGGTGCGGATGGCGGCGGCCACCGCGGCGGCCGTGGCCTCTGCGTCGGAGCTGGGACGGACGTCGGTCACCGTCATGGATGCTGTTCTCCCTCGTGGGTCCGGTCCGGGGCCGGGCAGGTGTGTCGTCGGCGTCCGGCTGGGTGGCCGAAACGTGGTGGTCAGGCGCGCTGGGGTGCGGCCGTCGGTGGGTCGAGGGCGGCGCGCAGGGTGAAGCGGCTGTTGGCCCAGACCACGTAGAGCAGCGGCGCGGCGGCGAGGCCGAGCGCGATCGCGGGGCGCGCCGTCAGGAGCTGGGCGAGCAGCACGAGCACGAGCAGCGACACGGCGGTGAGGTACCACCGACGCACCGCCAGGTACACGCAGGTACGGGCCACCTCGCGCAGCGGCGCGCCGGGTCGCTCGGTGATGGTGACCAACCCGAGCAGCGCGGTCGCGACGGTGAGGACGATCAGGGTCGCCAGCACCGGCAGGGCGAGTGCCCCGACCCGGTGGCCCCAAGCGGCGCGGGCGTCGACGGCGAGCACCACCAGGGCAGCCATGGCCGCCGCCGTCCAGAGCATCGCCGGCCGGGCGGTGGACCGCCAGGCGCGGCCGTAGGTGCGCAGCACGCCGCCGGTGTCGCCGGCGGAGTAGGCGGACATGACCGCGAAGGCCGCGCAGAGCCCGGGTGCGCAGAGCGGGGCGGTGAGCGCGTACAGCGGCCAGGACCGCGCCGCCTCGGTGGTGAACGCGAGCGTCACCAGGGGCAGGCAACCGAGCACCAGCAGCAGGTTGGTGGCGAGCGCGACGTAGATCCCGTCGAAGACGGCGGTGATGGTGTGGTGGCGCGAACGCACGGGCCTCAACCCTTCAGTCCGGTCGAGGCGACGCCCTCGATGAAGTAGCGCTGGCCGAGCAGGAAGATGACCGCGACGGGCAGCACGGACAGCACCGAGCCCGTCATGATCAGTGCGTACTCGGCGTTGTACTGGGAGATGAAGGTGTTCAACCCCAACTGGATGGTGCGCAGCTCCGGACTGCGCAGGTAGACCAGCGGGCCGAGGTAGTCGTTCCAGGTGGTCGTGAACATGAGCAGGGCCAGGCTGGCGAGCGCCGGCCGGGACAGCGGCAGAATGATCCGTCGGTAGATGCCGTACTCGCTGAGCCCGTCGACCCGCGCCGCTTCGCTGAGCTCCTCGGGGATCGTCTCGTAGAACTGCTTCATCAGGAACACGCCGATCGCGCCGAACGCCTGGATCGCGACGATCGACCACAGCGTGTTCGACAGGTGCAGCTTCGACATGAGGATGAACTGCGGGATCATGTACGACTGCCAGGGCACCGCGATCGTCCCGACGTACGCCAGGAAGAGCAGGTTGCGGCCGGGGAAGCGGACGCGGGCGAAACCGTAGGCCGCGAAGCTGCCGGTGAGCACCTGCAGGAAGGTGACGATCACCGACAGCAGCAGGGTGTTCCACAGCCACGTCGTCATGTCCGAGCGCTGCCAGATGTCGACGTAGTTGCGCCACACCACCGGATCGGGGAGCCAGGTGATCGGGATGGTGAAGACGTCGTTGTTCGTCTTCAACGACGCCACCACCATCCAGAAGAACGGCAGCAGCAGCCCGGCCGCCGCGAGCACCAGAGCGGCGTACCCGAGCAGCCGCCCGCCCAGGGACCGGACCCGTCGGCGGGGCGCGCGGTTGCCGGGCGCGGCGAGGGCCGGGGTGGGCAGGGAGAGGTCGGTCGCGGTCATCAGCTGTTCCTCCGCTTGTTGACCATGAACTGGATGACCGTGATGCCGAAGCAGATGGCGAACAGGACGATGGAGACCGCCGAGGCGTAGCCGAACTGGTTCTCCTCGAACCCCTTCTGGTAGATGTACTGCGAGAGCACGAGTGTCGACTGGCCCGGTCCGCCGCCGGTCATCACGAGGATGAGGTCGAAGACCTTGAAGCTTTCGATGGTGAGCAGCACCGTGACGAAGAAGGTCGTGGTTCGTAACCCGGGGAGGGTCACGTGCACGAACCGCTGCCACGGTGAGGCGCCGTCGGTCTCGGCCGCCTCGTAGAGCTGGGCCGGGATGGTCTGCAGGCCGGCCAGGAACAGCAGCATGTAGTAGCCCATGTACCGCCAGGTGCCGACGATGATGACCGCCGGCATCGACCAGGTCGCCGACGCGGTCCAGCCCGGCGGATTGTCCACCCCGAGGGCGCCGAGGAGAGCGTTGATCGGGCCGTACTCCGGGCTGAACAGCTGGTTCCAGACGACCGCGATCGCCACGATCGAGGTGATGTAGGGGAAGAAGGCGATGGTGCGGAAGAACCGTACGCCGCGCAGTTTGCGGTTGAGCAGCAGCGCCAGCCCGAGCGCTGCCACGAGGGTCAGCGGGATGTGGAAGACCGCGTAGTAGACGGTGTTGCGCAGTGCGGTCCAGAAGCTGGAGTCGTCCCACATCCGCCGGAAGTTGGCGGTGCCGGTCCACTCGGCCACCCCGAAGACGTTCCAGTTGGTGAACGCCACGTAGAACAGCACGACGACGGGCAGCAGGGTGAGCAGGGCGAAGCCGAGGAAGTTGGGAAGGATGAACGACCAGCCGGCGACCGTGTTGCGCGACACCAGCCGCCGGTTCCTGGGTCTCGTGCGCGGCAATGTTGCCATAGGGAGTCTCCGGGAGCGTTCGGCCTGGGGGCGGGACCGGCGTGCGGCTCAGGCGCGCCGGGCCCGCCATCAGCTCACTGGTTGAGGACTTCGTTCTTGGCGCGGGTCTGCGCCTTGCTCAGCTCCGCGTCGACGCCCTTGCTGTCGGAGAGGATCGCCGAGTGCGTCTCGTTGAGGAGGTTCTGCAGGCCGGCGGTGTGCTTCGACACCGGGTTCTCCGGCTTGATGGTGTGCTTGGAGTAGGCGAACTTCGACAGCTCGTCCTGCGGTACGCCGTCCAGCCCGAACAGCGACGCGGTGACCGCGTCGGTGACCTGGGCCGGGGTGATGCCGATCCCGGCCAGCGCCTTGCCGGCCTCCGGGCCGGCCGCGTACTTGAGGAAGTCCTTGGCCGCGGCCGTCTTGGACTTGCTGATCTTCGGGTTGATCCCCAGGCCGGTCGGGTCACCGAAGGTGACAGGCGTGGCGGAGGTGCCGGTGGTGGACTTGTCGAACTGCGGCGCCGGCGCGATGCCCCACTGGAACTTGTCGGCGTCACCGCTCTTGCGCTGGTTGAGCAGCGTGGCCACGTACCAGGTGCCCATCAGCAGCATCGCCGACTGCTGCTTGCCGAACTGCGCCTGGTAGGTGAGCTTGTTGGTCTTCGCGGTGCCGAAGGTCGGCTGCGCGCCGGCCGCCTGCAGGTCCAGTGACCGCTCGTAGTACGGCTTCAGGAAGCCGAAGTTGCCGGAGAGCAGGTCCGCGTTGGGGGTCTGGGCGAGCGCGAACCCCTGCACCGTCGACTGGAAGGTGTGCTGGTACGCGCCCGTCGCGTTCGAGCCGGCCCCCTTCAGCCCGGTGTGCAGTCGCTTCGCCGCGTCGGTGTAGTCGTCCCAGGTCCAACTGCCGTCCGGGGGCGTCACCTTCGCCTTCGCGAACAGGTCCTTGTTGTAGAACAGCACCCACGAGTCCTGCCGGTAGGGCACCGCGTACGCCTTGCCGTCCACCTGGTACGACGCGAGCCCCGGGGCCGAGCCGAGACCGGAGGCGGCGTCGGAGACGTCGAGCAGCTGGCCGCCGCTCTGGTACGTGTAGAAGTTCTTGAGGTTCTTCATGACGTAGACGTCCGGCGCGGTGCCGGCGGCCAGGTCCGTGATCATCTGGGTGTCGTAGTCGTTGCCCGGGGCGTACTCCTTGAGCTCCACCGTCACGTTCGGGTGGGTCGCCTTGAAGCCGTCGGCGAGCGTCTTGAACTCCGGCGTGGACGACAGGCTCCAGCCGGCCAGGGTGATCGTCACGGGGGCGTTGGGGTCGACTGGCTCGTCTCCGCCCCCGCAGCCGGCGAGAACAAGTGTCAGGGCCGTCGCGGCGCTGATGACGGCCGGTATCGCACGCTTCATCCTCTCTCCTTCAGGTCAAGGGCCCGGACGGGCCCGCACTGCTACCAGGCCGCTTGGGTGGGCCTGGGATGCTCCGTGTCCAGACGGGTCGACGTGCTGATCCCGTCGGGCCAGTCGACCGCCAGGTGCAGGCCGTGGCCGTCCTCGTCGACCACGGCCCGGCATGCCTGCCCGGCCGTGGCCACCGGCACCCCGGACAACTCGGTGAGGGCGGCGACCCATGCGCCCGGCCGGACGGGGTGCTCCAGCCAGGGCACGACCAGCCCGCCGGCCAGGGGCCCGCCGTGCGCAACGGCGGTGGCGCCGGCCGTTCCGTCGCCGTGCACGCTCTCGAGCCTGCTGGTCAGGCCGGCGCCGGTCACGGTCGCCACCCCGCCGCTGAGGTCGGCCGTCGCGCCTCCGGGAACGGCCCAGCCGCCGACCCGCAGCCGCAGCGCAGCCGCGTCGACGCCGTCGGCGAGGCCGTCGACGCGGGTCAGTCGCAGCTCCCAGGGGCCCCGGACCAGCGAGTACACCGTGAGGTGCCCGGCCGCTCGGGACCGACCCAGGAGGCCGCCGCCGTGATCGCGCTGCCCCGGGTCCGGCTCGACCCAGTGGGCGAGGGCACGTGACCCGGCCACACCCACGCCGTCGGTGTCGACGCGCACGGTCAGCAGGCGCATGCCGGCGCGGTGGGTGACCCGACCCGCGTCGTCGACGAGCGTGACGGACTGGTCGAGCGGGGTGGCCCAGCCGCTGTCGTCGAGGACGGGGGTGGTGGCGGTGGAGTAGCCCAGTCGGGCGTACAGCGGGGAATCCGAGACGGTGGCACCCTCCACGGCGTGGTCGGTGCCGTGGTTGACGACGCGGACGATGCCGTCGGCACGGGTGCCGGAGACCAGCCAGCCGGGCGCGTGTATCGCCCGCAGCGTGTCCCGCTCCTGCACCGGCAGCGGCTCCTCGGGGGTCGTCCACACCGGATGGTCGGCGGGTAGCGCGATGCCGAGCAGACCCTTGCTGGCCCAGTACGGCGAGCCCGGCCCGGAGTACGACTGCGCCAGCCGCGGCCACGGCCCGTGCCAGCCGAGGGTGAGCAGGCCGCGGTCGTCCGGGGCGCCGTTGGCGACGAAGTGGCGCACGATGCCGGTGGCCGCGCCGCGCAACCGGCCGAGGCTGACCGAGGGCACGCCGGCGATGGCGCCGACCCAGAACGGCGCCGCCGCGGCGAAGCGGTAGGTCAGGCTTCGCCCCTGGATCAGCGGTGCTCCGTCGGAGCCCACGAGCGCGACCGCGTCGCCCAGGAAGCGGTCCAGGCCGGCCAGGTCCCGTTCGCGGCGCGGCTCGGCCAGGTCGGCGGCGCCGGCCATCCGGGCCCACAGCGTCGGGTAGAGGTGCAGGGCCCAGCCCACATAGTGGTCGTAGGCACGGTCCGGCCCGTCGGACATCCAGCCGTCGCCGCGGACGAAGCCGTCGTGCGTGGTCAGGTCCTCGTTCATCTCGTCGAGCGAGTGCGGCCCGCCCACCGAGCGCAGGAACGTCTGGACGACCAGCCGGAACCAGACCCAGTTGATCCGTGGGTACGTGTCGTCGCCGACGGCCGGGCGCAGATAGTCCACCACCCGCTCGCGTACCGCCGACGGCAGCCGATCCCAGATCCACGGGCGGGTCAGGTCCAGGACCAGCGCGATGGAGGCGGCCTCCACCTTGGCCTGGGGGTGCTCGTCCAGGCGCACCCAGCGGTCCGGAGATCTCGGGTCGGTGCCGGCGGCGATGCCTGCGGCGTAGGTGTCGGCGAGCTCGTCCGTGCCCACTCCCCGGGCACCCGCGATGCGGAAACCAGCGAGCAGGAAGGTGCGGGCGAAACCCTCCAGGCCGTCGACGGCCCGTCCGTAGCCGCCCTCCGGCCCAGGAAACGTGACGAGGGCGTGCCCGGGCGACGCGAACGGCCGGGCGGCGGCGAGCATCCGGTCGGCGAGGGCCAACCAGTCGTCCCGGCTCCAGGGCGCGGCGAGAGCGGCAGCCGGGTGCGTCCCCGGTGCCGGTTGGCCGGTCGTCCCGGACGTCATCCGAGGTCCTGTCGCATCGATCCGTCTCCGTGGCAGGGGCGAGCGGGGCGTGCCCCGTAATGTGACGCGCAGGCATCCGCAGCGTTTCCGAAGTAAAACGCTCACAACAGAGCAAGTCAATGCCTCTCTTCCACCGATGTGAACACACCTGATCAAAAGGGCGCACGATGCGGCCTCCCTGCGGCGTCACTGCGGGACCTCGACTGCCATAACTGCTCTGATACGATCAGAATCGTTCAGACTCGCTCTACCAGTCCGAGGGGCCATGACCGTCGCAGAGCGCTTCGCGGGCCCTCTGGCTGCGGCCTGGCCGGGCAACCGCAGGGACCTGCTGGCCCGGGCACTCGCGCCACCGGACGGATCGTTGCCGGTGCCACCGGCCGGCGAGCGTGCCGTGTGGGCCCACCCGCACGCCCCCACGATGCGACAGCTGCGCGGCCGGGCCGAGGACGACATCGCCGCCCCCTGGCCACTCCCCCTGGCCCACCAGTACGCCAGGTACTTCCGCGACGGCGAACGCGACACGTACGAGCAGGTGGTCTTCGCCCGGCAGCGACGCCTGACCCGGGCCGCCGTGCTCGCCGCGGTCACCCTCGACCCGGCCTGGCTGAACGAGGTGGTCGACGGCGTGACCCTGCTGTGCGAGCAGAGCAGTTGGTGCTGGCCAGCGCACGACGACACGCACGCCGTGCACGGGGCGGTGCTGCCGACCGTGACCGATCCCTATCTCGACCTCGGCGCGGGTGAGGTCGCCGCTCAGCTGGCCTGGGTCGACCACCTGCTCGGCGAGCCGCTCGACGCACACGCCCCCGGCCTGCGGGCCCGGATCCGGCACGAGGTCGACAGGCGCGTGCTCACACCGTTCGCCGAGCGCCGCGACTGGCACTGGCTCGGCCTCGACGGCGACGTGCACAACTGGAGTCCGTGGATCCACGGCAACGTGCTCGTCGCCGCGCTGCGCCTGGTGCAGGACCCAGCCCGGCGGGCCGGGCTTGTCGACCTGGTGGTCGAAGGGCTCGACAGGTACGTGGCGGCGCTGCCCGCCGACGGCGCCATCGACGAGGGCTACGGCTACTGGTGGAACGGCGCGTGTCGGGCCCACGAGGCACTTGACCTGCTCGCCCACGCCACCGGTGGCGCGCTCGACGGCGTGCCGGGCGACGCCCTGCGGCACACCGTCGCCTTCCCCCACCGGATGCACCTGGGCGGCGACTGGTATCTCAACCACGCCGACGGGTCGGCCCGGCCCTCCGGGGGCCAGCCCTGGCACGCGCTGCACCGGGCCGCCCGTCGGGTCGGTGACCGGGACGCGGTGGCGCACGCCGCGGCGCACCGCAGTCCCGACGCGCCCGTCGCGGACGAGGAACACGGCCTGGGCCGGCTGCTACTGGCGTTGACCGACCCGGCGTGGGTCTCCGCCACCCCGGCGCCACCGCCGCTGCCCCGCGACGTGTGGCTGCCCTCCGTGCAGGTGCTGCTCGCCCGCGCGGCGGCCGGCAGCCCCGGCGGGCTGACCCTGGCGGCCAAGGGCGGGCACAACGGCGAACACCACAACCACAACGACGTCGGCAGCATCGTGGTGGCCCTCAACGGGGTCCCGGTGATCGTCGACGCCGGGCGTCCCACCTACACGGCGCACACCTTCGGCCCCGGTCGGTACGACATCTGGACCATGCGCAGCGACTGGCACAACGTCCCGCACATCCGCGGCACCGAGCAGGCGCCCGGCCACACCCACGCCGCCCGACACGCCACCGCCACGACCGACGGCGCCGACGCCGAGCTGCGTCTGGACCTCGCCGGGGCCTACCCGCGCACGGATGTCCGGCACTGGTGGCGCAGCACCCGACTGGACCGCCACGCTGGACGGGTCGTCGTCGTCGACTCCTGGGAGCTCGACCCCGGGGACCCCGACCCGGGCCAGACCGCCCCGCCGACCCACGTCCACCTGCTCGTCGCCGGCCAGGTACGCCTCGGCGACGGCCGCGCCGAGGTCACCGCGCTGGACGGCGCCGGCCGACTCGGGCTCAGCTGGCAGCCGGCCTCCGCGCCCTGCGCAGCGACGATCCGGCAGATCACTGATCCCCTGCTCCTCGACGTGTGGGGAGAACACCTGACCCGGCTCGCGATCGACGTCACCGCGGTCGGCCCGGCCGGCGAGCTCGTCGTCGTCATGCAAGAGCTCTCGCCGCACGAAGCGTTCCTCGGAGGTCCACCATGACCAAGGACAATCCCGTCGTCACCACGACGGAGTCCTCCCGCGGGCCGCTTCAGGTCGTCCGCCGCCAGCAGCTGTTGGCCGCCCTGCAACGCGACGGCTCGATGCGCATCTCCGACCTGTCCCACGTGCTCGGCGCCGCGCCGGTCACCATCCGACGTGACATCGCCGAGCTGGCCGCCGAAGGGTTGGTCCGCCGGGTCCACGGTGGGGTCGCCCTGATCCTGCCCGACGACTCCCCGACGGCCGACGAGTCACCCACCGCGGGCCAGGACCCGCTGGTCGGGCGTACCCTCGGCATGCTCGTCCCCTCGTTGGACTACTACTGGCCCGACGTGGCTCGCGGCGTCGAGGCGGCCGCCCGCGAGCTCGACATGCGTGTGGTTCTGCGTGGCTCCTCCTACGACAGCGAGGACGACCAGCCGCAACTGGCCCGCCTGGTGGGGCGGATGGGCGTCGACGCCCTGATCATCGCCCCGAGCATGGACGCACCGAGCGCCGAGCGCACCATCGAGTGGCTCGACCAGGTCGACGTCCCGGTCGTCCTGCTGGAACGGACCGCCACGGTGGGCAGCCACCGCGCCGTCATGGAGTCGGTGGTCACCGACCACGCGCTCGGTGCGGCCATGGCGGTACGCCACCTCACCTCCCTCGGGCACCGCAAGGTCGGCCTGGTGCTCGACGCCAACAGCCCCACCAGCCAGCACGTACGGCGCGGCTGGCTCGACGCCACGAGCGAGTGCGGCCTCGACTCGGACGCGACGGTGGTGGCCGTGGTGCCCGACGCACGGTCACCGGAACGGGACACCGTCCTGGACGGCGTCCTCGACAGGTGCCGGGCGACCGGGACGACGGCGCTGCTGGTGCACGCCGACGCCGAGGCGATCGCGCTGGTGCAGCACTGCGAGAAGCGACACCTGTCCGTTCCCGGTGACCTGTCCATCGTGGCGTACGACGACGAGGTCGCCGGGCTCTTCAGCCCGCCGCTGACCGCGGTCCGACCGCCGCGACGCTCGATCGGACGGGCCGCCGTACGTCTCGTCGCCGACCGGCTCGCCGACCCCGGCCGCCCCACCCACCGGGTCGTCATCAGCCCCGCACTGCGGATCCGGGGGTCGAGCGCGCCGCCACCCGCGTAACAGTCTCAACCCATTGTCGAACGTCCTCGGTCACCGGCGGCGGACATGGCACGATGGCCGTGTCCTGCGCCGCCGGTGGCCGGGCACGACACTGATGGAGTCCGGATGTCAGAGCTGGCCGGCGCGCCGGTGCCGGGATTGGCGAAGCTGTGGACGCACGATCCGGTCACCGCCGGCCCGTATCGCCTGGTCGGCCGACTGGGCGCGGGCGGGCAGGGGGTCGTCTATCTCGGTGAGGACGACGCCGGTGACCGGGTCGCGGTCAAGATGGTCAACGTCGATCTGAGTGATCCGCGGGCGCGCTCGCAGTTCGTGAAGGAGATCGCCGCCGCACGCCGGGTCGCCCCGTTCTGCACCGCGCAGGTGCTCTTCGCCGAGGTGGACGGCGAGCTGCCGTACGTGGTCAGTGAGTTCATCGAGGGCCCGACCCTGCACCGGCACGTCCGCGAGCGGGGCCTGGTGGCAGGCAACGCCCTGCACCGGCTCGCGGTCGGCACCGTCACCGCACTCGCCGCGATCCACAGTGCCGGCGTGGTGCACTGCGACCTGAAGCCGGACAACGTGGTGCTGGGCGAGGACGGTCCTCGGGTGATCGACTTCGGTATCGCCCGCGCGTTGGGCGTCACCGAGACGGCGTCCAGCCGGGTCATGGGGACCACCGCGTACATGGCGCCCGAGCGGTTTCGCAACGACGCGATCGGTCCGCCCTGCGACGTCTTCGCCTGGGCGGCCACGATCGCCTTCGCCGCCGGTGGACGGCCGCCGTTCGGCAACGACTCGCTCTTCGCCGTGATGCACCGGGTGCTGAACGATCCGCCCGAGCTGCCCGCGTTGCCCCCCGTTCTCGACGAGCTGATCCGGGAGTGCCTGGCCAAGGACCCGGCGGACCGGCCCAGCGCCGAGCGCGTGCTGGTGCGACTGCTCCGGCAGGACGGCAGGGTCACCGATTCGTTCCGTCGGGACCACCTGCTCGAGGCCGGCAACCTGACCGCTGGCGCGCCGACACCGAACCACCCGCTGCCCCAGGCCACGCCCCCGGCACCGCAGCCACACCCGACGCGGCCACAGATTCCGACCCAGCCGCCGGTGCCGACGCAGCCGGCATACGGGCCGGTGCCGACGCAACCGGTCCAGCCGCCGGTGCCGACGCAGCCGGCATACGGGCCGATGACCCAGCCGGTTCACGGGACGGCAATGACGCAGCCGGCTCACGCGCCGACGACGCAGCCGGTTCACGCGCCGACGACGCAGCCGGTTCACGGGACGGCAATCACGCAGCCGGCTTATCCGCCGATGACGCAGCCGGCTTATCCGTCGGTGACGCAGCCCGGCGTCGGTGCTGGTGACGGCGGCGCGTTGCGGCGACTGCGTCGGGAGGCCCCGGACGCCTGGGGCATCTCGACCGCGCTCTTCCTCGGTTCGGTCGGCGCCGCCGCCGGTTACGTCGCGTCGAGCGCGGTCGGCCCGGCCGCCGCGGTCGGGGCGGTCGCCTTCGTCGTGGTCTACCTGGTCCGGCTGCTGGTCGCGACGGCGCTCGGGAGGCGGTCCGACCGGGGATGACAGGTACGCCGGGGTCGGGGTCGCCGGCTGGCACCGGATCGATAGGTTGACTGCCACCGCCCCGCCCGCCGAGGAGGACGCCCCGATGCCCCCAACCGCCACGCGTACGCGGCAGTGGTTGCCGTACACCGCCGCCGTCACCGCCGGGCTGGTGGTCATCGCCGGGGCGTTCGTCATCGTCCGGCAGCGCGACGCCGACTGCACCACCACGCTCGAGGTCAACTCCTCCACGGAGAAGGCGGCTCTGCTCGTCGACCTGGCCGACCGCTACAACCGCGACAACCGGTCGATCGATGGCGGCGGCTGCGCCCAGGTGCACGTCAGCGCGTTGAACTCGGGCAAGGCCACCGAGGCGCTGGCCAGCGGCTGGGCCAACACCGGCCTGCCGCAACCACAGGTCTGGCTGCCGACGTCGAGTCTCTGGACCGGCCAGCTCCGGCTGCTCGACCAGGCCGCCGGGCGGGAGCCGCAGACCCCGGACCGCTACCCGTCGATCGCCAACAGCCCGCTGGTGATCGCGATGCCGCAGCCCAAGGCCGAGCTGGTACGCCAGCGCGGGTCGCTGGGCTGGGGAGAGATCCTGGGCCTCTCCGGGCGGGACGGGTGGGCGAGCTTCGGCAAGCCGGAGTGGGGGCGTTTCACCTTCGGCAAGGACAACCCGAACCTGTCCACCTCGGGGCTGGCGGCGACCATCGCCACGTACTACGCGGCGGTGCAACGGTCCAACGACCTGACCCGGTCCGACCTGGCCAACCCCGCGGTCACCCAGTTCGTCCGCCGGATCGAGGCCAACGTGTCGCACTACAGCGACGACTCGGTCGACCTGCTGCGCAACCTCGCCGAGGCGGATCTGGCCGGCGGGGCGGGCCGCACCGACGACATGAGTGCCATCGTCCTGCAGGAGGAGCTTGTCGACCTCTACAACACGGGCGCGCTGAGCCCCCGGCAGGACGGGCAGGAGCAGGGCCGCCGGCCGAACGTCCCGCTCGTCGCCGTCCACCCCAGGGAGGGCACGTTCAACCTGGACCACCCCTTCGTCGTGCTGCCCTCCGCCGACAAGCGGCAGCGCGCGGCGGCGGCCGACTTCCAGAAGTTCCTGACCGAGGACGACCAGCAGAAGAGCTTCACCCGCCTCGGCTTCCGGGATCACGAGCGCCGCGCCTCAGCGGAGTTGCTCGCCAGCGTCGGCGCCGAGCCCACCGGCGGGCTGACCTACTTCGAGCCCCCGGATCCGCAGGTGGTCGGCGCGATGCTGGACGGCTGGCGCACGCTCCGCAAGAAGGCCAACATCCTGATCGCCCTGGACACCTCGGGGTCGATGGATGCGACGGTCGGCACCACAGGCACCCGTTTCCAGGTCGCCTCGGCAGCGGCGGGCAAGGGCCTCGCGCTGCTCAACAGCGAAGACCGGGTGGGGCTCTGGTCGTTCTCCTCGGAGATTCCGAGCCGGCCGAAGACCCCCTACCGGCGGGAGGTCCCGCTCGGCGAGTTCGACCAGAAGCAGATCAAAACCAGGATCGCCGGCCTGCACGTCGAGGGCGCCACCGCCCTCTACGCGACCGTCCGGGCCGCACACCGGGAACTGCGCGACAGGTACGACCCGCAGCGGATCAATGCCATCGTCGTGCTGACCGACGGCAAGAACGAGTACAGCAAGGACAACGACCTGGCCCGTCTGCTCGCCGAGGTGACCCTGGACCCGGAACGTCCGGTGAAGGTGTTCTGCATCGCCTTCGACCGGGACTCGGACTTCGCCACCCTGGACCGGATCGCCAAGGCATCGTCGGGCAAGGCGTTCGACGCCACCGACCCCGCCAAGATCGACGAGGCGTTCGTGAAGCTGGTCAGCAGCTTCTGACGCAGCGCACCCTCCTCATCGGACGGAGCCGAACATGCTGGAGAACCTCGCCGTGGTCGGCGGTCCGAAGTCGCCCGTCGACACACCGGTGATGATCGGCTTCTTCGTCCTCGTCGCGGTCGCCATCGTGGTGATCCTGTTCCTCCGCGCGCGCAACAGGTAGCACGGGGTCGTCGACCTGTGCCGTCAGTCCGGCACACCCGCGGCTACCGCGACGCGGCTGACCATCGGGCGGTCGTCGGCGCGGCGGCCGACGATGGAGCCGAGGATCTCGCCGGCGCGTACCGCCGCGTTGGACAGCAGGGAGGCGCTGATGCCGTGGGAGTGTTCGGTGCCGCCCTGGAGGTAGACGTTGGCCCGCACCGACGCGTCCGCCCGGATGCGGTAGTCGCGCTGCACCACGGCCCGGCCGAACTCGTCCCGGTGGTAGTACCGGGCCGCGTCGTCGAGCAGCGGGAACGGGTCGACCGGCTGGTAGCCGGTGGCGCAGATCAGGACGTCGGCGTCGAGGACCGACACCTCGCCGGTGGTCAGCGTCTCGACGGTGACGGCGACGCGGCCATCGTGCTCGCGGGCCCCGGTCAGACGGGACATGTTGAGCAGGCGCAGCCGCTGGACGCCGTTGACCTTCTCCTGGTAGGAGCGACGGTAGAGTTCCTCGATGAGGTCGGCGTCGACGACCGCGTAGTTCGTGTTGCGGTGGTAGTTCATCAGCATCGTCTTGACCTCTGACGGCGCGGTGAAGTAATCGTCCACGGCGGCCGGGTCGAAGATGCGGTTGGCGAACGAGCTGTCGTCGGCCGGGCTGTAGCCGTACCGGGAGAACACCCCGCACACCTCGGCGGTCGGGAACCGCTCGTGCAGGAACGCGGTGACCTCGGCGGCGCTCTGGCCGGCGCCCACCACGACGAACCGGGACGGGTCGGTGCCGTCGAGCCGGTCGATGTTGGTCAGCAGGTCGCGGCTGTGCCAGATCTGGTCGGAGACCTCCACGCCGGCCGGGGTCTGCGGGAGCAGCCCGGTCGCGATGACGAGATTGCGAGCGCGGTACGTGGTGACGCGGCCACCGTGGCGCACCAGCACGTCGAACGCCTCGACGACGCCGTCGCGGAGCACCGGGACGACCTTGGTGACCTCCTGGCCGTAGTGCACCAGGTCGCCGACCTTGGCCGCGGCCCACTCGAGGTAGTCGTGGAACTCGACGCGCAGCGGGAAGAAGCTCTTGTGGTTGACGAAGTCGACGAGCCGCCCCCGGTCCTTCAGGTAGCACAGGAAGCTGAACTCACTGGTGGGGTTACGCAGCGTGACCAGGTCCTTGAGGAAGGACACCTGCATTGTCGCGTCCGACAGCAGCATCCCGCGGTGCCAGCCGAAACGGGGCTGGCGCTCCAGGAACACGGCGGTGACCGGGTCGGCGGCGGCGTCGCCGTTGTGCTCGTGCACGGCGACCGCCAAGGCCAGATTGGAGGGACCGAAGCCGATTCCGAGCAGGTCGTAGACCGGAATAGCGCCGTACGGAGCGGCCTGTGACATCGGCAGTCCTCATCGTCAGGTCGAGCGGGTCGACACCCTGCACGTGAAAGAGCCGCCCCCGGGGACGGCGCGAAGCTAGGTTAGACTAACCTAACTTTCGCTGAGTTGGATGGGCCAGGAGGAACCGTGCGGGTAGTCATGTTCGGGTACCAGACGTGGGGGCATCGGACCCTGCAAGCACTGCTGGACTCGGAGCACGAGGTCGCTCTGGTGGTCACGCATCCGCCGAGCGAGCACGCGTACGAGCGGATCTGGAGCGACTCGGTCGCCGACCTCGCGGCGGCGCACGGCATCCCGGTCGAGGTCCGCGACCGGCCCGACGACGATCTGCTGATCCCGCTGGAGAAGGCCGATCCGGACGTCATCGTGGCGACCAACTGGCGCACCTGGATCCCGCCGCAGATCTTCGAGCTGCCCCGGCGGGGCACGCTCAACGTGCACGACTCGCTACTCCCCGCGTACGCGGGCTTCTCGCCGTTGATCTGGGCTCTGCTCAACGGTGAGAAGGAGGTCGGGGTGACCGCGCACATGATGGATGCGGAGTTGGACGCCGGCAACATCGTGTTGCAACGGTCGGTGCCGGTCGGTCCGCGGGACACGACGACGGACCTGTTCCACAAGACGCTGGAGCTGTTCGGGCCGATCACCGTCGACGGTCTCGCGCTGATCGCCTCCGGCAAGACCGACTGGACGCCGCAGGACCGCTCGAAGGCCAGCTTCTTCCACAAGCGGTCCGATGAGGACAACCGCATTGACTGGACCTGGTCGGCGGAGGAGTTGGACCGGCTGGTCCGGGCGCAATCCGACCCGTACCCGAACGCGTACGCGTTCCACCGCGGACAGCGGCTGCGCATCACCGCCGCGTCCGTCTCGCGGGGCAACTACGGCGGTACGCCCGGTCGGATCTTCATCCGCGAGGGTGACGCCGTCGTCATCGTGGCCGGCGCCGAGGCCCGCCGCGGCAAGAGCCCCGGCCTCGCGGTCGAACGGGTTCGCCTGGAGGACGGCACCGAGCTGGCCGCGACCGAGTATTTCCGCACCATGGGCGGCTATCTCACCAGCCACCCGTGACGCGCGGGCGCTGATTCGTTCGAGCCTCCGGGGCTCGCGCCGACGGGCCGAGCCCCGGCTCCGCCGCGCCTCGAATCCGGACATTTAGGCCAGCCTTACCTTACCGACTTCGACCGCCCCGGCCCATCAGGAGCGACTGTATGCAGATCATCGGTGGCAGCACCGGCGGCACCGTGGCGGACCGGGCGGCACTCTCCAGTGGCGGCCCGCTGACCGTCGCCCCCACCACCCTCCCGGACGCGTTCGCGCGGACGGCTCGCCGTGACCCCGACGCGGTGGCGGTGGTCTTCGAGGACGTCGAGGTCACCTACGCCGAGTTGGACGCCAGGGCCAACAGGTTGGCGCACCTGCTCGTCGCCCGGGGTCTGGGACCGGATCGGGTGGCCGGGCTCGCCGTGCCGCGCTCGGTCGACATGATCGTGGCGGAGCTGGCCGTGCTGAAGGCCGGCGGCGCCTACCTTCCGCTGGACCCGGCCGACCCGGCCGAGCGGCTCGCCTACCTGGTCGGCGACGCGCGACCAGTCTGCCTGGTCACCACCTCCGAGGTGGCGGACCGGCTGCCGCGCGCCGACGGTGTGCCCCGGCTGCTGCTCGATGCCCCCGAGGTCGTCGCCGAGCTGGCGGACGCGTCGACCGACGACCCCGAACGGCCCGGCCTGCGGGTCGAGCACGCCGCCTACGTCATCTACACCTCGGGCTCGACCGGCCGCCCCAAGGGCGTGCTGCTCACCCACACCGGCGTGGCCAAGCTGCTCTCCACCCAATTCGAGCGGTTCGGGCTCACCCCCGACGTCCGGGTCCTGCACTTCGCCTCGCCGAGCTTCGACGTGGCGTTCTGGGATCTCTGCCTGGCCCTGCTCTCCGGTGGGCGACTGGTCATCGTCCCCGCCGAACGCCGCGTCGCCGGGCCGGCCCTCACCGAGTACGCCATCCGGCACCGGGCCAACTTCATGATCCTGCCGCCGGCGCTGCTGGCCGCGCTGCCCCCGGAGTGTGACCTGCCACCGGGCATCCTGCTGGCCGGCACCGAACGGGTGTCGCCGGAGTTGGTCGCCCGCTGGGCACGGGATCGCCGCATGTTCAACGCGTACGGCCCGACGGAGGCCACCGTCAACTCCACGCTCGGCGAGTGCGACCCGGAGCGGATCGACAGCTCCTCGGTCCCGATCGGACGCCCCGACCCGGGCACCGACGCCTACCTGCTCGACGACACGTTGCGGCCGGTCGAGCCCGGTGTGCCAGGCGAGCTCTACCTCGCCGGTCCGGGCCTGGCCCGCTGCTACGTCAACCGACCGGACCTGACCGCCGAGCGGTTCCTCGCCGACCCGTACGGCCCACCCGGTCGACGGATGTACCGCACCGGTGACGTGGCGAGCTGGCGGGCGGACGGACGGCTGGACTTCCTCGGGCGGGTCGACGACCAGGTGAAGGTGCGCGGATACCGCATCGAGCTGGGCGAGATCGAGTCGGTGCTGGCCCGCCACCCGAACGTCGGCCAGGTCACCGTGCTGGCCCGCGAGGACCGCCCGGGTGACGTGCGGCTGGCGGCCTACGTCGTACCGAGCGAGGACGAGGCACCGCAGGACCGGGCCGACAGCCAGGTCGCCGAGTGGAAGGAACTGCACGAACTGCTCTACCAGGCCGGCCGGGTCGAGCGCTTCGACGAGAACTTCACCGGCTGGAACAGCAGCTTCGACGGCTCGCCCATTCCGTTGAAGCAGATGCGCGAGTGGCGGGACACCACTGTCGACCGGATCCGGTCGCTGCGGCCCCGGCGCGTCCTGGAGATCGGTGTCGGCAGCGGGTTGCTGCTGTCTCGGCTCGCCCCGGAGTGCGAGAGCTACTGGGGACTCGACCTCTCCGAGCAGGCCATCGACACGCTACGGGCCGCGGTGTCGACGATTCCCGGGCTCGCCGAACGGGTCACGCTGCGCGCCCAACCGGCGCACGACCTGACGGGGGTGCCGACCGGCTGGTTCGACACGGTCGTCATCAACTCGGTGGTGCAGTACTTCCCGAGCGCCGACTACCTGAGCGGCGTGCTGCACGAGGCGGCCCAGCGACTCGCCCCCGGCGGTGTGATCTTCGTCGGAGACGTCCGCAACCTGCGCCTGCACCGGACGCTGCACGAGGCGATCCAGACCAGCCGTGGCGTGGCCCCCGCCGCGTTGGACGCCGCCGTCGAGGCGGCGGTCCGCGCCGAACGGGAGCTGCTGCTCGACCCGGACTACTTCGCCACGCTGCCGACCGGATCGATCCGGGGCGCCGAGGTGTGGGTCAAGCGGGGCGGCTACGACAACGAGCTGAGCGGCTACCGCTACGACGTGGTGCTGACCACCGAGGCGGCGCCCGCGCCCACACCCGAGACGACGTACGCCTGGGCCGGGCACCTGGACGACGTCCGGAAGCAGTTGACCGCCGGCCCACGACGGCTGCGGGTCACCGCGGTGCCGAACGCGCGCCTGGGCGGGCACGACGCCCCGTCCGTCGAGGACTTCCACGCGCTGGCCGACGCATCCGGCTACCACGCCGTGGTGACCTGGGACGGCTCCTCGACAAGCGGGGACCTGGACGTCGTCTTCGAACGCGGCACCGAGCCCCGCCACGCCTACCGTCGGGGCGCGGTGGTCGCGCACGCCAACACCCTGACCGCGGTCGCCGATCCGGCGGCCCTGGTGAAGGCGCTGCGTCTGCACGCCGAGTCCTGGCTGCCCAGCTACATGGTGCCGACCGGCTTCGTGCTGCTGGACCGCCTGCCGGTGCTGACCAGCGGCAAACTCGACCGGGCCGCGCTGCCCGCACCTGACTACGCCGCCCAGGCCACCGGCACCGCGCCCCGCACGCCCCGCGAGCGGGTGCTCTGCGAGCTGTACGCGGACGTCCTGGGCGTCCCCGGGGTCGGCATCGAGGACGACTTCTTCAGCCTGGGCGGGGACAGCATCGTCTCCATCCAGTTCGTGCTGCGCGCCCGCGCGGTCGGGCTGGTCTGCACCTCACGTCAGGTGTTCGAGCTTCGGACGGTGGCCGCGTTGGCCGAGGTCGTCACCGAGCTCGACACCGGCGCCCGGGACCAGCCCGACGACGGGGTGGGCGACATCCCGTTCACGCCGATCCTGCGCTGGCTCGACGAGACCGGCGGCGGAATCGACGCGTTCAGCCAGTCGATAGTGCTCGCCACGCCGGCCGGAGCCACCGAGGCCGACCTGGCCGCCGTGTTGACCGCGCTCACCGACCGGCACGACCTGCTGCGCTCGCGGTTGGTCCGCGCCACCCCGACGACGCCGGGCCGGCTGCACGTCGCGCCGCGCGGCGCCGCCCGGCCGTGGCTGCGGCGGGCCGAACCCGGCGCGGTGTTCGAGGCCGAGGAGCAGGCCGCCGCCGGCCGGCTCGACCCCGAGTGGGGGGTGATGGCCCAGGCCGTCTGGTTCGACCGCGGGCCCTCCGCGCCGGGCCGGCTGCTGCTGGTCCTCCACCACAGCATCGTGGACGGCGTCTCGTGGCGGATCCTGCCGGCCGACCTCGCCGCCGCCTGGGAACAGCGGATGGCGGGGCGTACCCCGGTCCTGGAACGCACCGGCACGTCCTTCCGGCGGTGGGCGACAGCCCTCACCGAGGCGGCCCGGCGGCCGGAACGCACCGCGGAACTGGCGCTGTGGCAGCGCATCCTGACCGGCGCGGACCCGGCGTTGACGCGGCGTCCGCTGCGGCCGGTGGACGACCTCGCCACGGTCACCCGGCACACCGTGCGACTGCCCGCCGCGACCACCGAGCCGCTGATCACCACTGTCGCCGCCGCCTTCCACGCCGGCATCAACGACGTGCTGCTCACCGCGCTGGCCCTGGCGATGATCGACTGGCGGACCCGGCACGGGAAGGGCGCCGAGCGCTCGGTGCTGATCGCCCTGGAGGGGCACGGCCGGGAGGAGCAGGTCGTCGCGAACGCCGACCTCACTCCGGCGCTCGGCTGGTTCACCACAGTCTTCCCCGTCCGCCTCGACCCCGGTGACGTCGACATCGCCGAGGCGTTGGCCGGTGGCCCGAGCGCCGGCACCGCGCTGAAGCGGCTCAAGGAGCAGCTGCGGGCCATCCCGGACCACGGCATCGGGTACGGGATGCTGCGCTACCTCAACCCGGACACCGAGCCTGAGCTGGCCGCCCGTCCCGCCCCGCAGGTCAGCTTCAACTACCTCGGCCGGTTCACCGCCTCGTCCGGCGACGGTGGGAGCTGGACGCCGGTGGCCGGGCACGGCATCCTGGCCGGCGGGTTCGACCTGGGCATGCCCGTCGCGCCGTACGCCTTGGAGATCAACGCCTACGTGCAGGACACCACTGCCGGCCCGGAGCTGGGGGTGACCTGGGCGTACCCGCGTGAGCTGCTGGACGACGCGGCGGTGGCCGACCTGGCCGCGACCTGGTTCGCCGCGCTGGAGGCGCTCGTCGTGCACGCCCGCGGCCCGGCCGCCGGCGGGCTCACCCCGTCCGACCTGACGCTGACGCTCAGCCAGGACGAGATCGACGAGTTCGAGGCCGAATGGGAGCTCTCGTGACCGCGACCGCCACCCCCGGGCAGGCCTCCGGGATCGCCGACATCCTGTCGCTGACCCCGCTCCAGGAAGGGCTGCTGTTCCACGCGCATCTCGCCGCGGACGGCCCGGACGTCTACACCGGACAGTTGACAGTCGCCCTGGACGGGCCACTGGACGCCGAGCGGCTGCGGGCCGCCGGGCAGGCCCTGCTCGACCGCCGGCCCAACCTGCGGGTGGCGTTCCGCCGCCGCAAGAACGGGCAGTCCGTGGCCGTGGTGCCACGGCACGTGCCGCTGCCCTGGGCCACCCTGACCCTGACCGAGGACGACCTCCCCGGCTTCCTCGACACGGACCTCTCGACCCGGCTCGACCCGGCGACCGCGCCGCTGCTGCGGATGACCCTGGTCCGCCTCGGTCCGCACCGGCACCGGCTCGTGCTCACCCACCACCATCTGCTGCTCGACGGTTGGTCGGTGCCGCTGCTGCTGGACGAGTTGATCGCCCTCTACCGGGGCGACCCGCTGCCGGAGCCCGCCGACTTCCGCGACTACCTCGCCTGGACCGCCGCCCAGGACCGCCCGGCGGCCGAGGCCGCGTGGCGCGCGGCACTGGCCGGGCTGGACGGGCCGACCCTCCTCGCTGGCCGTCCGCCGGCCCACGCGGTCGTTCCGCAGCGCCTCGTGCGTGACCTCCCGGTCGAGGCGACCACTCGGCTCACCGCCCTCGGCCGCGCCCGTGGGCTCACCCTGAACACCATCGTTCAGGGCGCCTGGGGCATCGTGGCCGGCGCGCTGACCGGCCGCGACGATGTGGTGGTCGGCGCGACGGTCGCCGGGCGTCCGCCGGACCTGCCCGGCGCCGACACCATGATCGGCCTGTTCATCAACACCATCCCGGTACGCATCACCCTGGACCCGGCCGCGCCGGTGGCGACAGTGCTGCGCCGCCTGCAGGACGGGCAGGTGCGGCTGATGGAGCACCAGCACCTCGGGTTGGCCGAGATCCAGCGGCTGGCCGGGCACGGCGAGTTGTTCGACACCCTGACGGTCTTCGAGAACTACCCGCTGGGCGAGTCGCTGCCGGCGCCGACAGACGGCGTCCGCGTCACCGGCGCGGACGTCCGCGACTGCGCGCACTACCCGCTGACGCTGACCGCGCGTCCCGGCCACCGGCTGCACCTCGATCTGGAGTACCGCGCCGACCTGATCGACCCCGACGCCGCCGCGACGCTCCTGGACCGGCTGACCCTGGTGCTGACCCGGATCTGTGCCGCCCCGGACGCGCCCCTCGCCGCCGTCGACGTGCTGACCCCGGTGGAACGGGACCGCGTCCTGCGGGGCTGGAACGACACCGCCAGGCCGGTGCCCGACACCACGGTCAGCGCCCTGTTCCACGAGCAGGCGGCCCGGACGCCCACCGCTGTCGCTCTCGTCGCGGACGAACGCGAGTGGACCTTCGCCGAGGTGGAGCGCTGGGCTGCCGGCCTGGCCGGGGCGTTGCGCGAGCGCGGCGTCACGCGTACCGACCGGGTGGCGCTCGCGTTGCCACGGGCGCTCACCGTGCCGGCGGTGTTCGGCGTGCTCGACAGCGGCGCGGCGTACCTGCCGCTCGACCTGAACCAACCGACCGACCGGCTCACCGCGATGCTCGACGACGCGCAGCCGGCGATCCTGGTCACCACCGGGGACACCGACGTGCCCTGGTCGGGCCCTCGGCTGGTGGTGGGCTCGGCGGTGCCGCAGGCAGAGCCGTTCGTGGCGGGGCCGTCGGCGGACGACCCCGCGTACGTGATCTTCACGTCGGGGTCGACGGGCCGGCCGAAGGGTGTGGTGGTGCCGCACCGGGGCATCGTGAACCTGTTCGCGTCGCATCGCGAGCGGCTGATGGCCGGCCCCCGGCGTCGGGTGGCGCACGTCGCGTCGTTCACCTTCGACGGGTCCTGGGAACCGCTGCTCTGGCTGCTCGACGGGCACACCCTGCACGTCGTCGACTCGGACGTCTACCTCGATGCCGCCGCGCTTGTCGGCCACCTGCGTACGCAGCGGATCGACGTGTTGGACGTGACGCCCACCTATCTGCGGGAGCTGGTCGCGGCCGGGCTGTTGGACGCGGGCTTGAGCGTGCTGCTGGTCGGTGGCGAGGCGATCGACGAACGGTTGTGGCAGCAGGTGTGCGCCACGCCGGGGTTGACCTGTCACGACCTGTACGGGCCGACCGAGGCGTCCGTGGACGCGTACGGGTGGCACGGCCCGGAGCGGTCGGCGTACCGACTGGCGAACGTCCGCACCTACGTCCTCGACGCCGCCCTGCGGCCGGTGCCGCCGGGCGTGCTCGGTGAGCTGTACGTGGCCGGGGTGGGGCTGGCGCACGGATACCTGAATCAGGCCGGGTTGACGGCACAGCGGTTCGTGGCCGACCCGTACGGTCCGGCCGGTACGCGGATGTACCGCACCGGGGACCTGGCCCGATGGAACCGCGACGGGGTGCTGGAGTTCGCCGGCCGCGCGGACGGGCAGGTCAAGGTACGCGGCTTCCGCATCGAGCTGGGCGAGATCGAGGCCGCCCTCGGCCAGGCCGCCGTGGTGCTCCGCGACGGCAGGCTGGTCGCCTACGTCGTGGGTGGACCCGTCGACCTGGACCGGCTGCGCGCCACGTTGCCGGACTACATGATCCCCTCGGCGTTCGTCGAGGTGGACGCGCTGCCCCGCACCATCGCAGGGAAGCTCGACGTCGCCGCGTTGCCCGCTCCGGACTTCGCCGCGTCGAGTGTGGGTCGGACCGCCCGCAACAGCCGCGAACAGCAGCTGTGTGACCTGTTCGCCGAGGTGCTGGGCCTGCCGTCGGTGGGCATCGACGACGACTTCTTCGCCCTCGGTGGCCACTCGCTGCTGGTCATGCGCCTCGCCGGTCGGGTGCGGGCCGTCCTCGGTGTCGAGCTGCCGGTCCGCGCGGTCTTCGACACACCCACGGTGGCGGGTTTGCTGCCGAGGCTTGTCGGGTCCAGCCGAGCACCGCTGGTGGCCGGAGCACGCCCGGACCGGGTGCCACTGTCGTACGCCCAACAACGGCTGTGGTTCCTCTACCGGCTCGAAGGGCCGAACCCGACGTACAACATCCCGATCGCCTGGCGGCTGCGCGGCCGACTGGACCCGGACGCGTTGGTCGCGGCCATCGGCGACGTGGTCACCCGCCACGAAACCCTCCGCACCATCTTCGGCGAGCAGGACGGCGGCGAGCCGTACCAGCAGGTCCTGCCCGCCGCACCGGTCGCGGTGCCGGTGACGGACATCGCCGAGGCGGACCTCCCCGGGCGGCTGGCCGAGATCGGCGGGTACGGATTCCGCCTCGACCACGAGCCGCCGCTGCGCGCCCAGCTCTTCCGGATCGCACCGGACGAGCACGTGTTGCTGCTGCTGTTGCACCACATCGCCGGCGACGAGTGGTCGGATGTGCCACTGCGCCGCGACATCGTGGCCGCCTACACCGCCCGCTGCGCCGGGCTGGTGCCGGCGTTCCCGCCGCTGCCCGTGCAGTACGCCGACTTCGCGCTGTGGCAGCGCGCCGAGTCGGGCGCGCTCACCGCGCAGGTCGACGGCTGGCGGGAGGCCCTGGCCGGGCTGCCCGACGAGGTGGACCTGCCGGCCGACCGGCCCCGCCCGGCGCAGGCCGGTAACCGTGGCGACGTGGTCGACTTCACGCTGCCCGCCGAGGTGACCGAACGGCTGCGTGCGCTGGCCCGGTCCACCGGGACCTCCATGTTCATGGTGGTGCAGGCGGCGGTGGCGGTGTTGCTGTCCCGGTTGGGCGCAGGCACCGATGTGCCGTTGGGCGCACCGGTGGCGGGCCGACCGGACGCCGCGTTGGACGACCTCGTCGGGTTCTTCGTGAACACGCTGGTGCTGCGCACCGACACCTCGGGTGACCCGTCGTTCCGCGAGTTGCTGGCCCGGGTGCGGGAGACCGACCTGGCCGCCTTCGACAGGCAGGACGTGCCGTTCGAACACCTCGTGGAGGCGCTGAACCCGGTCCGGTCGTTGGGCCGGCACCCGCTGTTCCAGACGATGGTCTCCTACCTCGGCGAGGCCGACGCCGCCTGGCACCTCGGGTCGCTGCGCGTCGAGACCGAGCGGGTACGCCAGCACGTCGCGATGTTCGACCTGTCCTTCGACTTCTTCGAGACCCGCGGCGGCGTCCGAGGCGAGTTGGAGTACGCCACTGACCGGTTCGACAGTTCGTCCGCCCAGACCCTCGTCGAGCGGTTGCAGCGGGTCCTCGCCACCGTCGCCACCGACCCGTCGACGGTGGTGAGCAGGATCGACGTGCTCGCCCCCGCCGAGCGTTCCCGGCTGCTGGCCGTGCCGGCCACCACACCGATCCCGCCTGGCTCCATCGTGGACCTGTTCGTCGCGCAGGCGGCGGCCAGCCCCGAGGCGGTGGCCCTGGTCTCCGGCGGACGCGCCTGGACGTACGCCGAGTTGGACGACTGGTCGTCGCGGCTCGCCGGTGCGCTGGCCTCGTACGCCGGGGGCCTCGTCGCGCTGGCCACCTCCCGCCCGCTCACCGTCCCGGCGATCCTGGGCGTGCTCAAGGCGGGTGCGGCGTACCTGCCGCTGGACGCGTACCAGCCGACCGACCGGATCGCGGCGATGCTCGACGACGCGCAGCCGGCGATCCTGGTCGCCACCGGGGACACCGACGTGCCCTGGTCGGGCCCTCGGCTGGTGGTGGGTTCGGCGGCGCCGGAGGCGGAGCCGTTCGTGGGTGCGCCGTCGGCACACGATCCCGCGTACGTGATTTTCACGTCGGGGTCGACGGGCCGGCCGAAGGGTGTGGTGGTGCCCCACCGGGGCATCGTGAACCTGTTCGCGTCGCATCGGGAGCGGCTGATGGGCGGCCCCCGGCGTCGGGTGGCGCACGTCGCGTCGTTCACGTTCGACGGGTCGTGGGAACCGCTGCTCTGGCTGCTCGACGGGCACGCGTTGCATGTGTTCGACGACGACGAGTACCGCGACGCGGGTGTTCTCGTGTCGCGGCTGCGTGACCAGCGGATCGACGTGCTCGACGTGACGCCCACCTACCTGCGGGAGCTGGTGCCGGCGGGGGTGTTGGACGCGGGCCTGAACGTGCTGCTCGTCGGTGGCGAGGCGATCGACGAACGACTGTGGCAACAGGTCTGCGCCACGCCCGGGTTGACCTGTCACGACCTGTACGGGCCGACCGAGGCGTCCGTGGACGCCTACGGGTGGGAGGGTCCGGACCGGTCGGCGTACCGGTTGGCCAACGTGCCCACCTACCTCCTCGACGCCGGACTGCGGCCGGTGCCCCCGGGCGTGCTCGGTGAGCTGTACGTGGCCGGGGCGGGGCTGGCGCACGGATACCTGAACCAGGCGGGCCTGACGGCGCAGCGGTTCGTGGCCGACCCGTACGGTCCGGCCGGTACGCGGATGTACCGCACCGGGGACCTGGCCCGGTACAACCGCGACGGGGTGCTGGAGTTCGCCGGCCGCGCCGACGGACAGGTCAAGGTGCGCGGCTTCCGGATCGAGCTGGGCGAGATCGAGGCCGCCCTCGGCCAGGCCGCCGTGGTGGTGACCGACGGCCGGCTGGTCGCCTACGTGGTGGGTGGGCCTGTCGACCTGGACCGGCTGCGCGCCACGTTGCCGGACTACATGATCCCCTCGGCGTTCGTCGAGGTGGACGCGCTGCCCCGCACCATCGCAGGCAAGCTCGACGTGGCGGCACTTCCCGCCCCGGACTTCTCCGAGCTGGTCGGCGGCACGGCCGCCCGCAACAGCCGCGAACAACACCTGTGCGACCTGTTCGCCGAGGTGCTGGGCCTGCCATCGGTGGGCATCGACGACGACTTCTTCGCCCTCGGCGGCCACTCACTGCTGGTCATGCGCCTCGCCGGCCGGGTGCGGGCCGTCCTCGGCGTCGAGCTACCGGTCCGCGCCGTGTTCGACACACCCACGGTGGCGGGTTTGCTGCCGAGGCTTGTCGGATCGAGCCGAGCACCGCTGGTGGCCGGAGCACGCCCGGACCGGGTGCCACTGTCGTACGCCCAACAACGACTGTGGTTCCTCTACCGGCTCGAAGGGCCGAACCCGACGTACAACATCCCGATCGCCTGGCGGCTGCGCGGCCGCCTGGACCCGGACGCGTTGGTCGCGGCCATCGGCGACGTGGTCGCCCGCCACGAAACCCTCCGGACCGTCTTCCCGGACGTCGACGGGACCCCCTACCAGCACATCCTCCCACCGGATGCCGTCCCGGTCGCGTTCCACGAGGGCGGCGACGTCGACGCCGCCGCCGAGCACGCGTTCGCGCTCGATCGGGAGCCGCCGCTGCGGGTCGACGTGTTCCGGGTGGCACCGGACGAGCACGTGTTGCTCCTGCTGGTGCACCACATCGCCGGTGACGAGTGGTCCGACGAACCGTTGCGCGCCGACCTCACCGCGGCGTACGAGGCACGCCGCGCCGGACACGCCCCGGCGTTCCGACCGCTCCCCGTGCAGTACGCCGACTTCGCGCTGTGGCAGCGCGCCGAGTCGGGCGCGCTCACCGCGCAGGTCGACGGCTGGCGGGAGGCCCTGGCCGGGCTGCCCGACGAGGTGGACCTGCCGGCCGACCGGCCCCGCCCGGCGGAGGCCAGTCACCGGGGTGACCTCGTCGACTTCGTCCTGCCCGACGCGGTGGCGCGCGACCTCCGGCAGTTGGCCCGATCGACCGGGACCTCCCTGTTCATGGTGGTGCAGGCGGCGGTGGCGGTGTTGCTGTCCCGGTTGGGCGCGGGCACCGATGTGCCGTTGGGCGCACCGGTGGCGGGCCGACCGGACGCCGCCCTGGACGACCTCGTCGGGTTCTTCGTGAACACGCTGGTCTTGCGGACGGACACCTCGGGTGACCCGTCGTTCCGCGAGTTGCTGGCCCGGGTACGGGAGACCGACCTGGCCGCCTTCGACAGGCAGGACGTGCCGTTCGAACACCTCGTGGAGGCGCTGAACCCGGTCCGGTCCCTGGGCCGGCACCCGCTGTTCCAGACGATGGTCTCCTACCTGCCGGGCGGGGGCGACACCTGGACACTCGCCGAGCTGACCGGGACGCCCGAACCCGTCGGACACCGTACGGCGATGTTCGACCTCTCCTTCGACTTCGCCGACGCTCCGGACGGCGGCATCGAGGGAAGCCTCGAATTCGCCACCGACCGGTACGACCGCGCGTCCGCCCAGATCCTTGTCGAACGGTTGCAGCGGGTCCTCGCCACGGTCGCCACCGACCCGTCGGCGGTGGTCAGCCGAATCGACGTCCTGAGCCAGGACGAACGGGACCTGCTGCTCGCCGTCGACGCCGACGCGACCACACCGCCGGGGTCCATCGTGGACCTGTTCGAGACGCAGGCATCGACCACACCGGCGGCCGTGGCGCTGGTCTCCGGTGGCCGGTCGTGGACGTTCGCCGAGTTGGACAGGTGGTCGTCCCGGCTGGCCGGCGTGCTGGCCGGACGCGGCGTCGGCCGGGGTGCCCTGGTCGCGCTGGCGGTATCGCGCCCGCTCACCGTCCCGGCGATCCTGGGCGTACTCCGGGCCGGAGCGGCGTACCTGCCGCTCGACGCGCACCAGCCGACCGACCGGATCGCCGCGATGCTCGACGACGCCGCGCCGACGCTGGTGCTCACCACCGGCGACACTCCCCTGCCGCCGGACCACGCCCACCTGCTGCTCGCCGAGGCCACCCTCTTCGAGGGCCCGATCGGCAACCCCGACCGCCCCCGGGCCGACGACCCCGCGTACGTGATCTTCACGTCCGGGTCGACGGGCCGGCCGAAGGGCGTGGTGGTGCCCCACCGGGGCATCGTGAACCTGTTCGCGTCGCATCGGGAACGGCTGATGGCCGGCCCTCGGCGTCGGGTGGCGCACGTCGCGTCGTTCACGTTCGACGGGTCCTGGGAGCCGTTGCTCTGGCTGCTCGACGGGCACACCCTGCACGTCCTCGACGACGACGAGTACCGCGACGACGCCGCGCTGGTCGCCTACGTCCGCCGCCACCACCTCGACGTGCTGGACGTGACGCCCACCTACCTGCGGGAGCTGGTGCCAGCGGGCCTGTTGGACGCGGGCCTGAGCGTGCTGCTCGTCGGTGGCGAGGCGATCGACGAACGACTGTGGCAACAGGTCTGCGCAACTCCCGGGTTGACCTGCCACGACCTGTACGGGCCGACCGAGGCGTCCGTGGACGCATACGGGTGGCACGGCCCGGAGCGGTCGGCGTACCGGTTGGCGAACGTCCGCACCTACCTCCTCGACGCCGCCCTGCGGCCGGTGCCACCAGGGGTGCTCGGTGAGCTGTACGTGGCCGGCGCGGGGCTGGCCCACGGGTACCTCAACCGGGCCGGGCTCACCGCGCAGCGGTTCGTGGCCGACCCGTACGGTCCGGCCGGTGCGCGGATGTACCGCACCGGGGACCTGGCCCGATGGAACCGCGACGGGGTGTTGGAGTTCGCCGGCCGCGCCGACGGGCAGGTGAAGGTCCGCGGCTTCCGCATCGAGCTGGGCGAGATCGAGGCCGCCCTCGGCCAGGCCGCCGTGGTCCTCCGCGACGGCAGGCTGGTCGCCTACGTCGTGGGTGGACCCGTCGACCTGGACCGGCTGCGGGCCACGTTGCCGGACTACATGATCCCCTCGGCGTTCGTCGAGGTGGACGCGCTGCCCCGCACCATCGCAGGGAAGCTCGACGTGGCGGCACTGCCCGCCCCGGACTTCTCCGAGCTGGTCGGCGGCACGGCCGCCCGCAACAGCCGCGAACAACACCTGTGTGACCTGTTCGCCGAGGTGCTGGGCCTGCCATCGGTCGGCATCGACGACGACTTCTTCGCCCTGGGCGGCGACAGCATCGTCTCGATCCAACTGGTCAGCCGGGCCCGCGCGGCCGGCCTCGGCATCAGCCCCCGGGACGTGTTCCGGCACAAGACCCCGGCCGGGCTGGCCCAGGCCGCCACCGTCGACGCGCCGGTGGCCGAGGACCCGCGCGAGGCGTACGGGAGCGCGCCGCTCACCCCGGTGATGCGCTGGCTCGCCGAGGTGCGGGGCCCGACCACCGGCTACAGCCAGTCGATGCTGCTGCACGCCCCGGCCGGGCTCACCGCCGCCGGGCTGGCCGAGGTGGTGCAGGCGCTCGTCGACCGCCACGACCTGCTGCGCGCCCGGGTGACCGAGGCCGGTGTGCGGATCCCCGAGCCCGGCGCGCCTGTCGACGTCGTGCGGGTGACCGCGTACGACGAGAAGAACCTGCCCGCGATCACCGCCGCGGCCCGCGACCGGCTCGACCCCGCCCGGGGTGTCATGCTCCAGGCGGTGCTGCTCGAACCCGGGCACGTGCTGCTCGTCGTGCACCACTACGCCGTGGACGGGGTGTCCTGGCGGATCCTGCTGCCCGACCTCGCCGCCGCCTGGGCGGCCCGGCAGGCGGGCACCCCGATCACCCTCCCGCCCACCGGCACGTCGTTCCGCCGCTGGGCCCGGGAACTCGACGGCCTCTCCCGCGACCCGCGGACGGTGGCGCAACTGCCGTACTGGACCGAGGTTCTGGCCGGGCCGCGCGCCGCGCTGGGCAGCCGACCTCTCGACCCGGCCCGCGACCGCACCGGCACCTGCGACGAGATCACCATCGAGCTGCCACCGGAGGAGACCCAGCCGCTGCTCACCACGGTGCCCGCCGGCTTCCACGCCGCCGTCGGCGACGTGCTGCTGACCGGGCTCGCGTTGGCGCTGCGCGACTGGGCCGGCGGTGCCGGCTGGCTGGTCATGCTCGAAGGGCACGGCCGCGAGGAGCACCTGGTGGCCGGCGCCGACCTGTCCCGCACGGTCGGCTGGTTCACCAGCGAGTACCCGGTCCGACTCGACCTCGGCGCGGAGCAACACGGTGACGCCCTGAAGACGATCAAGGAGCGGTTGCGGGCGGCGCCGGACAACGGCGTCGGCTACGGCCTGCTGCGCCACCTCAACCCCGAGACGGCAGGCGTGCTCGCCGGGTACGGCCCACCCCTGATCGGCTTCAACTACCTCGGCCGGTTCGCCGCCGGGAACGCCGACGAGGGCCCGTGGGAACCGGCCGGCGAGGGCTGGGGCGGCGGCGCCGACGACGGCATGCCCGCCGACTACCCGCTGGAGATCAACGCGACCGCCGAGGACCACGCCGACGGGCCCCGGCTCGCCGCGACCTTCACCTGGCCGCGGGACCTGCTCACCGGTGAGCAGGTCCGTGAGCTGGCCCGCCGCTGGCAGGAGGCGCTGCGAGCGCTCGCCGCCGACCCGGGATCCGGGGGTTACACCCCGTCCGACCTGAGCCTGGTCGAGGTGAGCCAGGCCGACATCGACAGCCTTGAGGCCGAGTTCGCCGACCTCGAGTCCGAGTGGGAGACGCAGTGACCAAGAAGACCGGGCTCGAGGACGTCCTGCCACTGACGCCGTTGCAGGAGGGGCTGCTCTTCCACGCGCTCTACGACACCGACGCCCCCGACGTCTACACCGTGTCGACCGCGCTGGACCTGACCGGGCCGCTGGACACCGTCCGGCTGCGCGACGCCGGGCAGGCGCTGCTCGACCGGCACGCCAACCTGCGGGCCGGGTTCCGGCGTACCGCAAAGGGCAGCACCGTCGCCGCGATTCCCACCCGGGCCCGGCTGCCCTGGGCCGAGCACGACCTGAGCGGCCTGCCCGAGGCCGAACGCACCGCCGAACTCGACCGGCTCGCCGCCGCCGACAGGCACCAACGCTTCGACATGGCCCGTCCGCCGCTGCTGCGGATGACGCTGACCCGACTCGGGAACGCGCTACACCGCCTCACCATCACGCACCACCACATCCTGCTCGACGGCTGGTCCGCGCCGCTGCTCGTGCGGGAACTGCTCGGCCTGTACGCCAAGCCCGGCTCGTTGCCGCCGGTCACCCCGTACAAGGCGTACCTGGCGTGGCTGGCCCGCTGGGACCGGGACGCGGCCACCGCCGCCTGGCGGGACGCGCTCGCCGGGCTGAACGAACCGACCCGGATGGCACCCGCCGGCACCACGCCCGAGCCGGTCGTCCCCGGCTCGGTGGAGACCGCGCTGCCCGCCGAGCTGAGCGGCCGACTCACCGACCTCGCGCGTACCCTCGGCGTCACCGTCAACACGGTGGTGCAGGCGGCCTGGGGTCTGCTGCTGGCCCGGCTCACCAACCGCGACGACGTGGTCTTCGGCGCCACCGTCTCCGGGCGGCCGCCGCAGTTGCCCGGCGTCGAGTCGATGATCGGCCTGTTCATCAACACCGTGCCGGTGCGGGTCCGCATCGACCCGGCCGAGCCGGCCCGCGACCTGCTCGTGCGCCTACAGGACGAGCAGGCCGCGCTGATGGAGCACCAGTACCTCGGGCTGGCCGACATCCAACGGCTGGCCGGGCACGGCGAGCTGTTCGACACCCTCACCGTCTTCGAGAGCTACCCGGACAGTCCGGACGCCGCCGAGCCGGTGCCCGGGCTGCGGGTCACCGAGGCGCAGGACGAGGACGCCACCCACTATCCGCTGGTCCTTGTCGCCGAGCCGGGCTCGCGGATCAACCTGGAGATCCGGCACCGCGCCGACGTGTTCGACGCCGACGCCGCCCGCACCATTCTCGACCGGCTGGTCCGCGTCGTCACCGCGCTGGCCGCCGACCCGGCGGCCCCGGTCGGCCGGATCGACATCCTCGACCCGGCCGAGCGTGCGGCCGTCCGCACCGAGTGGAACGGCAGCACGGACGGCATCGTCGCCACCACCTTCCCCCGGCAGTTCGCCGACATGGTCGCGGCGTACCCGGAGAACATCGCCGTGATCTGCGAGGACGAGCAGGTCAGCTACGCCGAGTTGGCCGTGCGTTCGGACCGGCTGGCCCGGGCGCTGGCCGCCCGTGGGGTCGGCCCCGGCCAGGTCGTCGCGGTGGCACTCCCCCGCTCCGTCGACCTGGTCACCGCCCTTGTCGGCGTGCTGCGCTCCGGTGCCGCCTACCTCGCGCTGGACCTGGACTACCCGGCCGACCGGCTGCGCTACATGCTGGCGGACGCCGCGCCGGCCTGCGTCGTCACCCGCGCCGAGCTGGCCGACGCGCTGCCCGGCGACGTGCCCGTGGTGGACGTGGCCGCGTCCGGACCGGACGTGACGCCTGTCGCGCCCGCCGTCGCGGACGCCGCGTACGTCATCTACACCTCCGGTTCGACCGGGCGGCCCAAGGGCGTCGTCGTCACCCACGAGGGCGTCGCGAAGCTGCTCGCCACCCAGCGGCGCCGGCTCGGTGTCACGCATTCCAGTCGGGTGCTGCTCTTCGCGTCGCCCAGCTTCGACCTCGCCTACTGGGAGCTGTGCCAGGCGCTGCTGTCCGGCGGTGCGCTCGTGGTGGTCCCGGCCGAACTGCGCGTTCCCGGCGCGCCGCTCGTCGACTACCTCACCAAGCACGAGGTCACCCAACTGGCCCTGCCGCCGTCGGTGCTCAGCGCGCTGCCCGCCGACTGCCGACTGCCGCTGGGGGTGTCCATGCTCGTCGGCACCGAGGAGGTGCCCGCCCGGCTGGCCGAGCGGTTCGCCGCCGGCCGGCGCATGTTCAACGCGTACGGGCCCACCGAGACGAGCGTCAACGCGACCCTGTGGGAGTGCGCCCCGGTCTCCACCGGCACCGTGCCGATCGGCTATCCGGATCCGGGGCAGTTGGCGTACGTGCTGGACAGCGGCCTGAACCCGGTCCCGCCCGGTATCGTCGGCGAGCTGTACCTGGGCGGTCTCGGCCTGGCCCGCGGCTACCACAACCGGCCCGGCCTGACCGCCGAGCGCTTCCTGCCCGACCCGTTCGCCGGGCGCGGCGGCCGGATGTACCGCACCGGCGACCTGGTGCGCTGGTCCCCGGACGGGGCGTTGGAGTTCGTCGGCCGCGTCGACCACCAGGTCAAGATCCGCGGGTTCCGGGTGGAACTCGGCGAGATCGAGGCTGTCGTGGCCCGCCAGGAGGGCGTCCGGCAGGCCGCCGTGGTGCTGCGGACCGACGGTGGCGTCAAGCGGATCGTCGCGTACGTCGTCGGCGGCACCGATCTCGGCCGGTTGCGGGCGGAAGTGGCCGCCACGCTGCCCGACTACATGGTGCCCGGCGCGTTCGTCGCCCTGGACGCGCTGCCGGTGTCGGTGAACGGCAAGCTGGACCGGGCCGCCCTGCCCGCCCCGGAGTTCACCGCCGACAGCGGGCGCACACCCCGGACTCCCCGCGAGAAGCTGCTCTGCGACGTCTTCGCCGAGGTGCTGGGGGTGCCCGCGGTCGGCATCGACGACGACTTCTTCGCCCTCGGCGGGGACAGCATCATGTCGATGCAGTTGGTCGGCCGGGCCCGGGTCGCCGGCCTGCTGATCTCCCCGCGTCAGGTGTTCCTCCAGCGCACCCCGGCCCGGCTGGTGGCCGTCGCCGGCACCGTGACCGGTGCCGACGCGGTGCCGTCGAGCCTGTCCCTGGTCACCCTCACCGAGGCCGACCGGCGCGAACTGGCTGGCCTCGGCGTCGACGTCCGCGAGGTGCTGCCGCTCTCGCCGTTGCAGACCGGCCTGCTGTTCCACAGCCTGCTCGACGACGCCGGCCCGGACGTCTACACCGTCCGCATGGTGGTCGACCTGACCGGGCCGATCGACGCCACCCGCCTGCGCGCCGCCGGTCAGGCGCTGCTCGACCGGCAGCCCAGCCTGCGCGCCTCGTTCCACCACCTCGGGTCCGGCACGGCGGTCAGCGTCGTCCCGGCCACCGTTGCCGTGCCGTGGACCGACGTCGACCTGTCCGAGGTGGACACCGACGCGAGGGAGGTGGCCTGGCAGCGGCTCCTCGCCGAGCAGGGCCGCCGTTTCGATCCGGCCGTCGCGCCGTTGCTGCGCCTGGCCCTGGTGCGTACCGGCCCGGACGCGCACCGGCTCGTGCTCACCCACCACCACCTGCTGCTGGACGGCTGGTCCCGGGGACCGCTGCTGGCCGAGCTGTCCGCCCTGTACCGCGACGGCGACACCGCGCCGGTGACCGGCCGGCCGTTCCGGGACTATCTCGCCTGGCTGGCCGGGCAGGACCGGCGGACCGCCGAGAACGCCTGGGCCGCCGCGCTCGGCGGCCTGGCCGAACCCACCCGTGTCGCGCCCGCCGACGGGCGTCGTGCCGCGCTGGCTCCCGAGGTGGCCGAGGTGGAGTTGGCCGCGGACCGGACGGCGGCGTTGACCGCGAACGCCCGCGCCCGTGGTCTGACCGTGAATACCATCGTGCAGGCCGCCTGGGCGCTGCTGCTGGCCCGGCTCACCGGCCGTGACGACGTGGTCTTCGGTGCCACCGTCTCCGGGCGGCCACCGCAGTTGCCCGGTGTCGAGTCGATGATCGGGCTGTTCATCAACACCGTGCCGGTGCGGGTGCGCATCGACCCGGCCGAGCCCGCCCACGCGCTGCTGGACCGGATCCAGGACGAGCAGTCCGCGCTGATGGAACACCAGTACCTCAGCCTCACCGACATCCAGCGCGTCGCCGGGCACGGCGAGTTGTTCGACACCCTGCTGGTCTTCGAGAACTATCCGGACGGCGACGCCGACGACGACGGGTTGCCGGTCACCGGCACCGACGGGCACGACGCCACCCACTACCCGCTCACGCTCATCGCCGAGCCCGGCCCGACCCTGCACCTCGCCGTCGAGTACCGGCCCGACCTGTTCGACGCCGCGTACGCCGCCCGGCTCGCCACGGCACTTGTCACGGTCGTCGACGAACTGGTCACCGGGTTGGACGCCCCGGTCGGTCGGGTCGGCCTGCTCGACCGGGCCGGGAGCGCGGCGATCCGGACCGCCGGGACCGGTGCGGTCCGCGAACTGCCCGCGGCGACCCTGCCGGAGTTGGTGGCCGCACAGGTCGCGGCGACCCCCGACGCGGTGGCGCTCGTCGACCCGGACGGTGTCGAGATGACCTACCGCGAGCTGGACGCGCGCACCGAGCGGCTGGCCCGGGTGCTCGCCTCCGTCGGCGCCGGACCGGAGACAGTCGTCGCGCTGGCCCTTCCGCGTTCGGTCGAGCTGGTCGTGGCGATCCTCGCGGCCGGGCGGGCCGGCACCGCGTACCTGCCGCTCGACCTGGACCACCCGGACGCCCGGCTGGCGGCGATGCTCGCCGACGCGCGGCCCGTCGCGGTGCTCGCCGTCGGCGGCACCGCGTCGCGCGTCGCCGGGCTGCCCCACGCTGACGCACCGATCGTGCTGGACGGACCGCTGGACGACCCGGACGTGCGGCTCAGCCCACCCGGCCCCCGGCACCCGGCGTACGTCATCTACACCTCCGGCTCCACCGGGGTGCCCAAGGGCGTCGAGATCGAACACGCCGGCATCGTCAACCGGCTGCGCTGGATGCAGCACGAGTACGGCCTCAGCGTGGGCGACCGGGTGTTGCAGAAGACCCCGGCCGGCTTCGACGTCTCGGTCTGGGAGTTCTTCTGGCCGTTGAGCACCGGGGCCACCCTGGTCATCGCCCGGCCGGACGGCCACCGCGACCCGGTCTACCTCGCCGAGGTGATCCAGCGGGAACGGGTCAGCACCGTGCACTTCGTCCCGTCGATGCTCGCCGCGTTCCTCGCCGAGCCGGACGCGGTCGGCTGCACCACTCTGCGCCGCGTCCTGTGCAGCGGCGAGGCGCTGCCCAGCGTCCTCGCCGACAGGTGCCGGGACGTGCTGCCCGGCGCCGCCCTGCACAACCTGTACGGCCCGACCGAGGCCTCGGTCGACGTGACGGCGTGGCCCGCGGAGCGCGGCACCGGCACGGGCACGGTCCCGATCGGTGCGCCGGTGTGGAACACCCGGGTGAGCGTGCTCGACGCCGGGCTGCGCCCCGTGCCGGTGGGGGTGCCGGGTGAGCTCTACCTCTCCGGCGTGCAGTTGGCCCGTGGTTACCGGGGCCGACCCGATCTGACCGCCGACCGGTTCGTCGCCGACCCGTACGGTCCGCCCGGCACCCGCATGTACCGCACCGGCGACCAGGTGCGCTGGAGCGCGCCCGGGGTGCTCGAGTTCCTCGGCCGGGGCGACGGCCAGGTGAAGATCCGTGGGCTGCGCGTCGAGCTGGGCGAGATCGAGGCCGCGCTGACCGCACAGCCCGAGGTGGGTTCTGCGGTGGTGCTGCTGCGTGAGGACCGGCCGGGTGTCGCGCACCTGGTCGCGTACCTCATCGTGGCCGGCGCCCTGGACGAGGCGGCGTTGCGCGCCCGGCTCGCGACGCTGCTGCCCGCGCACCTGGTGCCGTCGGCATTCGTCGTCCTGGACGCGTTGCCGGTCTCGGTGAACGGCAAACTGGACCGGGCCGCCCTGCCCGCCCCCGACCTCGCCGCCGCGGGCACCGGCACGGCCGCGCGCAACCCGCGCGAACAGGTGCTCGTCGACCTGTTCGCCCAGGTGCTGGCGGTGCCCACGGTGGGCGTCGAGGACGACTTCTTCAGCCTCGGCGGCGACAGCATCATCTCGATCCAGTTGGTCGGCCGGGCCCGCGCCGCCGGTCTGTCGCTCACCCTGCGGCAGGTGTTCCAGCTGCGGACGCCTGCCGCGCTGGCCGCCGCCGCCGGGTCGGCGTTCACCGCCGCCAGCGGCAGCGGTGCGCTCGTCACGCTCACCGACGCCGAGACCGCCGAGATCGCCGGGCGGGGCCTGGACGTGGCGGAGGTGCTGCCGCTCTCGCCGTTGCAGACCGGGCTGCTCTTCCACGCCGCGTTCGACGCCGACGGCCTCGACCTCTACACCGTGCAGATGGTCTTCGACCTGCCCGGCACCGTCGACCCGGCCCGGCTGCGCGCCGCCGCGCAGGCACTCGTGCAGCGGCACGCCAACCTGCGGACGTCGTTCCACCAGCTCGACTCCGGCCGACCGGTCGCCGTGGTGCACCGGGGCGTCACGCTGCCGTGGGCCGAGGCGGATCTGTCCGATCTGGAGGCCGCGCGGCAGGAGGAGGCGTGGCAGCGTTGCCTCGCCGAGGAGGGCCGCCGGTTCGATCCGGCGGTCGCCCCGCTGCTGCGGATGATGCTGGTGCGCACTCCTGACGCGTCCCGGCTGATCCTCACCCACCAGCACATGCTGCTCGACGGCTGGTCCCGAGGGCCGCTGCTGGACCAGCTCGCCGAGTTGTACGCGGGCGTCGACGGTGGCACCGCCCCGCCGCCGTACCGCGACTTCCTCGCCTGGCTGGCCGGGCAGGACCGGTCCGCCGCCGAGCAGGCGTGGCGGACGGCGCTGGCCGGGGTCACCGACGCCACCCGGCTCGCCCCGGCCGACCCGCACCGCGAGCCGGCGGTGCCCGAGCTGGTCGAGCGGGAGCTGACCGAGGCCGTGACCGCGCGCCTGACCGGCCTGGCCCGCTCCCGGGGGTTGACGCTGAACACGCTGGTCCAGGCCGCCTGGAGCATCGTGCTGGGCCGGCTCACCGGCCGCGACGACGTGGTCTTCGGCGCCACCGTCTCCGGGCGGCCGGCGCAGTTGCCCGGCGTCGAGTCGATGATCGGGCTGTTCATCAACACCGTGCCGGTGCGGGTGCGCCTCGACCCGGCCGAGCCGGTGGCCGGGCTGCTGGCCCGGCTCCAGGACGAGCAGTCCACACTGCTCGACCACCAGTACCTCGGGCTGGCCGACATCCAGCGCCTGGCCGGGGTCGGTGAGCTGTTCGACACGCTGCTGATCGTCGAGAACTACCCGGAGCGTGCCGACGACGGGTCGGAGAGCCTGCTCGCCGCCGTCGACGCGGGCGGACGCGACGCCACCCACTACCCGCTCACCTGGGTCGTCGACCCCGGCCAGCGGCTGCGGGTGGGCCTGGAGTTCCGTCCCGATCTCTTCGCCCCGCCGGTCGCCCGGCGACTCGTCGGCGCGCTCACCGCCGTCCTGACCGCGTTCACCACCGACCCGGACCGCGCGGTGGGCCGCCTGGACCTGGTGACGGACGAGGACCGCACCGGCTGGAACCCGCCGCCGCCCGCCGGGAGCGACGACCCGACGGTGGCGGACCTGTTCGAGCGGCAGGTGGCCGAGTCACCGGACGCGCCCGCCGTCGTCTGCGGCCCGGTTCGCCTGACGTTCGCCGACCTCAACGACCGCGCCAACCGGCTGGCCCGGCTGCTGGCCGCCCGGGAGGTCGGCGCCGAGGACGTGGTGGCCCTCGCCCTGCCACGCACCGCCGACGCGATCACCGCGATCCTCGCGGTGCTCAAGTGCGGTGCCGCCTACCTGCCGCTGGACCCGACCTACCCGCCGGCGCGGGTCGCCGCGATGCTCGCCGACGCGCGGCCCGCCGTGCTGCTCACCGCCACCGGGGTCGGTGTCAGCGCGGACGGGCTCGACCGCGTCCTGGTCGACGACCCGGCGTTGGCCACGCTCGCCGGGCACGACCTGACCGACGACGACCGGGTACGCCCGGCCCGCCCGCAACACCCGGCGTACGTCATCTACACCTCCGGCTCCACCGGACGCCCGAAGGGTGTGGTGGTGACCCACCGCAACCTGGTCAACCTGTTCCGGAGCCACCGCGCGCAGTTGCACCTGCCCGCCCGCGCCGCCACCGGCCGCCGTCACCTGCGGGTCGGGCACGCCTGGTCGTTCGCGTTCGACGCCTCCTGGCAGCCGCAGTTGTGGCTGCTCGACGGGCACGCCCTGCACATCGTCACCGAGGAACTGCAACGCGACCCGGAGCAGCTCGCCGAGCTGATCCGGGCCGAGGGGATCGACTTCATCGAGCTGACCCCCTCGCACTTCGCGCAACTCGCCGACGCCGGCCTGATCCGGGACGGGCGCTGTCCCCTCGCCGTGGTCGGTGTCGGCGGCGAGGCGGTGCCGCCCGCGCTCTGGCAGCGTCTCGGCGCGTTGCCCGGCACCGAGGCGTTCAACCTGTACGGCCCGACCGAGGCGACGGTGGACGCTCTCGCCGCCCGGATCGGCGACACCGCGTCCCCGGTGATCGGCCGAGCCGTCGCGGGTGCCCGCGCGTACGTGCTGGACCGGGCCCTGCGGCACACCCCGACCGGCGTGCCCGGCGAGCTGTACGTCGCCGGGGCCGGCCTGGCGCGTGGCTACCTGGGCCGGCCCGACCAGACCGCCGAGCGTTTCCTCGCCGACCCGTACGGTGCGCCGGGTGAGCGGATGTACCGCACCGGTGACCTGGTGCGGTGGACCGAGGACGGTCGGGTGGAGTATCTCGGCCGGGTCGACGAACAGGTGAAGATCCGCGGCTTCCGGGTGGAGTTGGGTGAGATCGAGTCGGTGCTCGCCGCGCAGCCCGGCGTCACCGAGGCCGTGGTGGTCGCCCGGGAGGACCGCCCCGGCGTACGCCTCCTCGCCGGCTACGTGGTCGGCGGCGACGGCCTCGACCTGGCCGCGTTGCGCGCCGCGGTCGCCGTCGAACTACCCGACTACATGGTGCCGTCCGCCCTGGTCCGCCTCGACCGGCTGCCGACCCTGGCCAACGGCAAGCTGGACCGGGCCGTGCTGCCCGCGCCCGACCTCGGCACGAGCGGCGCCGGCCGGGCCCCCCGGACCGACCGGGAACGTGTCCTGGCCGAGGTGGTCACGGCCGTGTTGGGTCTGCCCTCGGTGGATGTCGAGGCCGACTTCTTCGCGTTGGGTGGTGACAGCATCGTCGCGATGCAGCTCGTCGGTCGGGCCCGTGCCGCCGGCCTGCGGCTCACCCCGCGGCAGGTTTTCGCGGAGCGTACGGTGGCCGGGTTGGCCCTGGTCGCGACCGTGCTCGACCGGGCCGACGGCCGGATCGGCGACGGGGTCGGGTCGTTCCCGCTGACCCCGGTGATGCGCTGGCTGCGCGAGGTGGACGGCCCGATCGACGGGTTCAACCAGTCCGCGGTCGTGCAGGTCCCGGCGGGGCTGGGTTGGGAGCCGCTGCTGGCCGCGTTGCAGGCCGTCGCCGACCGGCACGACCTGCTGCGGGCCCGGCTGGACCGCACCGGCGACTGGTCGGTGACCGTGCCGCCGCCGGGCTCGTCGCGGGCCGCCGACTGGACGGTACGCGTCGACGTGACAGGCCTCGACGACCGTGGCCTGTGGGACGCGGTCGTCGAGCAGGCGACAGTCGCGCAGGCCGGGCTCGACCCGGACCACGGGGGGATGATCCGGGCCGCCTGGTTGGACGCCGGCCCGCACCGGCCGGGCCGCCTGCTGCTGCTGGTCCACCACCTGGTCGTGGACGGTGTCTCGTGGCGGGTGCTGCTGCCCGAGATCGGCGCGGCCTGGCGGGACGCGGTCGCCGGCCGTGCACCGCTCACCGCCGCCACCGGCACGTCGTTCCGCCGCTGGGCGACGGGCCTCGCCGAGCGGGCGGTGGACCCGGCCCGGGTGGCGGAGCTGCCGAGGTGGGAGCGGATCGTGCGGCGGGGCGACCCGTTGCCGGTACGCCGCCCGCTCGACGCCGCGATCGACGTGGCCGGCACCCTGCGCGACATCACCCTGACCCTGCCCACCGACGTCACCGAGGCCCTGCTGACCCGCGTGCCGGCCGGGCTCGGCGCCGGTGTCAACGACGTCCTGCTTGGCGCGTTGGGGGTGGCCGTCACCCGGTGGCGGGCCGCGCAGGGCGGCGCGGGCGACGCGGTGCTCGTCGCGTTGGAGGGCCACGGGCGGGAGGAGCACCTGGTGGACGGGGCGGACCTGTCCGGCACGGTCGGCTGGTTCACCAACGTCTTCCCGGTCTGCCTGGACACCGCCGGGATCGACGTGTCGGTGGGCGGTGCGGCGGTGGCCGAGGCGGTGGTGCGGGTCCGCGAGCACCTGGCCGAGTTGCCGGACAACGGCATGGGCTACGGCCTGCTGCGTTACCTCAACCCGGTGACCGCGCCCACCCTGGCCGCGCTGCCGCATCCGCCGATCCAGTTCAACTACATGGGACGGTTCGACTTCCCGGAGGCCGCCGACTGGGAGTTCGCCCCCGAGGCGGAGGCCGCCGAGAACGGCGCCGACGACGCCATGCCCGAGACGTACGAACTGGTGCTGAACGCCCAGACCGAGGACCGCGCGACCGGCCCGCAGCTGGTCGCCACCTGGAGCTGGCCGGACGGCGTGTTTCCCGAAGGCTCGGTGGACGATCTCGCCCGCCTCTGGTTCGAAGCCCTGCACACCCTGGTAACGCACACCCGCACGAGGAGTATCCGATGAGTACGAACCCGTTCGACAACGCCGACGGCACGTTCCTGGTGCTGGTCAACGACGAGAACCAGCACAGCCTCTGGCCGGTCTTCGCCGAGGTGCCGGCCGGCTGGCGGACCGTGCACGGCCCGGCCGGTCGGCAGGACTGCGTGGACTACGTCAACGCGAACTGGACCGACATGCGCCCGCAGAGTCTGATCGACGCCGACCGCTGACCGGCGGCCCGGACCAGCGCGCTCAGTGCCGAGCGCGCTGGTCCGACCAGGCCCGCCACAGCGTGGCGTACGGGCCGTCCCGCTCGATGAGCTCGCGGTGGGTGCCCGCCTCGACGATGCGCCCGGCCTCCATCACCACGACCCGGTCCGCGGTCACCGCCTGGGTGAGTCGGTGCGCCACGATCAGCGCGGTACGCCCCGCCAGAGCGACGGTGGCCACCCGTTCGAGCAGCCGTGCCCCGGCACTCCCGGCCTCCGCGGTGGCCTCGTCCAGGATCGCCACCGGCGGATCGGCCAGGATCAGCCGGGCGAACGCCAACTGCTGGGCCTGCGCCGCGGTGAGGACGTGCCCGCCCGCACCGACCTCGGTGTGCAGGCCGTCGGGCAGTTGCCGCACCCAGCCCAACGCCTGCACCCGGTCCAGGGCGGCGCTGACCTCGTCGTCGGTGGCGTCCGGGCGGGCCAGCCGCAGGTCGTCGACGAGGGGCCCGGCGAAGACGTGCACCTCCTGGGTGATCAGTGCGACCTCGCCGGCCGGCACCGCGACGCTCCCGCCGCCGGGTTGGTGCACCCCGGCGATCACCTTGGCGAGAGTGGTCTTGCCGGCGCCGCTGCTGCCCACCAGGGCGACCCGCTCACCACGGGCGATGGTCAGGTCGACGTCGTGCAACACCTGCCGGTCCGGCCGGTACGCGAAGTCCAGCCCGCGGACCACCACCGCGTCCGGGCCGTCGCCGGGGCGGGCCCGCTGCCGTACCGGCGGGGTCAGGTCGGCGACCCCGACCAGCCGGTCCAGCCCCGAGGCGGCGGCCTGGGCGTCGTCGACCAGGGCGAGCGCCACGTTGATCGGGCCGAACAGGCCGTGAAAATACAGCGCCGCCGCGGTCGCCGTGCCGATGCTCACCGCGTCCCCGCGGACGAGGAAGAAGCCGGTGCCGAGGACGGCGGCGAGCCCGAGGAACTCGGCGACGTGCAGCCGGGCGTAGAACCGGGTCTGCAACGCGACGCCCCGCAGCAGCAGGTCCACCGCCTGCTGGGACTTGGTGGCGACCCGCTCCCGGTGCTGGTCGGCGATCCGGAACGCGCGGATGGTCGACGCGCCGTCGATCGTCGCGAGCAGGTGGTGCTGCTGCGCGGCGACGGCGACCCGCTGCCGGGCGTAGAGCGGGACGGCGCGGCGGGCGTACCAGCGCACCGTGTGCGCCTGCACCGGCACCGCGATCAGCGCCGCGACCAGGAAACGCCAGTCGAGCACGGCCATCCCGGCCAGGGTGAGCACGATCGTCAGCAGGGCGCGGGTGAACTCGGGGACCGCGCTGCGGGCCGCCTCCGCGATCACGGCGACGTCGTTGGTGACCCGGGAGGTGAGGTCACCGGTCCCGGCGCGCTCGACCTGCTCCAGGGGAAGGTGCAGCGCCGAGGAGACGAACCGTTCCCGCAGTCGGGCCAGTACGCCCTCGCCGACCTGCGCGAGCAGGGCGATACCGATCCCGGCCAACGCCGCCTCGACGACCGCACCGGCCACCAGCCCGGCGCCGGTGAGGACGACGTCAGCGGTGCTGCCTCCGCCGGTGGCCAGGTCGACGATGCGCCCCAGCAGCGGCGGGCCCACCAGCCCGGCCGCGGTGCCGGCGACCAGCAGGGCGAGTGCCCCGGCCAGCCGGGACCGTTGCGGACGCACCAGCTCCCGCAACTGGGCCAGGGTGCGACGTCCGGTCGCGATCGGCAGCAACGTCGTCGAGTCGGTGGTCATGCGAGCACGGTCTCCCGGTAGGTGTCGTCCTCGGCGACCAGGTCGCCGTGCGCGCCGGCGGTGCGGACGGTGCCGTCGTGGATGATGATCACCCGGTCGGTCACCGCGAGCAGCGCCGGGCTGGCGGTGATCAGGATCGTGGTACGTCCGTCCCGCATCGCCCGCAGTCGCCCGGCGATGCGGGACTCGGTCGCCGCGTCGACGGCGGTGGTCGGGTCGTGCACGACGAGCACCGGCGGGTCGCCGGCCAGGGCCCGGGCGAGCGCGATGCGCTGCCGTTGCCCGCCGGAGAGCGAACGGGCCCGATCGTCGAGCACCGTGTCCAGTCCCTCCGGCAGGCCGCGGGCCACCTCGTCGGCGTCCGCCGCGGTCACCGCGGCGTCGACGCTTGCCGGGACGGCCCGCCCGGCGAGCGAGACGGCGGCGCGGACGGTGTCGTCGAACAGGTCGGTCTGATGGTCGACGGCCAGCACCACGGCCCGCAGGTGGTCCGGCGCGAGGTCGGCGAGCGGTACGCCGTCCAGTGCGATCACCCCGGCGGCCGGATCACGGACCCGCCCGAGCAGCCGCACCAGCTCGGCCGCCTCGGCCGGGTCGGTGGCCACGATCCCGACCACCTCGCCGGGGGCGATCTCCAGGTCGATCCCGCGCAGCGGTGGGCTGTGCACCCCGCGCAGCGCGAGCCCGCCCCGGGCCGGCGTGACCGGGTTCGCCGTGCCGTCCGGCACCGCGACTGGCGCGTCCAGGACGGCGGCGACGCGGCGGGCGGACGCGCGGCCCTGCGCGAGGTCGGCACCCACCCAGCCGAACGTGGACATCGGACCGACCAGGAACTGCGCCAGGCCGAGCGAGGAGATGAGCTGACCGACGCTGATCTGGCCGTGCAGTGCGAGGATTCCGCCGATGACCGCGATGACCGCCAGGAACGTCCCGCTGAGCGTGAGCACCAGCCCCTGGTACGCGGCCTCGGCGCGCGCCGCTCGTACGGTCGCCGCCAGCGCGCTGCGGCTGCGCTGCGCGTACCTGTCGACCGCCGCCGTCTCGGCCCGCAGGCCCTTGACCACGCGCAGGCCGCTGACCAGGTCGGCGGCGATGCCGGAGGCGTGCGCGCTGTGCTCCTGCTCCGTTTCGCTGCGCTCCTCCAGCGGCTTGCCGAACAGGCGGGTGAGCAGCAGCAGCGGCGGGGTGCCCAGCAGCACCACCAGCCCGAGTGGCAGGGAAATGGACAGCAGCAGGACCGCCGCGAGGACCAGGCCGACGACCGCGGCCACGCCGGAGACGACGGCGATGGCGACCGCGCCGACCCGGGCCGCGTCGCTTGTCGCGATGGACACCAGGGCACCGGGCAGCCGGTCGGCCTCCGCGCCGCCGCGCTCGTGCAACACCCGCCGGGTCACCCGTAGCCGCAGGTCGTGCGCCGCCTGTTCGGCGGCACGTTCGCCGGTACGCTCGCCGTACCGGTAGCTGTAGCTCAGGCCGACGTAGACGGCGGCCAGCACACCCAGCCAGAGGGCCAGGCTGCCGACGCCGCCGTCCACCGCCCGGTCGATGATCACACCGATCAGGAACGGCACCGCGGCTTCCCCGGCCTGGTGGCCGGTGATCAGAAGCGTGCTCAGCGAGATGAGCCGCCGCTGCCTGCCGAGCGTGTCGGTGAGCAGGCTGCGCCCGCCGGTCACGCGGGAACCCGGTCGACCGCCGCGACGACGCCGGCGCGGGCCAGTCGACGCCGCTGCCGCCCGGCCGGGACCACCATCGGGGTGTCCGTCTCCGGGTCGGTCATCACCCGGCAGGGCATCCCGAAGACCGTCTCCACCAGCTCCGCCGTCATCACCTCGGCGGGCGGGCCCTGGGCGAGAACCAGGCCCTCCCGCATCACGACCAGCTCGGTGGCGTACCGGCAGGCGTGGTTGAGGTCGTGCAGGACGGCGACCACCGTCCGGCCCTGCTCGTGCAGGTCGGCGCAGAGGTCCAGCACCTCGAACTGGTGCGACAGGTCGAGGAACGTGGTCGGTTCGTCGAGCAGCAGGATCGGCGTCTGCTGGGCCAGCGCCATCGCCAGCCAGACCCGCTGCCGCTGACCACCGGAGAGTTCGTCGACGAACCGGTCGGCCAGCTCGGTCACCTCGGTCTGGCGCATCGCGTCGGCGACCGCCGCCTCGTCCTGCGGCGACCACTGCCGCAGCAGGCGCTGGTGGGCGAAGCGACCCCGGGCGACCAACTCCTCCACCACGATCCCGCCGGGCGCGACCGACGACTGCGGCAGCATGCCGAGCTGCCGGGCCACCTGCTTGGACGGCTGCGACGCGATGGTCTGACCATCCAGGTAGACGGCACCGGACTGGGGCTTGAGCACCCGGGCCAGGGACCGCAGCAACGTCGACTTGCCGCAGGCGTTGGGGCCGACGATGACGGTGAACGACCCGTCGGTGATCTGGACGTCGAGGTCCCGGACGACCACCCTCTTGTCGTACGCCAGGGTCAGGGCGTCGGCCCGCAGCCGCGACTCGGTCATCGCTGTGCTCCTTGTCCGCCGTTACGTCGCTCGTGGAAGAGCAACCAGGTCAGGTAAATGCCGCCCAGGGCGGCGGTGACGAGACCGACCGGGACGTCGTCATCGGCCAGGAGACGCTGGGCCACCCAGTCGCTCGCCGTCAACAGGGCGGAGCCCATCAGCGCGGCCGGCAGGATCCCGGCGTTCGGCGAGCGGGTCAGCCGCGCCGCCAACGGTGGCGCGGCGAGGGCGACGAACGCGATCGGCCCGGCCGCGGCGGTGGCACCGGCCGCGAGTCCGACGCCGGCCAGCGCGAGCACCACCCTGCTGCGTTCGACGGGTACGCCGTGCAGCATCGCGGACTCGTCGCCCAGGGCCAGCATGTCGAGGTGCCGGCCGTGGTAGAGCGCGACCGGCAGCAGCACCGCGACGGCCACGGCGACGAGCGTCACCTCGGTCCAGCCGGGGCCGTTGACGCTGCCGATCAACCAGACCTGGGCGGCGATCGCCTCGTCCAGTCGGCTGCGGTAGATCAGGAACGAGTTGAACGAGTCGAGCAGCGCGGCCACTCCGACGCCCATCAGCACCAGCCGGAACGGCTGCACCCCACGGCGGAACGCGAGCAGGTAGATGGCGACCGAGGTGGCCAGGCAGCCGACGATCGCACCGGCGGCGACCTGGAAGCCGCTGCCGTTGAACAGCAGCAGGACGATCAGCGCGCCGGTCGCCGCGCCCACCGTCAGGCCGACGAAGTCGGGGCTGCCCAGGGGATTGCGGGTCAGCCCCTGGAAGATCGTGCCGCTCGCGCCCAGGGCCGTGCCGACCAGCAGCGTGATCAGCACGCGGGGCAGCCGCAGCTCCTGCACGATGAAGTCGGTGCCCGGGTCACCCTGACCGACGAGGCTGCGCAGCACGTCGGACACGGGGATCGGGAAGTCGCCGCTGGAGAGGTTGACGAGCGCGACGCCAAGCGCCGCGAGCAGCAGCGCGGTGCCGGCGATCAGCGCGCGCAGGTGCACCCGCAGCGAGAGCGCGCCGCCCCGGCTGCGGATCACCAGGCGGGTGGTCCGTCCGGACGGGCGGAGCTGGAGCACCGGCCCGCTCACAGCGTGCTCAGCCGGCGTCGGCGGCACAGCGCGATGAACAGTGGTGCGCCCAGGAACGCGGTGACCACCCCGACCGGCAGCTCGGCCGGGGCCACCAGGACCCGCCCGAGCACGTCCGAGACGAGCAGCAGGGTGGGGCCGAGGACCAGCGAGTAGGCCAGGATCCAGCGGTGGTCCGAGCCGGTGAACATCCGGGCCGCGTAGGGGACGGCCAGGCCGACGAACCAGATCGGCCCGCAGGCGGCGGTGGCCGCACCGCACAACAGGGTGATCGTGATCATGCCGAGCACCCGGATCCGTCCCGGGTGGGCGCCGACCGAGGTGGCCGCGTCGTCGCCCATGCTCAGCGCGTTGAGTTGGCGGCCCAGCAGCAGCGCGAGCAGGACGCCGACCACCAGGAACGGCGCCAACTGCGTGATCGTGCTGGTCTCCCGGTCGGCGAGCGAGCCGACGTCCCAGTGCCGGTACCTGTCGAACGCCTCCCGGTGGGTCACCAGGATCGCCCAGATGCCGGCGCCGAGCACGGAGGTGAGCGAGACCCCGGCGAGGACCTGCCGTTCCGGGGTGGGTGCCCGGCCGGCGCCGCCGAGCGCGAAGACGGCCGCCGAGGTGAGCCCGGCGCCGGCGATGGCGAACCAGACGTACCCGTTCGCACTTGTCACCCCGAGCAGCGCGATGGCCAGCACGACGCCGGTGGACGCGCCCAGGCTGACCCCGAGCAGGCCGGGTTCGGCGAGCGGGTTGCGGGTGAGCGCCTGCATCACCGTGCCGGCCAGGCCCAGCGCCGCGCCCACGGCGAATCCGAGGATCGTGCGGGGCACCCGGAGCCGGTGCACGATCTCCGCGGCGGCGGAGCCGTCGTCGTGCCAGAGCACCTGCCAGACCGTGCCGAGGCCGAGTGAACGGCTGCCGACCGCGATGCTCAACGCCACGGCGGCGGCGAGGGCGACGACGCCGACGACGAGGCCGGCCCAGCGCCGACCGGAACGCGACAACGACTCGCGCGGCACCTTCTGGGGTGAAACGGTCCCGGGCTCCGGGCGGGTGCCGGTGCCTGGGGTCAACACGTGCTCCATCCGTCCACCCGTTCGCATTACTCAATTAGGTGAGGCTAACCTACACTCCCGTTCGAGGTCACCACCCTGGGGCCTCGCTGGCAGAAAGGAACAGCCGTGCGGCTTCCCTCAATCCGCCGGGGCGCGACTGTCGCTTCGACCGCGCTCCTGCTTCTCCTCGCGGCCTGCGGCGGTGGATCGGAGCCGTCGGCCCCCTCCTCCGGCGCCGCCACCTCCAACGCCTTCCCGGTCTCGATCGAGCACAAGTTCGGCACCACCACCATCCCGGCCGAGCCCAAGCGGATCGCCGTGGTCGGCCTGGTCGAGCAGGACGCCCTGCTGTCGCTGGGCGTCGTGCCGGTGGCGACCACCGAGTGGTTCGGCGAGAAGCCGGGCGCCATCTGGCCCTGGGCCGAGGCCGCGCTGGGCACGGGGGCGAAGCCGCAGGTGCTCACCAACACCGACGGCATCCAGTTCGAGAAGGTGGCCGCCCTGCGGCCCGACCTCATCCTCGGCGTCTACTCGGGGCTGACCAGCGACGACTACGCGAAGCTGGCGAAGATCGCGCCGACCGTGGCGCAGCCGAAGGACTCCGTCGACTATGGGGTGTCCTGGCAGGACGTGACCCGTACCGTCGGCACCGCCGTCGGGCGCAAGGCCCAGGCGGACAAGGTCGTCACCGACGTCGAGGCCAAGTTCGCCGCGGTCCGCACGGCGAACCCGGCCTTCGCCGGCGCGACCGGCCTGATGGCCACCACCTACGAGGGCTACTACGTGTACGGCCCGCAGGACTCGCGCGGCCGGTTCCTCACCGACCTGGGCTTCACCCTGCCGTCCGGGCTGGCCGAGGTGACCGGCAAGGAGTTCGGCGCCAACCTCAGCCGGGAGCGCACCGACATGCTCGACACCGGCGTGCTGATCTGGCTCATCGACAGCTACGACACCGACAAGGCGAAGGTGCAGGCCGACCCGCTCTACAGCAAGCTCAAGGTCAAGACCGAGGGACGCGACATCTACCTGGAGAACGAGGAGCTGGTCGGTGCCGCGACCTCGTTCATCACCCCGTTGAGCCTGCCGTTCCTGCTGGAAAAGCTCGTTCCGCAACTCACCGCGGCGGTGGACGGCAACCCCGCCACGGCGGTGCAGCGGCCCGCTGCCTGACGATCGGGGCGGGGAACTGGACCTGACGGAACGGTTCCCCGCCCGACGGATCGCGCTTGACATGTATCCGTGACGGATATAGTTTCGACTCATGGCAAGCACCAGAGGCGGCGGACCCCTCACCCCTGCGGTGCTGCACATCCTGCTCGTGCTCTCGACCGAGGAACGCCACGGTTACGGGATCATGAAACAGGTCGAGTCCGACTCCCGGCGAAAAGTCAGGATGGGGCCGGGGACGCTCTACGGCTCGATCCGCCGGATGACCGAGGCGGGCTTGATCCGCGAGAGCGACAAGAAGATCGACCCGACCCTGGACGATGAGCGCCGCGTCTACTACGGCATCACCGCGCTCGGCCGACAGACCCTCGCGGCGGAATTGCAGCGATACCACCACGTCGTCGCGGTCGCCCACGAACGCTCCCTCCTGCCCAGGGCGACGGGTGCCTGACCATGGACGGTCAGGCACGATATCGACGCTGGTACCGCAGGCTGCTCGGTCTCTATCCGCGGCCGTACCGGGACCGTTTCGCCGCCAGCATGGAGCAGACGTTCGTCGACCTCTGCCGGGACCGGGCCGCGACCGAGGGCCGTGGACGTGGCACCTTCATCCTCTGGCTCTTCACCGAGACGTTCACCGGCATCATCCGGGAACGCGCGACGGACCTTGCGAGGTTGACCATGGCCAGGAACGCGACAACCGTCTTCAGGATCGTCAAGTACCTCGCGCTGGCCACCGGCGGCCTGATGGTGGCGGGGGTCGCCACGGTCATGGTGCTGGCGCGCGGCACCGGCGAGGACATCACCGGCGTCGTGGCGCCGGCACTGCTGCTCGTTCTTCTCTCGGTGGTGGCCGCCGTCGTCGCGGCCATCCTGCAGGGCGCGAGCGATCGTCGCCGGCACCGGGCGGGCGACAACCTGGCCGGCTGACGCCGCATCGCCCAAGTTGGACGGCCGCGACGCACGTCGGCGGTGATCGAAGCTCCGGCCTGGGCGCGCACCCGGGCCGGAGCTTCGATCTTCACGACGATCGTGCAGCGTGTCAGCAGGTGGCGTTCAGGCCGGCCCAGTCGGCGCGGTCGTTGTAACCGCCGTCGCCGCCGTCGCCGACCAGCAGGTCGAGCACCCGGACACCGGTCAGGTCGACGTCGACCTGACGGACATCGTCACGGGTCAGCACGCCGCTGTCGAACAGGACCCGCCCGTCGCCGACCACCTGGAAGGTCGAGGTGGCTCCCTCGGGGCCGACGTTGCGGACCGCGTCGTCCAGGCCGACGGTCGCGGTCAGCCGGTCGCACCTGTCGCCCAGGTAGTAACGGACCGTGGAGGGTGCGGCGACGCCGAGGCCGGTCGGGTACACCTGGCCGACCATGCTGATCGGTGACCCGCCGCCGACGCTCTGGTCGACGGTCGGGGTCATCCAACCGCTGGTGGCGCTGACCCAGGCGTGGTGGGACAGCACGACGGCACCGGTCGGCGGCGCCGGGGCGACCACCACCGTCGACACCGACGTCTGGCGCGTCGTGCCGCGCCCCACCACGTCGTACGACGTGGTGGCGGTCAACGTGGCGTCCCCGGCAGCGGCGGTGGCCGGCAGGGTCACCGTGAAGGCGAAGGTGGTGGACCGACCCGGGGCGAGCACGAGCGGCGCCGGGCTGAGCGACCGAACCGTCCAGCCGGTCGGCGCGGCGAGACCAACCTGCGGCATGAGCACGGGCAGCAGGCCGTCGTTGCGGACGACAACCTCGACCCGCGTCTGGTCACCGCCGCCGACCACTGGTGCGGTCCCCTCCGGCGTGGCGGAGTCACCGACCTTCGTGACCTGCGGAAGGCCGGCGGTCACGTGCGGAACACCCGGCAGACCGCGCGCCGGGGCGACCCGGAGCAGTGCGGCACCGTGCGGCGGCACCGCGGCACTGAGCGTGCCCGCGCTCTCGGTGACCTGGTTGGTCCACGCGTTGCGCACGGTGAAGCGGGCGCCGGACAGGCCGACGGACGACGCGTTCGCGGTAATGATCTTCGAGCTCTCACCGCGATTGAGCAGCACCACGGCCCGGTCACCGTTGGCCAGGCGCTTGACCCAGGTCTCGGTCGTGCCGGCGGCACCGACGCGGACGGCCTGGACACCGGCCGGGTCCTGGTTGATCGCCAGGACCTCGGGGTCGGTGAGCGCGTCGATCGACGCCTGGTTGAGCTTGCGGATGTCACTGCCGATCACCAGCGGCGCGGCGGCCGCGGACCAGAGCGTCATCTGCGTACGGAACTCCTCGTCGGACAGTCCGAGGTTGGGGCCGAGGTAGTCCGGGTCGTTGAAGTGACCGGGTCCGGCGACCTCGGGATGCCGCGCGTTCGCGTCGTAGTTGCGCAGCACGTCCTTGAACTTGATCTCGCCGACGAAACCCACGTCGGTGTAGGTCCGCCAGGACTGCGCGATCTGGGGGGCATAGCTCCAGGAGTACGTCGACTGCTGCTCCTGCGGGTAGTCGCCCCAGTCCGGCGAGGTCACCGGGTTGCACAGGTTGAAGATGATCTGTCGCTTGCTGGCGTTGTTCCGCAGCGCCTGGGCGAACTCGGTGTAGGCGGTCTTCGGGTCCAGGTCGGCGGCGATCCCGCAGAGGAAGTCGACCTTCACCGCGTCGAACTCCAGGGCGGCGAACTGGTTCGCGTCGCGCTGGTAGTAGCCGCCGCCGCTGCCGAGCCCACACTTGCCGGGGATGTACGGACCGGCGTCGGTGTAGATGCCCGCCTTCAGGCCCCTGGAGTGGATGTAGTCGACAAGCGGCTTGAGCCCGTTCGGGAAACGAGCCCGGTCGGCCCGCAGGTCACCGGCGGACGTACGCGGCTCCGGGTCCTGCCAGCCGCCGTCCAGCCAGACGATGTCGTAGCCGGCCCGGGCCAGGCCACGGCTGACGATCGAGTCGGCGACCTCCCGGACGGACTGCTCGGAGAAGTCGCCGCCGAGGCCGAAGTAGGTGTTCCAGCCCTGGTAGGGCGTGGGGCTGAGCACCTGCTGGGGTGCGGGTTTGGTGGCGACCACGGTGTCGTTCGTGGCGGCGGCGTGGGCCGGGGCGGGCACGATCAGCAGGCTGGCCGTGACGGCGGTCAGGGTGGTGAACAGTTGTCGTCTCACACGGGGTTCCTTCACAGCAGTGGGACAGGCCCGTACTCCTGGGTTGTTTCGACCGATCTTGCAAGCCGTTACGCGCGGATGTCAATATTATTTAATAAATTATGTTCTTCGGCGTCCACGAGCTGGCCCTGCGCGGGTGCCGGGCCACGACGCCGGTGCCCGGCATCGGCGCCGCCCCTCGGTTGCGGGCCGGTGATTAGATGTGCTGATGGTTCCGTGGGAAGCGACACTGCTCGTCATCGCCGCGATCGGGTCGATCGGGATTGCGATCGGGGCCTGGTCCCAGGAGAAGCGCCGCTCGGTGACCCAGCTCGCGGCCGTCCAGCGGAAGCTCGACCTGATCATGGATCACCTCGGCATCGCCGATCCGGTGGAACCAGAGGTGGTCCGGCACCTGGAAGGCGGCCGGACGATCGAGGCCGTTCGCGCGTACCGCAAGCAGACCGGCACGAGCCTGATCGAGGCGAAGCAGGCGGTGGACCGCATCGCCGACAACCTCCGTCGCGGGCGGTAACGCGGCGATCGTTCGCCGGAACTGGGCTGTCGAACCTTCCGACCCATCAGTTGATCTTGCTCCACCGGCCGGACCCGGGCGTGACCTCCCACTCCGCAACAGGTCCGAAACTACCGGTTGATAATCCTGGAACCTTCTGCCAGCCTGAAGGCCATCGATAAGTGTGAACGTTAACATGATCATTTCAGCGCCGGACGCGGCATGCTGGCCACCGCTCACCGAGCGGGGCCTCCGCCTCGACCAGTGAACAGGATTGTCCTATCTCGCCACCGGAGGATCCGCGTGGTGTCCCGGACCCGTCCCACCGGGCGCACCCGACCACCAACGCTCGTTCTTTCCGGAACGGTCCCGAAAATTCTGCCCCCACCCACCACCAGGAGGTACCGACAGTGCGAGGACATGCACACCACCCACCACCCTCCGGAAACACCCGTGCCGACCGGCGGCCCTCCCGTCTTCGCGGGCGGCTGTTCACGATCGCCGCGGCCGGGATCGCGGCAGTGGTCGGGTTGTTCACCCTGACGGTGACGACCGGGTCGGCCTCGGCCGCCGACAACCCGTACCAGCGGGGCCCGGATCCCACCCGGACCAGCGTCACCGCCGTGAACGGCCCCTTCGCCAACACGTCGGTAAGCGTCCCGACCGGGTTCGGCTTCAACGGCGGCAGGATCTACTACCCCACCGACACCAGCCAGGGCACCTTCGGGGCCATCGCGATCTCGCCGGGTTACACCGCGTTGTTCTCCGCCGAACTGGCCTGGATGGGGCCGTGGCTGGCCTCCCACGGCTTCGTCGTGATCGGCATCGAGACCAACAGCCGCAACGACTTCGACACGGCCCGAGGCACCCAGTTGCTCGCCGCGCTGGACTACCTGACACAGCAGAGCCCGGTACGCGACCGGGTCGACCCCAACCGGTTGGCGGTCGCCGGCCACTCGATGGGCGGCGGTGGCGCGCTGAGTGCGGCCATCCGGCGCCCGTCGTTGAAGGCAGTGGTCGGCATCGCGCCGTACTCGCCCTCGTCGAACCTGGCCAACGACCGGGTGCCCACGATGATCTTCGCTGGGCAGGCGGACACGGTGGTCACCCCGTCCTACGCCACCGGCCTGTACAACAGCCTCCCGACCACGACGGAGAGCGTCTACCTGGAGGTCGCCGGCGCGGATCACGGGTTCATGGTCGGGCGGTCGAACCCGGTGATGGTCCGGACCATGCTGCCGTTCGTCAAGATGTTCGTCGACAACGACACCCGGTACAGCCAGTTCCTCTGCCCGCTGCTGGACAACAGCGGCGTGGTCACCTACCGCAGCACCTGCCCGTTGCTGCCCTCGACGCCGACCAGCCCGACGGCGACCCCCACCAACACACCCACCCCCACCAACACGCCGACCCCCACCACCTCGCCCAGCGTCCCGCCCACCTCCGCCAGCGAGATCGTCGGCACGCAGTCCGGCCGCTGCGTCGACGTGCCCAACGCCTCCCACAACAACGGCACCCGGGTCCAGCTCTGGGGCTGCAACAAACAGTCCAACCAGGCGTGGACCTACACCTCGGGCAAACAACTACAGGTGTACGGCAACATGTGCCTGGACGCGGCGGGCACCGGCAACGGCGCGGCGGTCCAGATCTACGGCTGCCACAGCCAGACCAACCAGCAGTGGAACGTCAACTCCAACGGCACCATCAGTAACGTGCAGTCCGGCCGCTGCCTGGACGTCTGGAGCACCGCCAACGGCGCCCAGATCCAGCTGTACGACTGCCACGGACAGACCAACCAGCAGTTCAGGCTCGCGCCCGTGGCCTGATGATCGTGTCCGGGCGGGCTCGGCGGTGTGCCGAGCCCGCCCGGATCGCAGGGGCCGCCCTGCCGAATTTCAATCGACAGCCGTCATTGACAGTCGAGTACAATTTTCGCGGGGTAGGTGGCACGGGTCGTTGGTGGGTGAGCGGAATACCGTCTGGCGTCGCACCGTTTGGGTCGGCGCTCACTCGCCACCCAAGGAGGACTCGTGACCGAGGCAGCCCCCCTCGACGACACCGTTGACGATCTTTTGGTGCTGGACGCCGACCAACTGGCGCAGCCACACGAGTTCTACAAGGTGCTCCGCGAGCAACGACCGGTCGTGCGCATCGTCGTCCCGTCCGGGATCCGGGCCTGGTTGGTCACCCGTCACCAGGATGCCCGGGCCGTGCTCGCCGATCCGCGACTGGCGAAGAACAGCGCGTCGGTCGTCCGCCTGATGGAACGCCACACCGACCCGGACAAGTTCCACAATGTGGTCAAGTCGGCCGCTCACCACATGCTCAACAGCGACCCGCCGGACCACACCAGGCTGCGGCGCCTGGTCAGCAGGGCGTTCACCACGCGCGGCATCGCGCACTACCGCCCGCGGATCGAGCAGATCGCCGACGAGTTGCTGGACGCCGTGGCGGCCGAGGCGGCCGGCAACGGCGGCGAGATCGACCTGCTGGACAGCTTCGCGTTTCCCCTTCCGATAGCCGTGATCACCGAACTGCTGGGTGTGCCACTCGAACAGCGAGACGCGTTTCGGGAGTGGTCGAACGGGATCCTGTCCGGCCGACCCTCACCAACGCGCAGGTACGAGGACCTGGCCGCCTATCTCGGCAGGCTCATCGACGACAAGCGACGCCGTCCCGGTCCGGATGTGCTCTCGATGTTCGTCGCCACCGACGGCACCGACGCGCTGTCCGACCAGGAGGCGCTCGACATGGTGCTCCTGCTCCTGATCGCCGGGCACGAGACCACCGTCAACCTGATCGGCAACGGCGTCCTGGCGCTGCTGCGCCACCCCGAGCAGATGGCCGCCCTGCGGGCCGACCCCACCCGCACCCCGCAGGCGGTGGAGGAGTTGCTGCGCTACGACGGACCGTTCAACATGGCCACCCTCCGCTACACCACCGAGCCGATCGTACTCAGCGGAACGACGATCCCCGCCGACGAGTTCGTCCTCGTCGCGCTGACCTCGGCCAACCGTGACGCCGATCAGTACCCGGACCCGGACCGGCTCGACATTCGTCGGGAGGGGGGCAACCTCGCCTTCGGGCACGGCATCCACTACTGCCTCGGCGCCCCGCTGGCCCGTCTCGAAGGTGAGATCGCCCTCAACGCGCTGCTGGCCCGGTTCCCGCAGCTGACGCTGGCCCGGGAGCCCGAAGAGCTCGGCTGGCGTTCCGGCACCCTCGTCCGGGGCCTGCTCACGCTCCCCCTCCGCATCGGCGTCTGACCTCCGCGCCCGCACGTCGTACCCGCCCTGGCGCCTGCCCGGCGGCGGCCGCCGCCGGGTCGGTTCGGCGGCGAAACCGTGGGCTGAAAACGGGCGCTACGCCCCCCGCCAGCCCGGGGACGGAATTGACCGAAACTTTTCATAAATCGCGTCGCATCGTCTCCGGTAAATGCATTGCCATGCCCCAGAACTAAAAGATCCCCTAGCCCTCCGCACCGCACACTGTTACTCGGCGGTGCCGGGAATTCCCCCACGCGCCGCCGAGTGCAGCGCTTCCGGAAGCACGAGTGCGAACGCACCGAGGACACGGGGGGCACAGTCGTGACGGCACGCCCGCAGACGATCAACGAGCTGCTCCGCCAGCGCGCCGAGCGCCAACCCGACCGCCTCGCCTTCCGGTTCCTCGACCACGTGGGGTCCGCGCCGCCCGTCGTGCACGAGTTGACCTACAGCGGGCTCGAAGCCCGCGTCCGGGATGTCGCGGCCGTGCTCAGCCAGGCGGCGAAGCCCGGTGACCGGGTTCTCCTGCTGTGCCCACCGGGCCTCGACTACGTCACCTCCTTCCTCGCCTGCCTCTACGCGGGGCTCGTGGCGGTTCCCGCGTACCCACCGGTCGCCTCGGGGCGCCACGACCGGATCGAGGCGATCGCGCGAGACTGCGGGCCCACCATCGTGCTGTCCGACGAGCCGCCACCGGACGCGACGCAGCCGAATCGCCTGCCGGCCGACCTGGCCGGGCCTGTCGGCTCCTCGTTGCGGCAGGCGCGTTGGCTGTCCGTCCGACACGATGTCGCCGAGGGCTCCGGGCGGGACTGGCAGCCCCCCGGCTCGACGGGTGCCGCACTGGCGTTCCTCCAGTACACCTCGGGCTCGACCGGCATGCCCAAGGGTGTGCGGGTCTCCCACGGCAATCTGCTGGCCAACGCCCGATCGACCGAGAGTCGCCTCGCCTTCAACCCCGACATGCACGGTGTCAGCTGGATTCCGCTCTACCACGACATGGGGCTGCTCTCGGGCCTGGTCTTCCCGTTGTTCTCCGGGTTTCCGTCGACACACCTGGCGTCGATGGCCTTCGTCCGGTCGCCGCTGCGCTGGTTGGAGGCCATCACGCGGTACGGCGGGGTCGTGAGTTTCGCACCGAACTTCGCGTACCAGATGTGTGTCGATCGCATCGACGAACAGGCCAGGCAGCATCTCGACCTGTCGACCTGGACGCGAGCGGTCAACGGGGCCGAACCCGTTCGGGTGACCACACTCGACGCCTTCGCGCGCACCTTCGCCGGCTGCGGTTTCCGCAGGTCCAGTCTCATTCCCGGTTACGGTCTGGCGGAGAGCACTCTCGTCGTGTCGACGAACGCGGTCGGTGCCGATCCGGTCGTGCGCTACGTCGCCAAGGACGAGCTCGAAGCGGGCCGGGTGTTGCCGCCGACAGATCCGGCGCGGGCGCGGGCGCTGGTCAGCTCGGGGCGTCCGCTGTCCGGCACCACTGTGGAGATCGTCGATCCGGCGACCGGCCGCCGTGCCGGTGCGGGCCGGGTGGGAGAGATCTGGCTTCGCGGCAAGAGCGTGACCGGCGGATACCTCGACAACCCGGAGGCCACCGCACGGGCGTTCCACAACACCATCGGCACCGGGAAGCAGCGGTACCTGCGTACCGGGGACCTCGGCGCGCTGCTCGACGGCGAGCTGTACGTCACGGGTCGTGTGGACGACATGATGATTTTCTGGGGACGCAACGTCCATCCCCACGACATCGAGGCCACCAGCATCGACAGCGATCCCGCGCTCGCCTCGACGCGGTGCGCCGCGTTCGCGGTCGAGGCCGCGGGCGAACCCTCGCTCGTGGTGGTCCAGGAGTTGCCTCGACGTCGGCTCGACCCCGCCGAGCACGGCCGGATCGCCGCGACCATCCGACGCCGGATCTCCGACGAGCACCAGTTGGCCGCCGACGCGATCGTGCTCGTCCGCCCGGGTGCGCTCCCGACGACGTCGAGCGGCAAGATCCAGCGCCGCGCCGCCCGGACCAGGTACCTCGACGGCGACTACCCGCCTCCGGTGCCCATTGCCAGCGACCACGACGAGGCGACCCGGCCGGGGGCGCCGCTCGACGTCACCACCGCCGGCGACGAGGTCACGCCGCCCGCCACGTCACCGGACCAGGTCACCGTCGCCGGCTCGCGGACCTGGACGCCGGCCGACATCGAGAGCCAGCTACGACTGCTGATAGCGGAGTCCGCACACTGCGCCGTGCGGGACGTCTCGCCGAACGAGTCGTTCACGTACTTCGGTCTGGCCTCGGTGCAGGCGGTAGGAATCGCGGAGAAGCTGTCCAGGCGGCTCGGCCGTGACGTACCCGCCACCCTCGCCTGGGACCATCCGACCATCGCCGCCGCCGCTCGCGCGCTGGCGACGGCACCGACAGCGGCGCAGCGCGACGACTCCGCGCCCCCGGCGTCCGAGCCGATCGCGGTGGTGGGTATCGGGTGCCGCTTCCCCGGCGCCGACGGCCCCGAGGAATTCTGGCGGCTGCTCACCGAAGCACGCACCGCCATCACCCCCATCCCCACCGACCGCTGGGACAACGACCGCTACTACCACCCCGACCCCGACACCCCCGGCCACACCTACGCCCG